>DHXL01000307.1:664-12280 GCA_002415335.1 Oxalobacteraceae bacterium UBA5157
ATCAATTCCAGCATGGTGCGATCGCGCAAACCCAGTGGCGTGTCGACGTCGGGCGCGCGCAGCAAGGCTTCCACCTGCGCCTCGGACAGGGTCTTGGGAAAGCGCGGCGCCTGCTTCGCCGATCGCATGCGCAGGCAAGGGTCCTCGCCGATCCGGTTCTGCCGCAGCGCGAGCTGGTAAAAGCGCTTCAACACCGCGAGGCGCCGATTGGCGGAGGTCGCCTTGGTATCGGCATGGCGCGCCGCGAAATACGCAAGAAGATCGTCCGCTTTGGCACCGTACAGGTGCTTGCCGCGCTCTGCCTGCAGCCATTGCGCGAACAGGCGCATGTCGCGCCGATAGGCGTCGAGCGAGTTCTTCGCCAGGCCGTCTTCCAGCCACAGCGTGTCGCAAAACTCGTCGATCATCGCCTGGCTGGCGGCGCCGCTCTCGGCCATCAGTAACCCTCGACACCTTCGTGCGCCAGCAGCCAGCGCTTGACGCCGACATGAAACCCGGTCTCGTCGTCGTGATGCGAAAAGCCGCCCAGGCCGCCCGCTGCGGTCACGCGATGACACGGGATCACGAGCGGGAACCAGTTGGCGCCGCAGGCCTGGCCCACGGCGCGTGGCGCCGACTGGATAATCTTGGCGACTTCGCCGTAAGTCAGCACGTCGCCGCGCGGAATCGCGGCGATCACGTCCCACACCTTGCGCTGGAATGCGGTGCCGGCGGGTACCAGCGGCAAGTCGAAGCGGAAATCCGGTTCCGCGAAATAGCGCCCAAGCTGGCGCACGGCTTTTTCGGCGGCTTTGTCTGACGGCGCCTTCTCGTCGAAGCGCGGCGGCAGGTAGACCAGCTCGCGCACCGCACCGGCCTCGGTGCGGATACCGACCGCACCGAAAGGGGCCGCGACGATCGCCGAAAACAATACTGTCGTTTTACTATTGTCCATGGAAGTTCTGCGTGGTTGTGGGCATAACGTAGCACCGCTATCTGATTGACTCCCACAATACCTCAAAACAGAAAACAGGCCATGCGCCCTGCCTCCTAATTCCGTTCAGCTCGTAATAAAGCCACCGCCTTCTTCCTGAAGAACGGTGGCCCGGTGCCCTTCTGCCTGGCGAAGACGATCAGTGATAGATCAAATTCGGCAGAAACATGGTGATTTGCGGCACATAAGTGATCAGGATCAGGAACACCACCATCGTCAGCAGCCATGGCAGCACCGCCATGGTCAGCTCGGTGATCCCCATCTTGGTAATGCTCGAAGCGACGTAGAGATTCAGCCCGACCGGTGGATGGCACATGCCGACTTCCATGTTGACGATCATCATGATGCCGAAATGAACCGGATCGATGCCGAGCTTGACCGCCACCGGGAACAGGATTGGCGCCATGATCAGGATGATCGACGATGCTTCCATCACGTTACCGGCAAGCAGCAGGAGCACATTCACGATCGCCAGGAAACCGACTTTCCCCAAGCCCATGTTGACGATCACGGCAGTCAATGCCTGCGGAACATTCTCGGAAGTCATCAGGAAGGAAAACAGCGTCGCGTTGGTGATGATGTACAGCAGCATCGCCGACATCGCGGCCGAATCCAGCAATACCTTCGGCACATCCTTCATCGTGATGTCTTTATAGACGAAGATAGACACGACGAACGCGTACACCGCACTCATTGCAGCCGCTTCTGTCGCGGTGAAGATGCCGCTGAAAATGCCGCCGACCACGATCACGACCAGGAACAATCCCCATGCACATTCGCGAAATGCATCCCAGCGCTCGCGCCAGCTAGCCTTCGGCAGGCGCGGATAATTATTCTTGCGGGCGATGTTCCAGGTCGTCACGCACAGCATCGTGGTCAGAATGAGGCCGGGAATGATCCCGGCGATAAAAAGCGCGCCGATCGACGTATTGGTGGATACCGCATAAATCACCTTGATAATCGACGGCAGCATCAGGATGCCCAGAGCACCGGAAGTGGTAATCACGCCCGCGCCGAATTTCTTGGGAAATCCCTGCTTGACCATTTCGGGCAATATGACGGAACCGATGGCCGCCACCGTCGCCACACTCGATCCGCAGACCGAAGCGAACAAGGCACAGGCGATCACGCCGGCCAACCCGATACCGCCATGCCAATGACCGACCATCGTGGTGGCGAACTTGATCATTCGCTTCGCGACACCGCCGTGCGTCAGGAAGGTCCCGGCCAGCAGGAAGAACGGAATCGCCATGATTTCGAAGTTCTCGATGCCGGTGAACAGCTTCATCGCCACCGATTCGATCGGAACCGAGGTCATCGTGAACAGGAAAGTCAGTACCGTCAACCCGAGTGAAATTGAAATCGGCATGCCCGTCAGCATCAAGGCGAACAGCAGCACAAAAATGATCAACGCGTTCATGCTTTGGCTCCGTTCGACTCTTCGCCGGCGATCTGCACCTGGTCCAGGCCGACGACGTGGGCTTCATCATGCTTCGGCAAGGCGCCGGTTTTATGGAATTCCCATGCCACCTGCAAGAAACGGAACGACATCAGATACGAACCGAGCGGAACCGCCATGTACACCATCCACATCGGAAGTTCGAGGTCGGCCGAGGTGATATCGGTCTGACTCATCTCCCATACGAAACGCGCCCCCAGGGTGCCGATGACTGCAGTAAAGAAGGCTCCGGCCAGCAAGCCGAAGAGAATAAATTTATTGCGCCATGGCGTATTCATCTTGTTGATCAACACATCGACGCCGACATGGATGCCGATACGGACGCCGTAGGCGGCGCCGAATTTGGCCATCCACACAAACATGAAGATGCACAGCTCTTGGGCCCAACTGGTGTTGAGCTTGATCAGCTCATCTTGTACGAAGGGAATCGGCAACCCCGATGCATAGCGGTGCACCACCGCCACAAAAATAAGAAGAGTTGCCATCGCCATCAAAGATGCGATCAACCACTCTTCCAGATGGTCTAGGATTTTCATGAAATCTCCATGGTTGACAGAAGCTGGCGCCGACCGGCCAAGCCGATATGGCTGTTCCAGTCTTCGCCCTATTGATCGCGAAACGGGGTTTTATTGATTGAAACGGAGGAAATTTTTCAGGGCGACTCGACGCAGGCGGGACCGCATCGCCCGCGTCGAATCATCACATCCGTCGCAATTTATTTAGCGCCCGGCCGTGATTCGTTCTTGATCGCCTGAATCAAGTCCTTGCCGATACGGCTTGCCATGTGATCTTGCACCGGCATTAAGGCCTTGCGCCATTCCGCTTGCTCGGCATCGGTCAGCTCGTGGACCTTGGTCTTGCCGCTCTTGCGAACTGCCGCCATCGCCATGTCGTTATCGCGCTCCGCAGCAATTTTTTCGAACGCGGTGGCTTCTGTCATCGCCTTGTCGAGCTCAGTCCGGATATCCGCCGGCAGTCCGTCCCAGAATTTCTTGTTGACGATAACCGCATAGCCCAGATAGCCATGGTTCGACATCGTCACATCCGATTGCACTTCATACATTTTTTGCGTATAGAGATTGGAAGGTGGATTCTCCGTTCCGTCGACCACGCCGGTCTGCAGGCCCTGATATACTTCGGAGAACGCCATCACCTGTGGATTGGCGCCGAGTACCCGCATTTGATCGTCAAGCACCTTGGACGACATGATGCGCATCTTCAGACCCTTGAAGTCGGCCGGATGGATCAGCGGCTTGTTGGCCGACATCACCTTGAAGCCATTGTCCCAAAAGGCGAGCCCGGTAATTCCCTTCGGTTCGAGCTTTTTCAGCAAGCCTTTGCCGATCGGGCCTTCGGTGACCTTGTTCAGGACATACTTGAACGGGAAAATATATGGAATATCGAATACTTCGAATTCCTTCACGCCGAGCGGACCGAACTTGGAGAGCGCCGGCGCCAGCATCTGCACCGCACCGAGCTGCAGCGCCTCCATCTCTTCCTTGTCCTTGTACAGCGTACTGTTCGGATAGACCTCGACCTTGACGCGGCCCTTCGTGTATTTTTCAGCCAGTTCCTTGAATTTGTCGGCCGCCTGTCCTTTCGGCGTATCGGCCGTCACCACATGGCTGAACTTGATCACGATCGGGGCTTGCGCCAGCGCGCTGGCGCTGATGACGGTAACCGCGGAGGCGGCCAGGGTCACAAGCAGGTTTCTTAGTTTCATGAAGGTCTCCTGATGATTGAGGGATAAGACGGTCTTGTTTTCTGCGTGTCCATTGTCAATTTCCGGCGCAACACTTGCAACTGTGGATAACCACAATAGGCCCATGGTCTGCGAGCGGCCAATGCGGCTCGCCAGTCGGCTAAACTAGCGCCATGATCATGCGAAGAAGCGCCCACCCGTTCAATTTCAGCGTCCGCGGCGGCCAGACGCTGCACTGGCTGCTGCCGGTCGTCCTGGTGCTGTTGTTCCTGTCTGTGCTGCTGTGGCTGCCGTGGCAGTCGCAGCGGATGGAGGCGAACGAGCGCCAGGAGCAGCTGATCGCCGATACGCTGTGGGTGGAGCAAACGATCCGCTTCCAGCTCGGGCGCGATGAGGAGAGCATCCACTTGATGGGAACCGAGATCGCCGCGGGCTACCTGAGCGGCAAACGATTGCACGATCGCATGGATGCGCTGATCCGCAACAACCACGAATTGCAGCGCATCGTCTGGCTCGATGCGAACGGAAAATCGGTCGCATCGACCGACGGCACACCGCTTGCGCTGAACGACCTGTCGGCGCCATCGAGAGCGACCTCGGACCAGGCACGCAAGACGAAGAATCCGCAATACAGCCAGCCTGCGCCGCCGCCCGGCATGGCGGGGCCCATGCTGATGGATTACCATCTGCCGCTATACCGCGGTGATGCATATGTCGGCAGCATGGTCGCCAGCTATCTGACCCCCAGCATCCTGAATGAAATGGTGCCGTGGTGGTTCGCGCAGGACAATGAAATCACGTTGACCGACGGCGACGACCTGGTCGTCGACAAGCGCGCGGCGGGCGGCCCGGGACACGGCATATACACCCATCAACGTGCGCTCGACCTGCCGGGCGTCAACCTGATCCTGCACACCAATAGCGTCAAGAGCGCGCCGAAATTGCTGCCCAACCTGATGGTCGGCTCGGTCATCGCGCTGTCGCTCGGCCTGCTGTGGAGCCTGTGGGCGCTGTGGCGCGACATCAATCGCAGGCTGGCAGCGGAAGACGCGCTACGCCAGCAAGTATCGTTTCGCATCGCGATGGAAAACTCGCTGCTGACCGGCCTGCGCGCACGCGATCTGCACGGGCGCATCACCTACGTCAATCCGGCTTTCTGCCAAATGGTCGGCATCCCGGCCGACGACCTGATCGGCAAACTGCCGCCGATGCCGTATTGGGCACCGGAGGCGATGGGCGAGTATGAGGAGAGGTTTTCGCAAGTCCTGGCCGGCAGCGTCACCCCGCAATTCGAAACCGTGTTCCAGCGTGCCAACGGCAAGCGCTTTCCGGTCCTGATTTTCGAATCGCGGCTGGTCGACGATAGCGGCCGGCAAACCGGCTGGATGGGATCGATCCTCGACATCTCGGACCGCAAACAGGTCGAGGAACTGAATCGCCGCCAGCAGGAAAAGCTGCAGACGAGCGCGCGCCTGGCGACGATGGGCGAGATCGCGTCGACGCTGGCGCATGAACTGAACCAGCCGCTGGCGGCGATCTCAAGCTATACCACCGGCGCGCTCAACATGCTCAACAGCGAAGCCGCACGCAACGGCGCCATCGACCTCGACAGCCTCAAGCCGGCATTGGAAAAGGCCGGCGCGCAGGCCCAGCGCGCCGGCCAGATCATCCGCAGCGTGCACGCGTTCGTGAAACGGCGTGAGCCATTGCGCGGTGCCGTGCGTATCCAGGACTTGATCGACAACGCATTGCCGCTGGTCGAACTGCAGGCGCATCAGTTCTTCGTCGCGATCCAGACCAGCATCGAACCCGACCTGCCGGCGGCGCTGGCCGACGGCGTGATGCTGGAGCAGGTGCTGCTCAACCTGACGCGCAATGCGATCGAATCCATGCAAGACATCGCGCCGCAGCGCCGCATCCTGCGCATCGTGGCGGCGCTCGATGCGAGCGGCGCGGCGCCCAGCGTGACGGTGGCGATTATCGACCAGGGCCACGGCATTCCGGACGAAGTCACCGAACGCCTGTTCTCGCCTTTCTTTTCGACCAAGGCGGAAGGCATGGGCATGGGGCTGAATATTTGCCGCACCGCGGTCGAGTTTCATGGCGGCACGCTGAGTCACGCGCAGAATCCCGCGGGCGGCACCATCTTCCGTTTCTCGCTGCCGATCCTGTCCGGGAATCTATTGGATCTGGCCGACGGCAAGTGAGCGCACAATACCAGACACGGGACCAACCTCGGGAGAGCAGATGCTGCATATCGTCGACGATGAAGAAGTGATCCGCGATTCGCTCGCATGGCTGGCGAAATCGCGCGGGATCGCGGCGCTGGCCTACGACAGCGGCAGCGCATTCCTTGCCGCGCTCGATGCCGGCATCGGCTTCGATGTACTCGGCGATTGCGTCCTGCTCGATGTGCGCATGCCGGACATCAGCGGCGGTGCACTGTTCGATGTGCTGACCGCGCGCGCACTGACGCAACGGCTGCCGGTGATCTTCCTGACCGGCCACGGCGAGCTGCCGATGGCGGTCGATACGCTCAAGCGCGGCGCCTTCGATTTCTTTGAAAAACCTTTCAACGACAACAAGCTGATGGACCGCGTGCAGGAAGCGCTCGCCGCATCGCAGCAAGCCGGTTCGGCAGCGGCGATACAAACCCGGCTGGCGCTGCTGTCGGCACGTGAACGCGAGGTGCTCGAACTGATCCTGGCCGGCAAAATGAACAAGGTGATCGCCGACCAGCTCGGTATCAGCATGCGCACGGTCGAAGTCCACCGCGCGCATATTTTCGACAAGATGAACGTCAAGACCGCGGTCGAACTGGCGCGCCTGTTGAAGTAGCCGCGCTGACATCAAGGCGTGCCGATACGCGCGACACTACCGCGCATCAGCACGTACAGCGCGCCGTCGGCACCGACCAGCAGGTCGACCGGATCATCGCTCACGCGCGCGAACGTAGACGCGGCGTTGTCGTTCGCCGAGTCCAGGCGCGCGACGAAATGACCGGCCAGATCCGCGAAAAAATAGCTTCCCCGGTAGCCGGCGGGAAAACTGCCGGAGCGCGGGTAAAACGTGCCGCCGGTGATCGCCGAGCCGGTGAAGAAGCCGCCGGGACCGGAACCGGGCGGTACTGTCGCGCTGTGTTGGTAGGCAAACAGCGGCGCGCTGACGCCGGACGTGATGTTGTCCGGTCCTTCCGATCCGTGCCAGCCGTAATTGGCGCCGGCGATGCCGACATCGATTTCCTCCCACGTCGCTTCGCCGACATCGTTGATGTAGATGCGGCCGCCGGTACCCGGCTGCACCGCGAAAGTAAACGGGTTGCGCAAACCGCTGGCCCAGATCGCGCGCGCTACTCCGTTCTGGCTCGCAAAGAACGGGTTATCGCTCGGAATGCTGCCGTCGTCATTGAAACGCAGCATCTTGCCGAGCGGGTCCGCCAGATTCTGCGAACGTGTGTTGTCGGCATTGTCGCCGACGCCGACGTACAGCTTGCCGTCGTTACCGAAGTGCAGCGCGCCGCCATTGTGGTTGGTCGCGCTGGATAGCGGCGGCAGTTCGACCAGTACCGTTTCGATGCCGCTGGAGACGTCGCCGTTCGCGACGAAGCGGCTGATGCGGTTGTGCGCGCCGTTCTGTGGCGTGGTGTAGTGCAGATAGACCCAACCGTTGCCGGCGAAATCCGGATGCAGCGCGACGCCGATCAAGCCGCGCTCCCCGGCCGAATCGACACTGAGCTGGACGAAAGCGGTACTCAGCAGCGCGCCATTCTTGACGACACGCAAACGGCCGCCTTGCTCGGCAATGAACAGCCGGCCGTCGGCGGCTTGCGCAAATGCCGTCGCGCCGTTCAGGCCGCCGACCCAGGGTTCGTTTTTCGTAAAACCCGGCATCACGTCGCTGCCGCCATCGATGCTGATCGTTGCCGACGACCAGCCCGACACGTTGCCGGCCCCATCGCGTGCCCGTGCGCGCACGACATGCTGGCCGGCAGGATAAGTTGCTGCGTCCAGGCTGATCTGGTACGGCGGCGTCGCCACGCTGCCCACTGCACTGCCGTCGATCTGGAATTCGACCGCGCTGACCGCGGCATCGGCGGGCACGCTGGCGGCAAGGTTGACCGTGCCGCTGAGACCATTCGCGAGGTTGGCCGGCGCAGTCAGCGCGACAGCGGCGGGCAGCGGCCTGCTACTAGTGCCACCGCCGCATGCGGCAATCACCAAGGCACTCAGGCTGCAGGCGAGCCGGGATGCAAATCGGCGCATGACTTCGCGTCGGGCGGCGCCGCGCGTGCCGCCGCTATCGTTGCACCGATGAAATATCATATACTCACCCCCGTCCGCCGACACGCAGTTAGAAATGGCGAGCCGGACCGAGTTCCTCGCGCCGACCAGATATCCATGCCCCCCATGTCCATCACGACCATCTTGCTTCCCGATTTTCTGCTGATCCTGGTCGGCTTCGTGCTACTCCGCATTACCGAGTGGGGCGACAGTTTCTGGACCGGGCTGGAAAAAATCGTCTACTACGTGCTGTTTCCAGCCTTGCTGTTTTACGCGACCTCGCATACCCCGCTCGACTTCGCGATCACCGGCAGATTGGTGCAAGCCGCGCTCGGCGCCATGCTGTGCGGCATTGCATTAGGCTGGCTGGCGAAACCGCTGTTCCGGCCCGGCCCGATGATTTTCGAGTCCGGCGTGCAAACCGCATTCCGCTTCAACTCCTACATCGCGCTGGCGGTGGCGTCGCGACTGGCCGGCGATCAGGGCACTTCCTTGATGGCGCTGATCATCGGATTCGCGGTTCCGCTTGCGAATATGGCGGCGGTGCATGCGCTGGTGCACAAGAGCGGCGGGCTAGGCAGGGAGCTGGCCAGAAACCCGCTGTTGCTGGCGACCGCCGGCGGCGTGTTGTTCAACATGGCGGGCTTGCAGCTGCCCGAGGTGCTGGGCGCCACGTTATCGCGCATGGGCAACGCATCGATTGCGCTGGGCCTGATCGCCGTCGGCGCCGGCTTGCGCCTGACCGGATTGCATGCGTCGAAGGGTATCGCCGCCTATTTTATCGGCGTCAAGTTGCTGCTGCTGCCGGCCATCGCGTATGGGTTGGCGCGCTGGCTGGAACTGCCACCGCTGCAGTTGCAGATCGCCGTGATGTTTTGCGCATTGCCGACCTCCGCTTCGTCGTACGTGCTGGCGACGCGCATGGGCGGCAATGGCGCGCTCGTCGCGTTCCTGATTTCCGCGAGCACGCTGGTATCGACGGTGACGCTGCCGCTCTGGCTGGCACTGGTGCGCTGACGGCTGCGGTGTTGGTAACGTGCCTGTGAAAACGAGTTGCCCGGGCAGCGGGATTTCTTGCCTGCAGAAAGCATGAATATTTCTTTCGATGCTGTGATCCTTCCGCATCAGGAGGCGACCGCCGCAGGTGCACCATAGCCACCGCCGCCCGGCGTTTCAATGACAAATACATCGCCCGGCTGCATCTCGGTGCTCGCCACGAAACTCAATTCCTCGCGCGTGCCGTCGCTGCGGATCACATAGTTCCTGCCGCAGCGTCCCGGCTCGCCTCCCGCGGTACCGAACGGCGGCACGATGCGGTTGTTCGACAGGATCGATGCGGTCATGCGTTCCAGAAAACGAATTTTCCGAATCCCGCCATTGCCGCCATGCCATTGCCCATGGCCGCCGGAATCCGGATTGATTTCATAGCTCTCCAGACGAACCGGATAGCGCCACTCTAGGATTTCCGGGTCGGTCAGGCGCGAGTTCGTCATATGCGTCTGCACCACATCGGTCCCGTCGAATCCCTGGCCCGCGCCGGAACCGCCCGAGATCGTTTCGTAGTACTGATAAGCGTCATTGCCGAACGTGAAATTGTTCATCGTGCCGGGCGCCGATGCAAGCGCGCCGAGGGCGCCATACAGCGCGTTCGTGATGCAGCTCGAGGTTTCGACGTTGCCGGATACGACCGCCGCCGGATAGTGCGGGTTGAGCATCGAGCCTTCCGGGATAATCACATTGAGCGGCTTCAGGCAACCGGCGTTGAGCGGAATCTCGTCGTCGATCAGGGTGCGGAACACATACAGCACCGCCGCCATGCAAATCGCGCTGGGGGCGTTGAAATTGTTGTTCAACTGCGGCGAGCTGCCGGTGAAATCGATATCGGCGGTGCGCTTCTCATGGTTGACGCGGATCGCGACCTTGATGACCGCGCCGTTATCGAGCCGGTATTCGTAGTGGCTATCCTTCAAGACAGTGATCACGCGCCGCACCGCCTCTTCGGCATTGTCCTGCACGTGGCCCATATAGGCCTGCACCACGGCCAGGCTGAAGTGCTCGACCATTTTCAGCAATTCCTCGACACCCTTCTGGTTGGCCGCGACCTGCGCCTGCAGATCGGCCAGGTTCTGACCGATGTTGCGCGCCGGGTATTTTCCGGAGGAAAGCAGGGAGATGGTTTCCTGCTCCAGAAATTCGCCGCCGCGTACCAGCTGGAAATTGTTGATCAACACGCCTTCTTGTTCGACCGTGGTACTGTCGGCCGGCATCGAGCCGGGCGTGATACCGCCGATGTCGGCATGGTGGCCACGCGAACCGACATAGAACAGGATGTCCTTCCCGTCCTTGTCAAAGACCGGCGTGACCACGGTGATGTCGGGCAGATGGGTGCCGCCGTGGTAAGGGTCGTTCAACATGTAGACGTCGCCGGGACGCATCTGGCCGGCATTTTCATGCATGATGGTCTTGATGCTGTCGCCCATCGAACCGAGATGCACCGGGATATGCGGCGCGTTGGCGATCAGGTTGCCCTCGGCGTCGAACAACGCGCACGAGAAATCGAGCCGCTCCTTGATGTTGACCGAGATCGCGGTGTTTTGCAGCCGCAGGCCCATTTGCTCGGCAATGCTCATGAACAGGTTGTTGAATACTTCGAGCATGACGGGATCGGCCGTGGTGCCGATCGCTTTGCGCTGACGGCGTGCTTCGACGCGGCTTAGAACCAGATGGTTGAACGTCGTGACTTCCGCCTCCCAGCCGGGTTCGACCACGTTGGTCGCATTTTTTTCGGCGATGATCGCCGGGCCGCTGATCAGGTCGCCGGGGCGGGTGTCTTCGCGCAGGTACAACGCAGTTTCGTGCCATTCGCCGCCGGAAAACAGGCGTACGATTTCAGTCGGACGCAACGGACCTTCGCGCACCGGCAGCTGTTCGCCGAGCTCGTTGTTCTCATCGGACACGCCGATCGCTTCGACCGAGATCGCCTCGATCACGAGCGGCTTGTCGCGCATCAGGAAAGAATAGCGTTTCTTATACAATCTCTCGAATTGCGCAATCATGTGGTCGACGGTGTCGAAAGGCACGACGATGACCGAATCGGTGCCGTCGTAGCGCAGATGCGCGCGTTCGATCACGCGGATGCGCATCTGGTCGACGCCTTGCGCCAGCAAGTCCTGGCGCGCTTCTTCGGCCAATGCATGCAGTT
>DHXL01000220.1 GCA_002415335.1 Oxalobacteraceae bacterium UBA5157
AGCGCGCACGAATCATGACGAAGCATGCGTCGGTCCAGGTGCGTCACATGTTTGCGACCAGCTTCGGCCTTAGCGTCAAGTTCAAGAATGAGTTCAAGGCGTTCTGGGATCTGCCAGCTGATTGGGAATTGCCAGAGTCTGAGTTAGGCGTTCCTTCATTCGGCTCCACCTATCGGATGGATCTGTCGAAGCTGCCGGATGTCCGTACCGTTACGTTGGTTGAAGAGTGATTTGAGGCCGGGGCGAGACCCCGGCTCCTGCCTAGCTATATTATTGGAGAACTAAAATGTCTGTTTATACACAGGAACAAGTGAACTATTTGGTGGAAGGCAAACTGGACTGGGAAACCACCATGCGTATGCTTTCCATGCCCAAGGATGATGATCGCTTTCGCATGTATTTGAATGCGCTTCAGTCCAAGTTGCCATGGGATGACAAGGTCATTCTGCCGATTAGTTTGCACCTCTATATCGCGCAGAATAAGAAAACGAAGGAGTGGGTCACTAAATGCAGTTGTGGTCACGAGTTTGGCGACTATCGCAAGAACTGGAAACTCGAGGCTTTAATTTACGTTCGCGATACCCCAGAAGCCATGCATGAAGTCTATCCGGCGCTGATGGCGCCGGATACCAACTGGCAGGTGTACCGTGAGTACTATTGCCCTGAGTGTGGAATTATGCATGACGTCGAGGCACCGACTCCTTGGTATCCTGTGATGCATGAATTTGAACCGAATATCGAAGCTTTCTACAACGATTGGGTTCACCTGCCATTGCCAGAAAAGGCTAACTAAGTAAATCACGTCCGGGGCCAGGGGTTTTTCCTGGCCTTAATGATCAATGATCAACGATCAACGATCAAGGTGATCTGAAAAGGCAGGTTTGCGTGAGAAAATCACTATGAATATCGCGGCATTACTCGAGAAATCGGCCATTCAGCACGGCGACCGGCCCGCGCTTACCATCCACGATCAGGTCCATGCAAGCTACCGCGAGTTCGCGCAACGCGTACGCGCGATGGCTTTCAGCCTGCGACATTGGCTAGGACTGGAGACCGGTGATCGGGTTGCCATTGCGATGAGCAACCGTCCCGAGTTTTATGAGACCCTGTTTGCCATCTGGCATGCGGGATTAACGGCCGTACCCATCAACTCCAAATTACATATCAAGGAATTCGAATACATTCTTTCCAATTGCCAGGCACGCCTATGTTTCGCCAGTCCGGATTTGATGGAAAACATCGCGCTCTTATCCTATCAGGTGGAAGAACTGGAGTTGGTCATTTCCACCGATAGTCCTGAATACCGCGCGTTGATGGGCACCGACGTTATACAGATGATTGACGTTCCTCCCACGGCGCCAGCCTGGTTGTTTTACACTAGCGGCACGACTGGTCGCCCTAAGGGGGTCATCCTTACCCACCGCAATTTGCTAACCATGACGCTCAGCTATTTTGCTGACATTGACCAAATCGGCTCCGGCGATGCAATTATCCATGCGGCGCCGATGTCGCACGGCTCGGGGCTCTATGGCCTACCCCATATAGCGAAGGCAGCGAACAATGTGGTACCCAATAGTCCGCATTTCGACCCGGCAGAAATCTGGGAGCTGGTGCAGCTGCACCAGGGTGTGAGCTTTTTTGCGGCGCCGACCATGATCAAGCGGTTGATGGAGTGCCCCGCACTTGCCACCTCGGACACGACGAATCTCAAGACGATCATCTATGGCGGCGCCCCCATGTATCGCGCCGACCTTGAACAGGCCCTTGATCTCATCGGGCCGCGCCTGGTCCAGATTTACGGCCAGGGCGAAAGTCCCATGACAATTACTGCGTTATCCAAGCAGTGCCATGCCGACCGAAGCCATCCCCGCCACAGAGATATTCTTGGGTCGGTCGGGTTCCCGCGAACCGACGTGGAGGTGCGCATCGTTGAAGATGGCATCCCGCTAGCGCAGGGCGAGGTGGGAGAAATAACGGTGCGTGGTGACGTCGTGATGGCTGGCTATTGGAACAACCCGCAAGCCACTCAGCAAGTGCTTCGGGACGGATGGCTATATACAGGGGATGTGGGATGCTTCGATACGGACGGGTTTGTGACCCTGATGGATCGTTCAAAAGATTTGATCATCAGCGGCGGTAGCAACATTTATCCTCGCGAGATCGAAGAAGTCCTGCTAAGCCATCCAGGCGTCATGCAAGTCTCGGTAGTCGGGGCCCCTCATCCTGAATGGGGCGAGGAAGTCGTGGCATTGGTAGTGCCGGTACCGGGCGTTACCGTTTGCGCCGAGGCGCTCGATGCCCTGTGCCTGGATAATATTGCGCGCTTCAAAAGACCAAAGCGCTACCACTTCATCGGCACACTTCCCATGAATAATTATGGGAAGGTGCTCAAGACGGAACTACGTAAATTACTCAATAACCTTGAAGCTAAAGCACACCGAAATTCTGATTCTTAATGATTTGATTTCGATGCAAAATGCTTACATGTGTATCTGTTAAAAACTTTACGCTTTTTTGATATTTTTATCGAACAGTTTTCCGTCTGTGTTTTAATTCTAACGAAAGAGCTACATGTCTGACGAAAATCTGCAACCCACATTTCAAATTCAACGTGTTTACCTGAAGAGCTTGTCGCTAGAGCAACCGAACTCCCCTAGCATTTTCCTTGAACAAGCGTCCCCGAATATCGAAGTTGCCGTTTCTACGATTGCCGAGAAGCAGGACGAAAACATTTTTGAGACCACTGTGACCATTACCGTCACGGCGAAGATCAACGACAAGGTCGCCTTTTTGGTTGAAGGAAAGCAAGCCGGTATTTTTGAGGTGCGAAATATCCCGCCAGCACAACTTGATCCACTTCTCGGCATCGGCTGCCCCAACATCGTGTATCCATACCTGCGCGCGAATATTGCGGACGCCATTACCCGTGCCGGATTCCCGCCGGTGCATTTGGCTGAAATCAATTTTGAAGTGTTCTATCAGCAGCGCGAGCAGCGCAACGTCGCAGCAGTGTAAGTAGACAGCATGCGCGTATTTTTTAACCTGTGCTGCTATTACCGCAGCAGGACTTGTTCCACAATATGTGATTGATGGTGTTGCCGATCGCAGAAAATTGATTCCGTATTTTCAACGGTAGATTCACCCATCTGCGATCCGCTGGAGACGGTACCGTTGCTGTGTTCGTTGACCACGATGTGGGTCAACTGCCAATAATCATGCTCAAGGACACTGGCTAAATTTCGTGCGATCGCCAATAAAAGATGGCCAGAAAGCCCGCAAAAACCGCCCTGGCGGGCGGCGAAGCGAGGCAGTTTTCTATTTTTATCGAAGTCTCTCATTATTGATGGGACTATGGAAATTCTATGAATTCGAACTGTTGTTCAGCATAGCCTTAAGCTTGACCGACCATAGTTGGGCGGACCCGGTCGATCGAGCAGACACGGTCACTGTCCGGTATTGGTCGATGGTTCACATTCGGCCCGGAAATCTGAATGACCGCTAACGCTTGCGGATTCAATTGGTGGATGCAACACACAAGAGACTGCGTAAGCACGAGGAGTGTTGCAGACGAAACAAAGCCCACGCCCTCCCGATTGTCGCGGCCAGGGCGAAAGTTGGTGAGTGCAGCCATGAACATCGCATGATCTCCCTTCTGCTCATATACCACGGCTGGTTGTGCGCCGCACTATCTGACTTGCTAGACAAACAGCGTTTCGCCGGTCACCACATCAAATATACAGAAATTACTCTTCCCGGCGTACAGTTGATTGCTTTCAAGTTCACACATTTCTAAAGAATAATTTACCAACACCCCACCGGAACGCGATGATATGGCACCAAGCAATCTTTTGAGGCGACTTGACTTAACTACATTGCAACTTTTTTCGTCGATTTATGAGGAGGGTACGCTGACACGGGCAGCGCAGCGCGAGTCAATTGCCGTATCTGCCGCCAGCAAGCGAGTGGCCGATCTTGAACAGTCGATCGGCATTGCCTTGTTTATTCGGAGGGCGAAGGGGATGGAACTTACGCCCGCCGGGGAGACTCTGCTCACCCATGCAAGACGCATGTTACTCAGCGTGGAAAAGCTTGGTGCTGAGCTGGCAGAACATGCTCACGGCGTGCTCGGTTACGTTCGCATGGTGGCAAGTCTATCTCCGATTGTGCAGTTCTTGCCAGAGGATCTCCAGACTTTTCTCACGTTGCATGATCGGGTAAAACTCGACTTGGAGGAAAGACCAAGCGGCAGCGTGGTGAAGGGAGTCGAAGACAACTGGGCCGATCTCGGCATCTGTTCGGGAGACACGGACATCCGCGACCTCCAAAGTGAACGGTACCGCAGCGACAGGTTGGTACTGATGATGCGCCCGGACCATCCGCTTGCACAGCGTGAACGCGTCGAATTTGCTGAAACGCTTGAGTATGACCATGTTGGCCTACATTCGGCCAGCTCGATAAATGCGCGCACTGTGTTGGCGGCGCGCCAAGCCGGAAAGCCGTTAAAATTGCGCATACACGTACCCAGCTTCGACGCACTCTGCCGCATGGCACAAGTTGGTATGGGCATCGGAGTGATTCCGCAGGGTATTTATGAGTTACTCGGGCGCCCACTCGGGCTAGCTTCAGTAGCGCTTAACGACGAATGGGCTGAGCGGGAATTGTTAATTGTTGTTCGTGAAGTGACTACGCTTTCGCCCACCACCCGGGCTCTATTCGATCATCTGCGCAGTTTTGATATTGCCATTCAAACAGTATTTTCTCAGAACGAGAATAGTCAAGCCGCGCCCGTAGGATGCCTTTCCTAGTACCACGACCCATCTGCCGGCACTTCCGCGTTCGTATTTCACGAACGGTCGTTACCGAAAAGCGGTTGGACGGAGAGCCGAGCGTACCTCTATTCTCCATTACATCATTATCGGCTGGAGATAGGCATGACTGGGCCGCTGCAAGGAATTCGCGTAATTAGAATTGGTATCTTTATCGTAGCGCCATTCGTTGCACCCATGTTGGTCGAATTTTTGGCCGACATGATGAAAATTGCCCCCCACGATGGCGGCTCCCCCTAGAACGCCTATTTAGCTGTCGTACGTTCTTCCCGCGCGATTCGGCCACAAAGTATGCCAGGAGGCCAAGGCCGGACGTAACGGTGTCTTGTATCCGCCACCACTCGATGTGTACCCGAATAAGCGATCGCCTAGAGGCCAATTCCCCAGCGAAAAAATGATGGACGATTGACTTGCGATCGAGCGCCTCCACTTCTAGATAGGCTAGAAGTCCCAGACACAACAAATCACAAAATAAAGGAGACACTATTTTGAAAACACAAGATTTGACGTTGGCACCCGTAATTTCCGCTTCCTGGTATGCGGGACTGACGCCCATGCATTGGCGCGTCTTGCTCAGCTGTTTTTTGGGATGGGTTTTTGACGGTTATGAGGCACTTGCCCTCGTTGTCGT
>DHXL01000161.1 GCA_002415335.1 Oxalobacteraceae bacterium UBA5157
GCCTACACCGTCAATCAGAATATTGCGGTGATCTGGCTGCGATTGAATATCGGCCAGCATCAATCTCTCAGGTGCATTCATTTCTATCCCTTTTTGCGTGGTCTAACGTGCGCGGCTATTTCTGACTTCTTAAATAGGCAATCAAATCCTGGCGATCCTTGGCATCAGGCACCGAGTACCCCATCTTCTGGCCGGGGATGAGTTTTTCAGGATTCTCCAACCATTTATTCAGCGTCTTCTCATTCCAGACGACTTTGGATTTTTTGAGCGCCGCACTGTAGTCAAAATCGGCGACACTTCCCGCTTTTCTTCCAACAACACCGCGATGGGAAGGGCCGGTTCGACTGCTGTCAATGGAATGGCAGGCAATGCAGCGCGAGGAGTAAATCAGTTCGCCATTCTTTGCGTCACCGCCTGCGTGTGCCACGGAAGCGTCCAGCAAGGCCGTCACCAAGAACAGCTGAAATAAGGGCTTCATAAGACGAGCATCCTGGAAATTGCGACCGGCTGAAGATCGTTATCTCCAGCCAGGCCTTGATCAATCAAGCACCAAAGGTCATCGCCTTCGGCAGCGGAAGCCCGAGTGCATTGTTCAGCACAGCCCAGTGTGCCACTTCATCGGCAGCCAGGCGAGCAGCGACTTTGGCAAACGAATGATCCTTGAATGCGGGGATCACCCCGAGGTACGCATTGGTCGCGCCCAGTTCGAGTCCCAAGGCAAGCCTCAACACATCTTCCTGGCTCTTGAGTTGGCCGGCATTGAGCGCCTTGGCGTAGGCATCGAGCGTCCTCTCTTCGACCGCTTGTCCACCTAGTTTGTGAATCGTGGCGATCAATAGATCGCGATGGGCCTTGTGGTCATCCTGGAATTTCAACGCGATATCGAGCACCGGCTTTTGCAGCAGGCCGCTCTTGGCGCCCAACGTATAGGCATTGATGCCTTCGTGTTCCAGACCAAGCGCCACGTTCAGAATGCCAACGTCGCTGGCGACATCCGCCTTGCTGCCCGCAGCATCTGCCCCACGTCCCGCCAGCAACAGTACTGCACCGGTCGAGAGTGCCGCCACCGTCGTTCCGCGCAGGAAAGAGCGGCGAGTATTGTTTGCTGCAGGGTCGTTGACTTGAAATAAAAAAGGCATAGCGGTTCTCCGGTGGATAGTTGCTGCGAACAGTCAGGCGTCGCCTGACTGGGAATCTTTGAGCCGTGCCAATACGCCGGCGACGATGCGGTCGCAGCGTGCGCCATCGAAGGAGAACGCTTCTTCGAGCGCAAGATCGATTTCTCGCGACAGCGCCTCACGCAGCAGGCTCCTGGCGCGAAAGAAGCGTGTACGCACCGTCGCCTCCGGGATATCAAGGCAGGCGGCGACTTCCTCGCCGGTCATTTCCTCCAGCGCACGCAGCACGAATACGGTACGGAACGCATCCGGCAGCCCATCAATTCTCTTCTCGATCAATTGCCGCGTCTGCGCACGCATCGCGGCGCGCTCGGGCGATTCTGATGCGTCTTGTTTCATGCTGGCCTCTGTGGCACTACTGTTCTGTCCCATGTCGCCGTCAAGCCGGATCACCTCGGCCCGTCGGCTGCTCTTGCGTGATCTTGCAATCGCCTCGTTGACGACGATGCGTGTCAACCATGTCGACAGCTTTGCTTCACCACGAAAATTGTCGATCCCGCGATAGACCAGCAGATAGGCGTCCTGCAGTACGTCCTCAGCTTCGGCATCATCCTTGAGGATGCTGCGCGCGGTCCGATAAAGGCTTTGGTTGTAGCGCCGCATCAGCAGCGCGAATGCACTGTGGTCGTGGGCCGCGATGCGGCGTACGATGTCGACGTCGGATATGTCCTTGTCGATGGCCTTGCTCTGAGCTGGCTGCATGATGTCTCGGTCTCTCTGTCTTTTCGCGGTTGTACGACATTAGATGAAGTTCGGCGTCGCCACGTTCCCGAAATCTTCGAATTGGGCAAGAAACCTGACTGGGGTGGACGACTAGGGTCTATGCGGACATCCAGGGACTGTCGCGCGGTGCCATGGTTGAGGCCGCGAAGATTCCGCAAATGGAATGCAAGGAGCAGGTGGATGCCAGCGCGCCCGCAACGCGCGGCTCAGCTTTAGCCGTGCGGCTTGCTCACAATCGTGAGGCCGCCTAGGCAGCGATCGGAATCGTGCCGGTTATTCCGGTTTTGCATCGGCATTTTGAAACACGATCGGCGCGGCCAGCCGATGCCTGAGTCCACGCCTATCCTGATACACGGCACGAATGGCCGCCAAGTCGGCAGTGACATCGCCGCTCAGTTTTACATGCGCGACCAGCCCGACCTCCTTGCGTGCATAGTCGATATAGGCCATCGCGAGCGGCACCTGAGCGGCCAGCGCAAGATGATAAAAGCCGCTACGCCAGCTGTCGCGGTAGTTGCGCGTGCCCTCGGGCGCCAGCGCCAGCCAATACCAATCCGCGGCGTGTATCTGTTGCGCCAGCCGTTCGATGGCACCGGTCGACGTGCCGCGCTCGATCGGCTGGCCGCCACAAGCGCGCAGCAAGGGCCCCAGCAGCGCGCCGCAGAGGCCGCGAAAGAGCGCCTCCTTCCCGAGCCAATGAACCGGCTTGCCGATCGCCCACTTCGCCAGCAAGCCGAGGATAAAATCCCAATTGGAGGTGTGCGGATAGACGATCACGACGCCGCGCGGGCCGGGCAACGGGGCAAAGCGAACGCGCCAGCCGACCAGCGCAAGCAGCCACAGCGCACGGCGTTGCAGGCGCGTGGAGACCGTGCCGGATGTCAGGAAATAGTCAGATATGATTTGCGAGGACACGACGCCATTATGCGCGCGAACCGGGATTTGAATTTCCGCGGCGCAACATGCGGTCCGACCGCAATTGCTCTTAATTGACAGCGCGACCCCGCACTGAACGGGTACTTTGACGTGCGCGACTGTCGGTTGTTCGGTAAACCCGGCCGCTAGGCCTCGCCACGGGCAAACAACCATGTCACCACACCGGCGCTCACCGCGGCGAATCAGCAATGAAAAAAGGGCGGCTTGCGCCACCCTCTCGGTTCGTCGTGAGTCGCTGCTGTTCTTGGTTATCTCAAACCAGCCACATAGTCGGCCACGGCCTGGATCTCATCGTCCGACAGGCGCTTGGCGATGGTCGCCATTTGCACACTATTCTGGCGGGTGCCGGCACGGAAGCCGGTCAATTGTGCGACCGTGTACTCCTGATGCTGACCACCGATGCGCGGGAACTCGGCGGGAATACCGGCGCCATTCGGACCGTGGCAACCGGCACAAGCGGGCACGCTTTTCTCGGCGATGCCGGCGCGGAAGATCTTCTTGCCGAACTCGACGGTGTCTTTATTTTTCGCGGCGCCCGGCTTACGCGTTTGCAGGTTGAGATAGGCGGCAAGGTTCTTCATTTCGTCGTCGGTCAACGCCTTCGCGAACGGTGTCATGATCGGGTTGTTGCGCTCGCCGGCCTTGAAATTGTTGAGCTGTTTGTAAATGTAGGCTTCGTGCTGGGCTGCCAGTTTCGGATTCTGGACAACCGTGGAATCGCCGGCGACGCCATGACACGAGACGCATGCAGGGATATTGCGGACCGCATCACCGGTCGTGTATAGCGCTTCGCCTTTTGCTGGATCGGGCTTCACCGTTGCAACTTTCTTTTCTTCGGCGGCGATCGCGATAGTGGAAACAGCCAACAGAGCGACAAACAAGGACTTCAAAATGGAGGGAAACGCACGATTCATTCAAACACCCTGAGACTTGATATTAAAATTTTGCACTGCGCGCGGTGATTCGGCTGCGCGGTTGCCGCGGATTTACTTTTTATGTGTGCGACTTCACGCAGGGCGCAACAGTATGTAACCCGGTATTGTACAATAGCTTTCTGGCATTTCGCCTCCTTTGCTGCATTTTCTGCTCACTCTATGTCCCTACTTTGGCAAGCCCGCTTCTTCACCACGGTGAACCATCTCCGTGATTTGCCAGATACGCAAGTTCCCGAAATCGCCTTCGCCGGCCGTTCGAACGCCGGCAAATCGACCGCCATTAATATCCTGTGCAACCAGAAGAAACTGGCGTTCGCCTCCAAGACGCCTGGCCGCACGCAGCATATCAATTATTTTTCGATTGGCGGCGCCCAGGTTGGCCAACACCGGAAGGATGAAACCAAGGTTGACGAGATTCGCGCGCTGCTGGTCGACTTGCCTGGCTATGGCTACGCGGAAGTGTCCGGTTCGGCGAAACTGCATTGGCAGGAATTGCTGGGCGACTATGTCCAGCGGCGTGAGCAACTGGCGGCGCTGATACTAATCATCGATTCACGCCGTCCATTCACCGCGCTCGATATCCAGATGCTCGAATGGTTCGCCCCTACCGGCAAGCCGGTTCATTGCATTCTTACCAAAGCCGACAAGCTGAACCGCAATGACGCGACCAGCGCACTGCGCATGGCGCGCACCATCTTGTCGAGTTATGTGGATGCCGAGGGCAACCCGTTTCCGTTTACTGC
>DHXL01000393.1 GCA_002415335.1 Oxalobacteraceae bacterium UBA5157
GACCACCAGCACTTCCACGATCAAATCGAAACGCCCCGTCACGACGCTCACGGAATTGACAAATGGCAGTTCGCCGATTTTCTTTATAAGTTCGCCAAGCTTTCCTTGTGCATTGGCATTGATGCCGACGACAGCAGCGATCAGTTCAGGCCGCTCCGACAGATTAAGCAGCCCCACGACCTTCAAGACATTTTTCTCGATCAAAGACCGCAGGCGTGCCCGCACAGTGGGCGGGCTCAACTGCAATCTATCCGCCAGCCGATTCACGCTGTCCTGAGCGTCGCGGGAAAGCAGCTTGGCCAGCCGGCGATCGGTAGGGTCGAGGAATTCACACATAAGTCAGCATGGAAAAATATTATTTATTTATTTTCAAATTAGAAAATATATTAGCATAAAATATTCCAATAGGAATTTTTGTTATCGATCTTAATATTTTATCGAAAAGCGGATGGGTGCAAGGCTGCGTCCGGCTGCTTGCCTTCTGGCTGGACCCGCGTTCAGCCCGTGCTGGACTTTCATTCAAGGAAATTTATGATCAGCGTAGTCGAAGAGGCGAAGATCGGAATCCTGTGCTGGGAAACAGGACAGGTTCCCAAGGGGCTCAGGCAGCTTGAATCGTTGGTCGGCAACAGCACCAACCCAGCTTCATACGAATATCCGGTAAGACTCAATCCGGTACGCGGCGCAAACGTCCATACGATTCTCGAAAAGCCGGATCGAGCCGTACTGCTTACGATGATCGCAGATGCCAAATTGATGGCAGCGCAGGGTATCAAGGCGATCACAACAAGCTGCGGATTCAATGCTGTCTTCCAGCGCGACCTGGCAGAGGCGACAGGCGTTCCGGTTTTCACGTCCAGTCTCCTGCAGGTGCCCTTCGCCAGGCAGCTCAACGGCCCGACTAGCGAGATCTGCATCATCACGGCGAACGCCGAGGCGCTTAGTCCGACGCACCTGAGATCGGTCGGCATCGCGAGTCAGGATGGACTGCACATCGTGGGGCTCGAACAGTGCCCTGAATGGAACAGGATGTTCGCCGAACCGGACGCCGAAATCAACCTGGACAGAATCGAACAGGAAGTTTTGGCTACCGCGCGGCGGGCGCTCAATACGCATCCAGGCATTCGTGCTTTCGTTCTTGAGTGCACGGATCTGCCGCCGTACTCGGCGGCGATTCGCCGTCAGTCGGGCCTACCCGTATTCGATTTCATCTCGATGGTCAATTACGTGCATTCATCGATCTGACGGGCGGCCCTTGATCGTGTCTGTGGCGATCATCAGACATTGCAGCAGTCTCTTTACCCGACGGCGTTGCTGTGCGAATATTGCGGTAGCGAACGCATTTCCAATATTTCCAATGATCTGCAATCGCTTTGACAAGATTTGCACATGCGACGAGAGCGAGGCACGCGTGAAGGCGACAATTGAGAACATCTCGGAACATGCATCTCTCGAGGATATGCCCAGCCTAAGCAGCCGGGCATTGACTTTTTCCAATAGCTGCATCCTCATCGCAGATGCCCGCCAGCCGGGCTATCCCATCGTGTTCGCCAATCCGGCATTCTGCCGCATGAGCGGATACGTACCGGAAGAGGTATTGGGAAAAGATTTCCTCTTCCTGCAAAGTAGCGAAGATGAACAGGCAGCATGGACTGCGCTGCGCAATGCACTGGCAAACGGGGACGACATTCACACCGTGTTGCGCAATTGCCGCAAAGACGGCTCACTGTTCTGGAGCGATCTATCCATCGCTTCCGTCACGGATGACGCCGGCAAGCTCACACATTTCATCGCGATGCAAAGCGACGCCACTGAACAGAAACGCCATGAAGAGCGGCTCGCGTTTCAGGCAACCCATGACGCGCTGACAGAATTACCAAACCGGCAATTGCTCAAACAGCATTTGCGGGAAGCCATGCTGCAAACCGAAATTGCCCGCCATATCGTCGCGCTGCTGATCGTCGATATCGATCACTTCAAGTTGATCAACAATAGCATCGACCATGATGGCGCCGACCTCTTGTTGCAGTCGGTCGCGGAACGCCTGCGCACTTGCGTCAAAGCGGGTGACATCTTGTCGCGCCATGGCGCGGATGAGTTTGGCATCGTGTTAAGAGACCTGGACACATCGTCCGATGTTGCCGAGTCCTGTGAAAAAATTTCGCGCGCCATCGCCCTCCCCTTCGTCATCAAGGGACAAACTTTGCATGTGACGTGCAGCATCGGGATCGCGCTCTATCCGCAGGATGGGTCCGATGCCGCAATGCTGCTCAAGTATGCGGATACGGCGCTGTCGCGTGCCAAGGAACTTGGGCGCAACAACAGCCAGTTCTTTTCAAATGAAATGACTGAACGCGCGCTTGAGCGCGTAAAGCTCGAAAACGAACTACGGCTGGCGATCAGCAAGAACCAACTACAACTTCATTACCAGCCGTTGGTCGATCTGCAAACCGGACAGGTCACCAGCCTCGAGGCATTGTCCCGCTGGCGGCATCCAGAATTGGGCACGGTGCCGCCAACACGTTTTATCGCGGTGGCCGAAGAATGCGGACTGATCGCGGAGATCGGTGACTGGGTATTGCGAACCGCTTGCCGAGACATGCAAACCTGGAAAGACAATGGGATCGCCGACGTGCGCGTCGCCATCAATGTATCGCCCACACAGTTCCGCGATCCGCTGCTGGCCGACAAAGTCGATGCGGCACTGACCGGGAGCGGCATTTCGCCGAGCCGACTTTGCCTGGAGATTACCGAAAACGTGCTGATGCAAGACACCCCGTCCAGCGAAGCGACGCTGGCGCGGCTCAAGGCGCTCGGTGTGGATCTGGTGCTGGACGATTTCGGCACCGGTTTTTCATCGCTCAGCTATCTGAAGCGTTTCTCGTTTGACAAGGTAAAGATCGATCGCGCCTTCGTCCAGGATGTCGTGACGAATACCGATGATAGCGCCATATCCAAGGCTATTATCTTGATGGCGCACAGCCTGGGGATACGGGTGGTCGCCGAGGGAGTGGAAACCGAAGCCCAGTGTGATTTCTTGCGTGGGAACATGTGCGACGAGATACAAGGATTTCTTTTTTCGGAAGCGCTGGGGCCAACCGAGATCGAAACTTTCTTGCGCGAAGGGCATCGGCTCCCGGATCACCTATTGCGTATGCAAAAGCCGCCGCGTACCCTGTTGCTGGTAGATGACGAAGTAAACATCGTCGCTTCGCTGAAGCGCCTATTGCGCCCTGATAATTACCATGTCCTGACTGCCAATAGCGGGCAGGAAGGGCTGGATCTATTGACGCGGAACGATGTCGATGTGATCGTTTCCGATCAGCGGATGCCGGGTATGACCGGCGTCGAATTCTTGAGCCAGGCCAAAGTGCTGTATCCGGATACCATACGCATCGTGCTATCCGGCTATACCGAATTGCAGTCAGTCACCGATGCCGTAAACGAAGGTGCGATCTACAAGTTTCTTACCAAGCCCTGGGATGACACCCAGTTGCGTGGACACGTCGAAGAAGCATTTCGGCGCAAGGAAATGGCGGATGAAAATATGCGCCTCAATCTTGAAGTGCGAACCGCGAACTTCGAACTAGCCACCGCCAATCGGCGGCTGGAGCGGGTACTGACCCAACAACAGCAGCAAATCAAACGCGATGAGGTCAGTCTCGACGTGGTGCGCGAAGCATTACAGCACGTCCCGGCGCCGGTCATCGGTCTGGACGAGGATGAAGTCATCGCCTTCGTCAATAGCGCCGCGCAACTGTTGTTCAAGGATGGTCCAGGCGTTCTGGGCTGCGATGCAGAGGCAGTAATGCCCGGCATTTTGAGCGCAATCCACCAGGTAAATGATGGTGAAAAATGCAGTATCGAACTGAATGGATTGATGTATCAGGTTATTTCGCACAACATGGGACGAGGGTCCCAGTCGCGTGGTAAGTTGATGACATTGACGCGAGAGTAAGGAGCGCAATGCTTAATCGGTACAAACAGCTGGATCTGGACGATACGACCGCCGGCATGGTGTTGTCGGACGCCGTACTGGACGCCCATGGCAGCGTGCTTCTGCCAAGCGCCACCACACTCACCGATGCCATGCTTACCTCGCTGCGGCGGCGCGGCGTCGAGACGGTCTTCGTCGTCAACGACGACATCTCCGCAGCGGATCTGGAGGCAGAACGAGCGCGCGTGCAACAGCGTCTGGCGATCCTGTTCAGACGGTGCAACACCGATCGCGCGTGCCGCGTTCTGTTGCAACGCATAATCGAATATCGCCTTGGGAGTCTGGAATGACCACCCTCGCACTCGCCGATGTCATCAAGAATATTCGCGATCTCCCATCGCTACCGGTGGTCGTCATGGAATTGCTCAACAGCTTCGAGCAGGAAGATGTCAGCATCGGGGTATTGGCCGCGAAGGTGTCGCGTGACCAGGCGCTGGCTGCCAAGACGCTGCGTCTTGCCAATTCCTCATTTTACGGCCTGCAAAGTAAGGTCACGACAATCAATCAAGCGATCACCATTTTGGGATTCGATAGCGTGCGAACCTTGATTACGGCGGCCGCGGTGACCGATAATTTCTCGGCCGGCAAGCACGCGAGTTTTGATTTCAAGGCGTTCTGGCGACATTCCATCGGCACCGCACTATGTTCCAAGATGCTGGCGCGCGCGCTTAACGTCAATCAGGATTACGCCTTCATTTCAGGGCTGCTGCACGACATCGGAAAACTGGTGCTGGTGACACGCTTTCCCCAGCAATACGCGGCCGCGATCGCCCATCGCGATAAGCACGACTGCTACATGCTGGAGGCGGAGAGTGCCGTGCTGGGCGTCGATCACACCACAGTCGGCCGCGCGCTGGCGGAATACTGGAAATTCCCGGCCTTGATGCAAAAAGCAATTGCGAGCCATCATGCGCCCGATGCGCCCGACTTCGTCGACATCCCCGGCATCGTCCATATCGCCGACGCGATTATGCATGCGCTCGACCTGACCGGCCAGGAGCGGGACTTGGTGCCCGTGATTATGGAAGGCGCATGGAATAGCATCAACCTTGCGCCGGACGTCCTGCGAAGCGTGTTTCGCGATACCGAATCGGAATTTGAAGAAGCGTGCCAGATTTTGGCGGCAGGATGAGATCCCGGGCCCATGACCAGTAAATTCGAACAATTGCCGCATGAAGCTGCCGCGACCGGTGTAGCCAAGCGTGACAACGCCGACGCCACCCAAGGCGGGCACCCCTGCATCGACCGCGACAAGGTCATCCGGTCTGACGAGGGGGCACACGGTTCGATGGCCCCTGCACTATCCGAATTTTTCGAAGCATCGCCGGTGCCGTCGTTTGCGATCGACGCCAATCATATCGTCACGCAATGGAACAAGGCATGTGAACACATCACCGGCGTTCCCGCCGCCGCCATCATCGGAACCGAAAATCATTGGCAGCCCTTCTACAAGCGGAAGCGCCCGGTGCTGGCAGACCTGATCGTCGCGGACAACATAGACAACGCTGCCGGAGTCTATTACCAGGACAAGCTCCGGCCCTCGCCGCTGATTCCGGGCTCCTATGAGGCCGAAGATTTTTTCCCGCAACTCGGCGAAAGTGGACGATGGCTATTCTTTTCAGCGGCACCATTGCACGACAGTCTCGGTCAAGTCGTCGGTGCGATTGAAATTCTGCAGGACGTCACGCAACGCAAACTGGCGGAAGGCGATTTGCAAAAGGCGCAGCTCAGACTGGAAGACCTGGTCACGAAGCGAACCTCGCAGCTGGCCCAGGCTAACAGTAAACTGGAAGAGGATATCCGCCAGCGGGAAACTGCGGAAGCTGAACTCTTGAGGCGCAATGCCGAACTCACGGAACTCAACAGCAGATTGTCGGTAGCGCAGGAGCAATTGGCGCAATCCGAAAAACTCGCGTCAATCGGGCAACTGGCTGCCGGGGTTGCGCATGAAATCAATAACCCGATCGGCTATATATTTTCCAATTTCGGCACGCTGGCAATTTATATCGCAAACCTGCTCGAGATGCTCACAGCCTATGAGGATGCAGAGCCCGGTATTGCATCGTCCGAGGTGCGCACAAAGCTCGATACAGTGCGCAAACGGATCGACCTCGATTATCTGAAAGAAGACATCACGGGCCTGATGAGCGAATCGAAAGAAGGGATTGTCCGGGTACGCAAGATTGTGCAGGATCTGAAAGACTTCTCGCGGGTCGATGCAAATCAGGAATGGCAATGGGCGAATATCCATCGAGGCATCGATTCCACGCTGAATATCATCAGCAACGAGGTGAAATACAAAGCCGATATCATCAAAGACTATGGCGTCATTCCCGACATCGAATGTTTGCCCTCCCAGCTCAATCAGGTCATCATGAACATCGTCGTCAATGCGGCGCATGCCATCGGCAGCCAGCGTGGCAAGATTACGATCCGCAGTGGCACCGAGGGCGAGAACATCTGGCTTGAAATTTCGGACACCGGGTCAGGCATTCCCACGGAAATCCTGCCGCGTATTTTCGATCCTTTTTTTACCACCAAGCCGATCGGCAGCGGGACCGGGCTTGGACTATCCCTTTCTTACGGCATCATTCAAAAACACCGCGGCCACATCGAGGTTGATAGCGAACCGAATCGCGGCACCACGTTCCGCATCAAGTTGCCGATCCGGCATACGGCGGCGGAAAACCAAGAAGAGGATCGCGAACATGGTTGAGGCGGCCACCCTACTCGCACAGACGGCGCAGCCGCCGTCCAGAATCCTTTGCGTCGATGACGAGCCAAATATCCTGTCGTCGTTGCGCCGCCTGTTCCGCGCCCAAGGCTATCAGGTGCTGACCGCGGAAAGCGGCAGCGCCGGCTTGAAAATTCTCGAGACCGAGTCGGTCGACCTCGTCATTTCCGATATGCGCATGCCGGAAATGGATGGCGCCCGTTTTCTCGAACATGTACGCGAACGGTGGCCGGATACGCTGCGCTTGCTATTGACTGGCTACGCCGATATTCAGTCGATCCTGAACGCAATCAATCGTGGCGAAATTTATCGCTACATCACCAAACCGTGGGACGACAACGACATCGTGCTGGTGGTGCGCCATGCATTGGAGCGCCAGGTCATGCTGCATGAACAACAGCGACTGGAAGCGCTGACGCAGCACCAAAATGAAGAACTGAAATCATTGAACGCCAGCCTGGAAGAAAAAGTCGAGGCACGCACCGTGGCGCTGAAGAAAGCGCACGATGAACTGCTGGGCTTTAATGAAAGACTCAAGATAAATTTCCTGACTTCAATCAAGGTATTCTCGAATTTGATTGAAATGCGGGGTAATAATCTCGCCGGCCATTCACGCCGGGTCGCGGACCTGGCGCGCCGAATCGCGGTAAAAATGAGATTGGATGCGCGCGAGACGCAAGAGATATTCATCGCCGGCCTGCTGCACAACATCGGCAAGATCGGGTTCTCGGATGACTTGCTTGCGATGCCGGTCACACTGATGAATGGCGACAATCTTGGCCAGTACCGCAAATATCCGGAGCGCGGCGAACAGCTATTAATGCCGCTGGAAGACTTGCGCGGTGCCGCAGCCAGTGTGCGGTCGCATCAGGAGCGCTTCGACGGCACAGGTTTTCCGGACCGCTTGTCGGGCTTTGACATCCCGACCGGTGCGCGCATACTGGCGCTCGCCAGCGATTACGACAACCTGCAGATTGGCACGCTGGCACAACGCAACCTGCGGCCCGAGGAAGCCGCTGCCGTGATCCTGCAGAGCCGCGGCAAGCGTTACGACCCATTGGTCGTCAATGCCTTTCAGGAGATCCTCAACGGTAGCGGCAATAGCGGCGGCAGAGACGTCGTCGCGCCAGACCCGGAAGAGCAAGTCACGGTGGCCGGCCTGCGCGCCGGAATGGTGACGGCGCGTGATTTGATCACGCGCGACGGATTCCTGTTGCTGTCGGCGGACCATGTATTAAACGAGCACTTGATCAAACAAATTCTGGCTTTTGAAAAATCATCGGGTTCACCCCTCACCCTGTATGTTCGTCCGGAACGGAAAAAATAATGAGACGGCTTCTATTGTTGGACGACGAGATCAACGTACTGCATGCACTGCAGCGCACTTTGCATCATTGTTTTCCCGGTGAAGAAATACGAACGGAGATTTTTTCCGAACCGGAACTGGCTTTGCTGCGCAGCGGAGAGGTTCCATTTGATGTCGTCATCTCGGACTATCGCATGCTGTCCATGAATGGCGTCGAATTCCTGAAGGCAATCAAGGGCATTCAGCCGGATGCGGTGCGTCTGCTGCTCACGGCTTCAACCGAATTCGACACGGTGATGAAGGCGATCAATCAGGCCGAAGTGTTCCGCTATATCGCCAAGCCCTGGTTGGCGGACGAACTTCAGAAAACCATACAGCTTGCCTTTGTCCGGCGCGACCAAGCCATGGACGATCGCCGGCTCGCCGACGAGACCCGCGCCAAACAGGGGGAACTGACGCCGCAAGAGGTGGAAGCCAGACGGCTTGAAGCGCAAGAGCCGGGAATCATGCAAGTAAAATGGGGGCCGGATGGATCGGTGCAACTTGATTGACGGCACCCATCATCGGCTCCGGCGGCTCGACCGGCAGGTGCACCGTAAAGCGCGTTCCGTTGCCGAGCTCACTGTCCACTTCGATACGGCCACCGTGCTTGTTGACGATGTTGTAAGACAGCGATAATCCGAGTCCGGTGCCTTGCCCGACTGCTTTCGTGGTAAAGAACGGTTCGAAGATGCGTGTCAGGTTTTCAGGTGCAATGCCGACGCCATTGTCACCGATCTCAATCCACACCCAATCATTCGCCGCGCCCGTGCGTATCGTGATCACTCCGGTCTCCTTGATCGCATGCGATGCGTTGACGATGAGGTTCATGAAAACCTGGTTCAACTGCGATGCCAGGCATTTCACCATCGGCAATTTCCCGTATTGCTTCTCGACGGTCGCCTTGTACTTGAATTCGTTATTGGCAATATTAAGGGTGCTATCGAGGCCGTGATGCAGATCCGCCACTTGCCAGTCCGTTTCGCCGACATGTGAGAAATCCTTGAGCGATTGCACAATGTCCTTGACCCGCTTCAATCCATCCATCGACTCCTTCACGAGCTCGGTCACATCGTTTTTCAGGTAATCGAGATCGGCCTGCTTTTTCACGTCAGCAATCGCGGTTGCTATCTCGGGGTGATCGAGCAGTGGCGTCAACGCGAGATCGTAGCCGTCAATGACCGTGAACAGCGTCGCCACATAATTGCGCAGGCTGCTCATATTGGAATTGACAAAGCCAACGGGATTGTTGATTTCATGTGCAATGCCGGCGGCGAGCTGGCCGATCGACGCCATCTTCTCCGACTGCAGCAATTGCGCCTGCGCCTGCTGTAATTTCTCAATCAATAATTGCTGTTCTTCACCCTTTTTGTGCAGCGTTTCCTCCATCACCTTACGGTCGGTGATATCGGTCAGCGAACCTATCACTTCCAGCGGATTGCCGTCGCCATCCCTGATCAAACGCAAGGTATCGTGCATCCACAAATAACGCCCGTCGCTGTTCCGAAAACGATACTCATATGCCCGCTGTCCCTCGGAAAACACCAGCGCCAAACTAGAGAAGATCGTCGGAACATCGTCCGGGTGAATATGGTTGAACCAGAAATTGGGGTCGGCCACCATCTCTTCCGGCTCGTATCCCAGCACGCGCGACGCGTTGTCGCTGACGAAATTCATTTTGAAATCACCGGTAGGGACACTGCTGTAAATGATGGCCGGTGTGTTGGCGATCAAATACTTCAATCGTGCATTGACCTTGGCCGATCCTTGTTCGCCGGCTACGCCGCCTGCGTCGATTTGCTGTGCGGCGTCCGGCCTCGCCTCCATCTTCGAGCGCAGTCGTTCGAACAGCACATGCAAATTCCGGGCAAGAGCGGTCAACTGATCGTTGCCCTCTAACGGCAGCGGCGCATTCCAATTGCCTTGTATCGCAGCATCGACCGCCGAGGTCAATGCGCTGAAACGTACAGCCGGCGATGCTTGTGCGGCAGTAGGCGCCGGGCTCGGGGCAGGATGTGCGGCACTGAAGTCTTCATACTGGTTTGTCATAGTGGCAATCGAATCACCTTCCCCGATCTTCGCGATCAAGATGCAATTCAGGGATGAATAACACCGGCATCCGCAAGGCAAGTATGTGCTGGCTTGACCCGAGTGGTTTTCTAGATTATTCCCAATAAATCATTGCACGGCAACCATATTTTTCGGCAATCCCTGGCAGAGACCTGATTGCGCCTGGGTGGGCGCGAGCGGATGGGATATATAGAATCCTTGAATCTCATCGCAGAGCAGTTCTCTCAAAATATCCAGCTGCTCTTTCTTTTCGACGCCTTCGGCCACGACCCGCATGCCGAGCGCATGCGCCATGGTGATAATGGCCGAAAAAAATACCTGTTCATGCTTGCCCTTCCCCAATTGCTCAGTAAACGATTTGTCAACTTTCAAGATGTCGAAATCGAGTCGCTGCAGCTTGGACAAGGACGAGTATCCCGTGCCAAAATCGTCGACCAGAAGCTTGATTCCCAGTCCATGAATCACATTGATGGCATCCGAGACGTCTTCAATGTTTCCCATGACGGCGGATTCGGTGAGCTCCACTTCTACAAGGCTCGCGTCAATCGCATGTTTCGCCAACGCGTCGAACAGCATCTTCGGGATATCGGCTTCGTTGAACTGGCGTGATGAAACATTGATGGAGACTGGAACCATCGGCCCACCATCTCTCATCCACTTTCCTATCTGCGCGCACACCTTGTCGATAACCAGCTCGCCCAGTTCAAGAATAAGTCCTGTCTCCTCGGCCAGTGGGATGAATTCCCGCGGCTCGATCAAGCCCTCCGAAGGATGCATCCAGCGCACCAATGCTTCCATGCTGGAAGTGCGGCCAGTAGCCATGTCGAGACGCGCCTGGTAGTACATGATGAACTGGTCGTTCTCTATCGCGTAACGAAGGTCGGATTCCCGCTTCATGCGACTTTGCAGCGCGTCATAGAAAGCCGGATTGAAGAACTGGTAGTAGTGTTTTCCTCTCGTCTTGACCGCATACATCGCGATGTCGGCATTTTGCAGCAGCGCACCGGCATCCTTGGCGTCATTCGGAAAAATGCTGATACCAATGGAAGTCCCGATCGAGGCGACACCTTGACGCACGCGGAATATTTCCTTGAAAGCGTGAAGCACGCGCTCCGCGACATGGGCCGCGTCAGACTCCTGCCGGATCTCCTCCAGAATGACGATAAACTCGTCGCCTCCGAGACGGGCAACATTGTCATGCGGCCTGACCGCTTCCTTCAGCCGGCGCCCGGCATTGCGCAGTATGTCGTCGCCTGCCGCGTGACCAAGTCTGTCGTTAACTTCTTTGAAGCCGTCCAGATCGATGAACAGGACCGCCAACATGCCATTACAGGAAGCGGCGCGAGCGACTACATCCGGCAGAAAAGTGTTTACCCATGAACGGTTTGGCAATCCTGTGAGCAGGTCTTCGTTGCTGCGTTGCTCCAGATTTCTCAAATGCTGTTTTTCATGCGTAATATCCCGTAGCGTGACGGCAAGGTCACCGTCTGACTTCACGGCCTTGAACTGCACAAACCGCTCATGACCGCGCGTGTCGACCGGCAGTGCCAGTTCACCTTCGTACCTGCC
>DHXL01000335.1:0-4929 GCA_002415335.1 Oxalobacteraceae bacterium UBA5157
GCGGAGATGTGTATAAGAGACAGGCGCAGCAGCGCGACGGCTGAAGACTTGCCCACCGCCAGCTTCGCCGGCCAGCAGGATACTTATCTATGGATCCGCGGCGCCGACGAGGTGCTGGAGCACATGCACCGCTGCATCTCCAGCCTGTACACCGGCCGCGCGATCGCCTACCGCGCCAGGATCGGCTTCGACGAGGATCAGATGGCCATCAGTGTCGGCGTGCAGAAGATGGCCAACTCCTACACCGCAGGCGTGATGTTTACCATCCATCCGGCCAACGGCGACCGATCCGTGATCGTGATCGATTCCAGTTTCGGCTTCGGCGAATCGGTCGTATCGGGCGAGGTGACTCCCGATAACTTCATCGTCAACAAGGTCACGCTCGACATCCTGCAGCGCACGGTTTCCAAAAAGGAGATCTGCTACACGGTCGACCTGAAGACGCAGAAATCGCAGGCGGTCGAAATCCCGATCGAGCGGCAGCGCGTGCAATCGCTGCTCGACGACGAGATCACCCAGCTGGCCTGGATGGGCAAGCAGATCGAGAAGCACTACGGGCGCCCGATGGACATCGAGTGGGCGGTCGACAAGGACCTGCCGGTGGGCGGCAACATCTTCATCCTGCAGGCCCGTCCCGAAACCGTCTGGAGCGAAAAGCCGCAGCCGCCCGCCGCCAACGCCGGTGCATCCGCCATGGATTACATCCTGGCCAGCATGCTGCAGGGAAAACGATTGAAGTAGCAGTGCCGAATTTTCACACCATCTGAAATCTTCAGGAGACATCATGGATGACCGCACCAAAGTAAAGCCGATCGACGATCTTCGCAGCTACATCGCAGCGCTGGAAGCCCATGGCCAGGTACACCACGTCAAGACCGAAGTGGACTGGAAGTTCGAACTGAGCCACGTGTCCAAGGTGAATGAGGAACAAAAGGGTCCGGCGCTGATATACGACAACGTCAAGGGCTACGACATCCCGGTCTTCACCAGCGCCTTCACGACCTCGCAGCGGCTGGCGATTGCGCTGGAACAGGACCCTGCACTGTCGATGAGCCAGCTCTCGAAGAAATGGATGGAGCTGACCACCAAGCAGATGGTCAAGCCGGAGTTCGTCGAGAATCCGCCGGTCATGGAAAACGTCCTCACCGGCGCCGCGGTCGATGTCGAAATGTTTCCCTCGCCTTGGTTCTATCCGGACGACGGCGGCCGTTTCTTCGTCACGTCCGGCTTCCTCGTGACACAGGATCCGGATACCGGCTGGACCAACCTGGGGACCTACCGCTCGCAGGTGCTGGGCAAGAATATCCTGGGCTCGCAGATCATCAAGGGCAAGCATGGCGACATGCATATGAAGAAGTACCAGGCGCGCGGCGAACTGATGCCCGCCGCATACGTGGTGGGGACCGACCCGGTGCTGTTCCTGGCCAGCTCGACGCTGGTCAGTTCGGAGGTGGACGAGTACGATGTCGCCGGCTCGTTGCGCGGCCGCCCGGTGCCGGTGTTCAAATCCGATCTGACCGGACTGACGCTGCCGGCGAATGCCGAGATCATCTGCGAAGGCTGGATCGATCCGAACGAGCTGATGGACGAAGGGCCTTTCGGCGAATACACCGGTTACTACTCGGGCAACAAGGGCAAGGATTATCCGAAGCCGGTCCTGCGCGTGGCGCGCATCCTGCACCGCAACAAGCCGATCATGTGGGCCACCACCGTCGGCAAGCCGATCAACGACATCCACATGATCCAGTCGCTGAACCGCACCGCCACGCTGTGGCATGACCTGGAAACCATGAAGGTGCCGGGGATCCAGAGCGTCTACATTCCGCCGGAAGCATGCGGCCGTTTCTGGGCCGTGGTATCGGTCAAGCAAATGTATCCGGGCCACTCCAACCACGTCGGCAATGCGGTCATCGCGACCACCACCGGCCACTATGGATTGAAGGGCGTGATCGTCGTCGATCACGACATCGAAGCGGACGACTGGGATCGCATCTGGTGGGCGCTGTCAACCCGCTTCGATCCGAAGCGCTCGGCCCAGATCATCGACCGCGGCCGCTCCACGCCGCTCGATCCGGGCCTGCCGATCGATGCGCGCGACATCACCAGCCGCATCATTCTCGACGCCTGCACGCCTTACGAGTGGGTCGACAAGCCGAATGAAATCTTCATGGACCGGGGCGTGCTGCAAAAGGTATCGGATCGCTGGAACGAGTACGGCTTTACCGGTGCCAGTCCGGTGGCCGGCATGATCGGACGCCTGACGCGGCCGGAAGTGAAGGGCAAGGGCGGCAAGTAACAGGGAGAGGGCCAGGCGGCCTCGGCGCCGCCTGGCGCGACTGCAACCAACCGGGATTCGAGCACATGAAAGTCATCCGCTATACCCAGCCCATGGTCGACGAATTCGTCCGCGACGGCTACTGGACCAATCAGAATTTTTACGACTTCTACGAGCGCAATGCGCGCGAATTCGGCGCGCGCGAAGCGCTGGTCGATTCGCAATACCGGGTCACCTGGGGTCAGGCCAAGGAACTGGTCGATTCGATCGCCAGCGCGTGGGTCGATGCCGGCATCGCGCGCAGCGCGCGCATCATCATTCAGGCGCCCAACAGCGTCTACGGTTTTCTGGCGCGCGCCGCCGCCGAGCGCGCCGGACTGGTCTCGCTCACGGCGTTCGCGACCTTGCGCCAGAACGAGCTGGAATACATGCTGGAAAAAACCCAGGCTGAAGTCGCGGTGATCCCGCACCTGTTTCGCGGTTTCGACTATCTGTCGATGTACAAGGAGCTGATGGGACGCTTCCCGTCGCTCAAGAAAATCTATCTGTTCGACGACTCGGTTCCAGCCGATGCGCCGGCTGGAACCGTATCGCTGACCGCGACCGCCCGGGAATACCTGTCGAAAATCGACGGCAACGCACTGGACGCGCGCCGCTTCAATCCGTTTTTCGATGTCGCGCTGCTGACCACCACGTCCGGCACCACCGGCTTGCCCAAGCTGGTCGAGTGGCCGCTGGCGCCGCGCGTCTGCACCTCCAGGGGCCGCATCGATCTGTGGCAGCTGACCGGAGACGACATCACGATGGCGATCGCGCCGCACGCCGGCGGCGCGGCCGGCACGCTGACGTACTTTGCGGCGCCGCTATGCGGGGCCAAGACCGTGATGCTGGAAGACTTCGATCCGAAGCAGGCGCTGCAGACGATCGCGCGCGAGAAGGTGACTGCGATCGGCGTGGTGCCAACCCACCTGGTGCGCATGCTGGAACAGGATGTCGAGCAATACGATCTGTCTTCATTGCGCTTCATCCGCTCGGCCGGCGGCTATCTGTCGCCGCAACTGGCGCAGGAAGCCGAGGCCCGCTTCGGCGCGGTGATCACCTCCGATCTCGGGACCCAGGACAAGGGCTCGGTGAGCGGCTGCCGGGTCAGCGATCCGGGCGAATTGCGGCGCTTGACGGTAGGCCAGATGCTGCCCGGGAACAAGGTGAAACTGCTGGGCGAGGATGGCCGCGAAGCGGCGCCGAACGAACCCGGCGTGCTGTGGTTCCGCGGGCCGCATTCACCGGCCGGCTACTACCGCGACCTCGCGATGACCGCCGAGGTGTTCGATCAGGACGGCTGGTGCACCACCGAAGACATCGTCAAGTTTGACCAGGGCTGCCTGTGGATACTGGGCCGGCAAAAGGACGTCATCATCCGCGGCGGCCAGAACATCTACCCGGCCGAAATCGAAGGACTGATGAACGAGCATCCGGCAGTGGCGGCGGTCGCCGTGGTGGCGATGGCGGATCCGGAATTCGGCGAGCGCGCCTGCGCCTTCGTGGTTGCGCGCCACGGCCAATCGCTGACGCTGGGCGACCTGAAGGATTTTCTCGGTGCCAGGAAGGTCGCCAAGTACAAGTGGCCGGAGCGGCTGGAACTGATCGCGGCGCTGCCGACGGTCGGCGATTCCGGCAAGGTGGACAAGAAAATGTTGAAGCAGAACCTGGCCGTCACGCTGCAGCCGGCATGACGGCAATCAAGAAGGAGAATCGGCCATGATCGTTCGCAACTGGATGCAAGCCAATCCGATGACGATTCCGAGCGACACGCTGGTGTCGGAAGCCAAACGCCTGCTCAGCGACAACAACCTGCACGCGCTGCCGGTGATGGACAACGGGCGCCTGCGCGGCCTGGTGACGCGCGCCAACATGCTGCGCATGGGTCATTTCGTGCTGCGTACCCAGAGCCCGGACGAATTCAATTACTTCGTCAACCGGCTCAAGGTACGCGACGTGATGGTGCGTAATCCCGCCACCGTGTGTGGCGACGACACCATGGAGGCTTGCCTGCTCAGGGGCCGGCAACTCGGGGTGGCCCAGTTTCCAGTCATGCAGGACGAGCAAGTGGTGGGCATCATCTCGGCCAACGAGATTTTCCAGCTCGCGGCCCACTGCCTGGGGGCCTGGGAGCAGCGCAGCGGCGTGACCCTGGCGCCGCTGTGGCTGGGTCCCGGCGTGCTGGGGCGGATCGCCGATGCGGCGGAGGCAGGCGGCGCCGTGCTGCAGGCGATCTATCCAATCGGGCACGATGAACCGCAGGCCGACGATGGCTACCCCAAAAAAACCGTGATCCTGCGCTTTCGCACGCCGACGATCGGTGCGGTCATCGCGGCACTGGAAGCGGCGGGCTTTCCGGTCAGTGAGAGCGGTGACGCGAAACTGGCGTCATAAGTGCGGCGTGGGCGGTGCGTCGCCGGACGAATCGAGCGCCATTGAATCAAGCGCCATTGCAGGAACATCAACACGAGGAGCGATAACATGAGTTTGCCATTGGTGGTAGCGATTACCGGCGCGACCGGCGTGATCTACGGCGTGGAGATGCTGCGCGTGTTGAAGGAACTCGGCCAGGAGACGCACCTGATCGTCAGCGAAGCAGCCGGCATGAATCTGGC
>DHXL01000335.1:5197-11234 GCA_002415335.1 Oxalobacteraceae bacterium UBA5157
GCCGTTGCGAGCGGCTCGTTTCGCACGCGCGGCATGATCGTCGCACCCTGCACCGTGAAGACGCTGTCGGCCATCGCCAACTCGTTTACCGCCAACCTGGTGGTGCGTGCCGCCGACGTCACGCTCAAGGAGCGGCGGCCGCTGGTGCTCATGGTGCGCGAAACGCCCCTGCACAAGGGACACCTCGATCTGATGTCGCGCGTCGCGGATTACGGCGGCGTGATCCTGCCGCCGATGCCGGCGTTCTATCACAAGCCGCAATCGATCATGGACATCGTCCATCAAAGCATCGGCAAGGCGCTTGATCAGGTCGGCATCGAGCACAACCTGTTCGCGCGCTGGAGCGGGCACGACCGCGGCGGCGCGCGCAAGGAGCCGCTGCGTGTCGCGACCTGAGCGCAACTTGGGCGCGGCATGAGCACGCTGCGCCTGCGCTGGGCCGACTACAGGCCGGCGGCCGGCGATGCCAGGCCTGCCGGCGTGACTCCGCCCGGCACGGCCATCTATGCCATTGGCGACATCCACGGTCGCGCTGATTTGCTGGAAACGATCCAGCGCGGCATCGGCATCGATGCGCGCATGCGGCGCGCGTCGCGCAAGGTTATCGTCTATCTGGGCGACTACCTGAGCCGCGGCAGTGATTCGCGCCGTGTGGTGGAGCGGGTGCTGCAGTGGCGCCCCGAGGATTGCGGCGACGTCGCGATCGTCGCACTCAAGGGCAACCACGAAGATCTGGCGTTGCGCTATCTGGCGGGGGAACTCGACGCCGGCCGGCACTGGTTCGACTACGATGGCAGCGACGCGCTGAAACATTATGGCGTCGAGGTCGATGACTTCCCGGGCCGCGATGACGACACCATGGATGCGCTGCGCCTGCGATTTGCCGCGGCGCTGCCGGCGTCGCACCTGGCCTTTTTTCGTGCGCTGAAGGCCAGCCACCGCGAGGGCGGCTATTACTTCGTGCATGCCGGTATCCGGCCCGGCGTCGCGCTCGCGTTGCAGAGCGAGCACGATCAGATATGGATCCGCAAGCGCTTCCTGGATTCAGGGGAAGAACATGGCGCCACCGTGATCCACGGCCATTCGATCTCGCCCGAGCCGCAGGTGCGCCACAACCGCATCGGCATCGACACCGGCGCGTATGCCAGCGGCGTGCTGACCTGCCTGGTGCTGGACGGCAGCGAGCGGACCTTCCTGCAGACTTGAGAACGATGCGCCTGGCCGCTGCCTGCGTCGGCGCAACGGTTCCATTTGCGCGGACACCTCAATCGGCGGAAAATCGGCCCGGTGACGAAGATACGGATGGCACCGTCGCGTACCATGTGTCATCGGCAAATTTTGGAGAATCGGTTTTGAACTTGAATTTCGACATGACACTCGCTCAGTTGTACGTCCGTGACGGCCTGCTGGCGCTGGATGGACATTTCTTGCAGGCGCTGGAAGCCGCCGCGCCACCGCTGAAGTTGCAATTGCAGCAAGCACGCTCGCAGCCGGAAGCATTGACGCCGCTGCAGGAATCGCAATTGTTGCTGGCGCTCGGCCCCTATCTTGAAGGCTTCGTGGCCCGGCTGTTCCGGATCGAAACCCAGGTCAGCGACCTGAGCCAGCGTCATCATGCGCTGGCGCCGCTGTATGCGATCAAGCGCAAGTTCGTGCAGCGCACCGCAGCCAAGAAGATCAATGCCGAACAAGCCGAGTCGATTGACGGCGCCGCGCTGCAGCTTCGCTTGCGCGACTGGTTCGGCGGTCAGTTCGATGAGTTGGTCTTTGCCACGCAGGGGCAGGCCTGGCTCGAGGATGAGACCGGCAATGCCGAGAAGATCGATGTCGCGCTCCATTACGCGGCATGGGCGCTGCATACCGAAGCGGGAAAGGCGGCACATCGCGGCGGCATCCTGTTTCGCTTGCCGCATGCGGTCGACGACATGCATCTGGTGCCGGGCGCCGAAGCGCGCGATCAGGATGGCTACCGCAGTTTCAGCATCAAGCCGGCGCAGATCCGCCAGCGCAACGGGTTTGCGCTGACCGACACCGGATGCGATCTGCGCGGCGCGCTGGATCAGGCCAACTACTGCATCCTGTGCCATGCACAGGGCAAGGATTCCTGCTCGCACGGATTGCTGGAAAAAACACCGAAAGACGGGCCGCCGCTAGTCGGCAAGGCGGCGTTCAAGCGCACCGTGTTCGGCGTGATCCAGACCGGCTGTCCGCTGTCTGAAAAGATTTCAGAATTCCATTCCCTGAAGGCGGGCGGCTATCCACTCGCCGCGCTGGCGATGATTACGGTCGACAATCCGATGGCGGCGGCCACCGGCCACCGGATTTGCAACGATTGCATGAAATCCTGCATCTACCAAAAACAGGAGCCGGTGAATATCCCGGAAATCGAGACCCGCACGATCAAGGATGTGCTGGCCCTGCCGTATGGATTTGAAATCTATTCGCTGCTGACGCGCTGGAATCCGCTCAACCTGCGGCGCCCGTATCCGCGCGCGCACACAGGCTACCGGGTGCTGGTGACCGGAATGGGCCCGGCCGGGTATACGCTGGCGCATCAACTGCTGAACGATGGCCATACCGTGGTCGGCATCGACGGCCTCAAGATCGAACCGCTGCCGGAGCACCTGAGCGGCGTGCGGGCCGATGGCAGCCGTATTCCCTTCGCGCCGGTGGCGGCGGTGGACGATTTGTTCGACGCGCTCGACCAGCGGATTCTGGCCGGATTTGGCGGCGTTGCGGAATACGGCATCACGGTGCGCTGGGACAAGAACTTCCTCAAGGTGGTGCGCCTGTTGCTGGAACGGCGTCCTGAATTCTCCATGTTTGGCGGCGTGCGGTTCGGCGGCACGCTCAGCGTGGAAGACGCGTTCCGGCTCGGTTTCGACCATATCGCGTTGGCGCTCGGGGCCGGGCGGCCGACCGTGCTGGACATCCCGAACGGGCTGGCGCGCGGGGTGCGCACCGCCTCCGATTTCCTGATGGGGCTGCAGCTGACCGGTGCGGCCAAGGCCGATTCGCTGGCCAACCTGCAATTGCGGCTGCCGGTGGTGGTGATCGGCGGCGGCCTGACCGGCATCGATACCGCCACCGAATCGCTGGCCTACTATCCGGTCCAGGTCGAAAAATTCACGCAGCGCTATGAGCAATTGTGTGCCGAACGCGGCGCAGACGAGGTGCACGCCGGCTGGACCGCGGAAGAAGCGGAGATCGCGGCGGAATTCCTGCAGCATGCGGCGGCAATCCGCGCGGAACGCCTGCGCGCGGCTGCCGCTGGCGATACAGCCGACATCCTTTCGCTATTGCGGCGCTGGGGCGGCGTGACGCTGGCCTACCGCAAGCGCATGATCGACAGTCCCGCGTATACGCTCAACCACGAAGAAATCGAAAAGGCGCTCGAAGAAGGGATTGCCTATGCCGAATGCCTCAGTCCGGTCGCGATCGAGGTCGATGCATACGGCGCGGCGAGCGCGATCCGGATGCGGATTCAGCAGCGCGACGCCGACGGCAAGTGGTCCGATGGCGAAGCATTGATGCTGCCGGCGCGGGCCATTTTCATCGCGGCCGGCACCTCGCCCAACACGGTGCTGGCACGCGAGGATGCGGCGCATTTCCGGCTCGATAACCGCTATTTCGCGGCCTGCGATGAAGAAGGCAAACCGGTCCGGCCGGAACACGGAATTCCCAAGCCGGAGCGGACCGAGGTCCTGCTCAGCCGAACCGACGGCGGCAAGTTCATCTCCTTCTTTGGCGACCTGCACCCGTCGTTCTCCGGCAATGTGGTCAAGGCCATGGCTTCCGCCAAGCAGGGTTATCCGCTGGTGTCGCGGGTGCTGGCGCAGCAGGCGCCGGCGAATGCCGACGACGATGCACGGTTCTTTGCGCGTCTCAATGCCGGCCTGCGTGCGACGGTCCATGCGGTCAACCGCCTCACGCCTACCATCGTCGAAGTGGTCTTGCATGCGCCTTTTGCAGCGGCCCGCTTCCAGCCGGGGCAATTTTTCCGCTTGCAGAATTACGAATCGCACGCGCGGCTGATCCGCGGCACCCGCATGAACATGGAAGGATTGGCGCTGACCGGCGCCTGGGTCGACGTCGAGCGCGGGCTGGTGGCTTGCATCGTGCTGGAAATGGGCGGCTCGGCCGATCTGGTGGCGGCCCTGCGGCCGAGCGAGCCGGTGGTGCTGATGGGACCGACCGGCACGCCAACTCATATCGCCGGCAATGAGACGGTGATGCTGGTAGGCGGCGGACTCGGCAATGCCGTGTTGTTTTCGATCGGCGCAGGATTTCGCGCCGCCGGTTCTCGCGTACTGTATTTTGCCGGCTACAAAAAATGCATCGACCGCTACAAGGTGGCCGAGATCGAGGCAGCGGCCGACGTCATCGTCTGGTGCTGCGACGAAGCGCCGGGCTTTGCTCCGGGCCGGCCGCAGGACAAGCACTTTGTCGGCAACATCGTGCAAGCCATCCTCGCGTACGCCCGCGGCGAACTGGGAGAACAGCCGATCGCAACCGACACCGTCGACCGCATCATTGCAATCGGCTCCGACCGCATGATGGCCGCTGTCGCCGTGGCGCGCCACGGCACGCTGAAGGATTACCTGAAAGCCAGCCATCTTGCGATCGGTTCGATCAACTCGCCGATGCAATGCATGATGAAGGAAATTTGCGCGCAATGCCTGCAGCCGCAACACGATCCGAAAACCGGCAAGATCACGTATGTATTCACGTGTTTCGACCAGGATCAGCCGCTCGACAGCGTCGATTTTTCCGGTCTGCATGCGCGCTTGGGACAGAACTCCTTGCAGGAAAAACTCACGGTGCAGTGGATCGACAGTTGTATCCGGTCGGAGAGCGGCGAACCAATCGCTATTGCGCATTCAGGTTGAATCCCGGCGGCGGGAGACCGCCGTCCGGCAGATCAATCTTCGACCCCGCAGCAGCCGGCTGCGTATCGGTTGACATGGTTGCGCGGCGTCGTGGGGCGATGTTCCGATCGCCGCTGCCGCGGCCGCTCGATCAGTGTGCCCGGACCGCAAAACATCCGGGAATATGAGCACCTACTTCTCGCGACATGCCTCGGAAATTAAAGATGCATTTTGTTTGCATGTTTAATTGAATTTATTTAAAATGACTTTGGATCGGGCGTGCACACCGCGCAAGTACGGCGCCAGGCGCGGCGCGCACTCGGGAGTTCCGCTCGAATAAAAAAAGTTTTGAACAAACAGACGGGAGCATTGTATGAACATCGACAAATTCAAGCAGCAGCACGTTGAAATTCTCTCATGTATCACGGCATTAAGGACGCACGTCAGAGCCGGCATCGGCGATAACGCTGCCGAAATAGCCAAGTTGATTGTTTCGATGAGCTCGACCATCAAGCTTCATCTCGCAGTGGAAGACAGCATCTTGTACCCGGCGCTTCAGAGCAGCAATAATTCCGCACTCGCGATGATGGGAAAGAGGTTCCAGGACGAAATGAAGAACATCGCGTCGGGCTACCTGGATTTCGCCGCGAAGTGGAATAGCGCGTCCAAGGTCTCACAAAATCCAGAGCTATTCAGAGCGGATGCGAATGGCGTTCTAAAGGTCTTGCATGAACGGATGCAGAAAGAAAATAACAATTTCTACCCAGCGATCGAGGCCCAGTCCAGCTGACGCTCTTGTGCCGCGCCTACCGTAAATCAAGCTCGTCGCGATGTCCGAATCCGGCCGCGTTATCGATGAAAAAGAGTCGCCGCGGCGCGACCTTGTACCAGCGCACTTTGGCCAGCGCCTTGACGATCGCCGCCGGCGCTTGCGCCAGCTTGCCGACGACCGGGAACTTCTCCCCATACAAGCTGCGCGCGTGCTGCTGTTCGGTGCCGGCAAGCTCGCTGACAGCACCTTCGATCTGCACGCCCTTGATGTCGGGCCAGTCGGCGTAGTCCTCCTGTATCGTCAGCGCGACCTGCGCGCTGTGCGCCAGGTTCAGGCAATGCCGGCTGCCCGGCGATGACAGGAAATAGAGCGTGCAGCCGTCGCTGACATAGAACAC
>DHXL01000168.1:0-328 GCA_002415335.1 Oxalobacteraceae bacterium UBA5157
ATTCCTTCAGGCGATGCTGCTGCGTGACGTCGGTGCCGATGGCATCGACGCGCGCTTCGCCAGGCGTCGCACCCGCGATGAAATACGCTTCAAGGCAGATCCAGCGCACCTCGCCGTCCGGTCGCGTGATGCGATATTGAAGTGTCTTGTGGCGAGTTTCGGCGATGTTCTCTGTCAGCGCCAGCATGTCGCCGCGATCAGCCGCGTGCATGCACTGCAGCCAGAGGTGCGGATTGGCATAGAAATCCTCGCGTGACCGGCCGTACACGCGCTCGACCGCGCGACTGACATACACCAATTTCCCATCCGGAAAACTGAAACGCCACAA
>DHXL01000168.1:584-7673 GCA_002415335.1 Oxalobacteraceae bacterium UBA5157
GCCGGCCGCGCCGACACATTCAATTGCCAGCTGCTGGCGCCAGGATGGAGCGTCAGGGTGCGCTGCAGTGCCGCAGCGGCGGAAATTGCGCGATCGGTGCGACCACCGCCCGCTGCGTTCCCTGCGGTGTCGGGCTGGTGCTTGCCGCTATCGAAAATAAAATTGTAATCATCGAGCTGGTACGGCGCACCGCTGACCATATCCATCTGGTGAATGTCGATATGGAGTTCATCGAGCAGCCCGGCGCCCAGCACCCTGCGCATCATTTCGTCAACCCGGATCGCCACGAAGACGGCGCCGGAAAACTTCTCGCGCCGCTCTTCGAGCAGCGCCGGTATGGCCCCGCCACGATAGATCGGCATGAAAAGAATGATCGCCTTCATGTTGTCCGGTTCGGTCGTCAGCGACACCCGCCCGCTGGTAGTCCACAGGCCTGTATCGCGCGCCTGCCGGATCGCCGCGTCCATTTTCGGATCGGTGGACTGGTCGAACCACGCGCCGCCACGATTTTTTGAGATCGGTTCAAGGTACTGAACGATGAAGGCATCGCGCGATTCGACGACTGGAGAGACGGCCGGCGGCGGGTAGCCGGCATCGTTCCCGGCCATGTCGCGCAGCATCGCGGCCTCGAATTGCGGCAACGCTTGCGACGCGACTGTTCGGGTAAATCCGACGGCCTGGATGCCCGGCAGGCGCCGCTCCAGGTTGAGCGATTCGATCGCTTGCCTGAAAACCGGCCGCGACAGCTCCGGCTGCGTCACGAATTGCGCGCGTAATCCCCACAGGACGTCGGCGTAAGCGTTGACTTGCTGTTCGATGCCGTGTCTCGCCTCATCCGCCCGAAGATTGAATTGAGACGATCGCTCATCATCGATCTGATTTTCTCTCGCCAAGTGGCGATTCCGGTGGCGCAAAAACCGATCAGCAAGAACAAGCAGGCCAGCCACTTGTTTCTCTTGCCGTGGTCCTTCGCCAATTCCATCTGTACGTCCAAGTCTGGTGGGGTTGAAATGACAGCGTCAGCTTTCAGACCGCATTGCCCGCATTACTGGCGACTTCGTTGGAGCGTGCCGACGCGATGCCAATTGCGCAAGTCGATGGACGGTGATCCCTTGCGAGTATATTGCCGTCATGTCTTTTATTGCAACAGAGAAAGCACATATTAAGAACTAGTCATTAGTTCGTTTGACCTAGTCATTTCGAACTAGAACGATCAGACTCAGAATGAGCACGCCTTGGCCGCTTCGTATAGCATCACAACAATAGAACCGGCATGGTCAGGACCGGAAACACGCGACCCGCCCTTCGCTGCACCGGCCTCAAATGTTAAAGAGTTGACAGTGTGCGGGCGACGCCCTATGGATACTGATCCGGCATTGCGGGATTGCTTGAATCTCGCGCATCACCCCAGGAGCAGGCATGGACAGAAAAGTTTGTGTGGTAACCGGATCTTCATCCGGAATCGGCGCGGCAACTGCAAAGCTGTTTGCGAAAAACGGCTGGAACGTCGTCATCAATTTTTCGCGCGACGCGACGCCGGCACAGGCAGTCGCGCAAGAATGCCGGACGTTGGGCGCCGAAGTCCTGATCATCAAGGCCGACATTTCAAGCGACGACGATTGCCGCCGCATGGCAGCCGAAGTCGGATCGGCCTGGGGCCGAACCGACGTGCTGGTCAACAACGCGGGCGCCACGAAATTCGTCGCGCTGAAGGACCTGGACGGCCTCAGTGCCGACGATTTCCACACCATTTACGGTGTAAACGTAATTGGTGCGTATCAGATGACCCGTGCGTTCGTGCCGCTACTCAAAAAACATCCGGGCAGCGGGGTCGTCAACATCTCGTCGGTCGCGTCGATCATGGGGCTCGGCTCTTCAATCGCCTACATGGCCTCGAAAGGCGCGCTCAACGCGATGACCGTGGGCCTTGCGCGCGCATTGGGCCCCGAGATTCGCGTCAATGCGATCGCGCCCGGCCTGGTCGAAACACCCTGGCTGCAGAATGGACTCGGCCCCGAGCGGTATGCCGCGTCGGTGGAGAACTATAAATCGCGCGCCGCCCTCGAAACGGTGATCAGCCCGGAAGATATTGCCGATGCCGCGTGGTGGCTGGGGGCCGGCGCGGCGAAGACGACTGGCGAGCTTCTCCTGGTGGATGCCGGGCTCAGAATCACGAAGGCATGAGCTCCCGGGAATACTTGAAATGCCCGCAGCCGGACCGATCAGCGGCGCACCTCGATGCGTTCCGCCAGCATCTCGACAAGATCGTGCCGAAAATCATGGCGGGAGCCTCGGACTTCCCTAGCCCGCTTGGGCCGGCAAGGACTTGATTCGCTCACCGTCAGCGCCGCGATTGCGGGATCTGAAAGTCCCGCGCCAGTTTATTTCCGCGAACGTTTCGCGCACAATACTGCTCAAAGAAAAACCCCGGGCTGTTCACGCCAAGGGTTTTCAAAGTATTGCGACAAATCACGGCGGGGAATGACCGCGCCTTCGGGTCCGGCTCAGGCCAGACCCTCTGGCCCGTTAGTGCTGCCAGACCGATGCGTGGTTAGCGCTACCGCTTTGCGTAATGGATGCGATCTGGTTGTTACCATTTTGCAGAACCGTTGCAACGTTGCGGGTTGCGAGGCTTGTGCCCGTTCCGGTCTGGATGATATCAGCGCGGTTTGCGTCGCCATATTGTGTCGACGAGGCCAGGTTCCAGTTACCGGATTGGGTCTCGTTAGCGATGTTCCCGTTTCCGCTCTGATAGGTGGAGCCGGTGTTTTGTTCGCCATTCGACTGGGTAATATTCGCGACATTACTGAAGCCGCTGTAGCCGACGCCGGTTTGGTCAATCGTAGCGGAAGAATCAACCGTATTCGTCTGACCAATGGTCGCCTTGTTTGCGTCACCGTGAACCTGGTGAACCGTGGCGTTTGTCGAGTTCGTCCCGGTCTGGCTGACATTTGCCAAGTTTGCGTAAGCACCAAATCCGACATCACCCTGCTTGATTGTGACGTTGGAATACGACGCGTTGGTCTGATTGACGTTGGTCGTATTGCTGTAATTGCTTTGGTCAACGTTGACGTTTGTGGAAATGCCGCCATTTTGGGTGACGTTGACATTGCCGCCCGATCCTGTTTGCGCGACCGTTGTATTCTTGTTCCAACCGCCGGCGCCCTGATTGACGTTTGCTGTGTTCGAAGTCCATGACTGCGTGACGTTGACGTTGCCTTGGCCGATGGCTTGCGTGACCGTCGCATTTTGTGCAGTCCCCGACTGCGTCACGTTTGCAACACTGCCGTCCGAGTATGGTTTCTGCGTGATAGTCGCCGAGTTGCCACTGTCCTGTTGAGTCACACTAGCATTGGCCGACCATGTGTTTGACTGAACGATGGTGGCGCTGTTATTGTCGCCGGTTTGAGCGGTGGTAGCGCCGCCATTCCGGGTGGTCGTGTCCTGGGTGATCGCGGAAGCAAGACTTGTACCGTTTTGGCTTACGTTTGCTTTCTGATTGAATACATTGTCCTGTTTAACGGTCGCGACGTTGCCGGACGGTCCGCCGTTGTCTTGATTTACGACAACGAGGCCAGCGGTTGAATTCGTGGTGGTCACGGTGGACGTTTCATTCTCGCCATTCTGCGTCACGCCTGCGGAATTGTTTGTTCCGGACTGCGTCACTGCGGAATTTTCGTTGGTACCGCTTTGTGTCGTGGTAGCGGAGTTGCCGTCACCTGTTTGATCGACCGTAGCATTGGCGCCGGTCGTGCTGACTTGCTCGATAGTCGCGCTATTGGCGTTCCCGGTGGACGTAATTGTCGCCGTGGCTGCAAACGCTGACGAAGCACCGTATGCGAGGCCTAAAGCAATCGCAAGTGCAGATAATTTCGATTTCATTTTTTTCTCCTGAATTGCAAGGGACAGTTAAAGGATGAGCTTGCGCCCTTAATACAAGATCACTTTGGCCGTGAGACCGCTACCGTACTGCTGGACTGAGAATTGCTGTTGACGTCCATACTGCTGAATCTGAACCTGATTTTGAATCCCGACCTGCATCACATCCGTTCGGTTTCGTGTACCCACTTCAGTAATGCTCGCCACATTGCCTCGGCCGTTTTGGCCAAGTTCAATTTCATTGCCGCGGCCCCGTTGAGTCAGGTTCGCGACGTTGTCGCTTCCGTCCTGGCGCAGGCTGGCGACATTTCCCTGCCCTGCCTGATCGATTGCCGCGATATTGCCACTGCCTGATTGCACGATCTTCGTAACACTGCCGGCGGTCCGGTGCGCGGCGCGCGTTCGATGAATCGCCGCGGCATCAGCCTTCGGAGCACCCTGCGCAAATTCAGACGCTCCAAGATCCGAGTAGCTGCTTAGGTCCCCCGCCGCGGTCGCCGGAACGGTACATAACGCCATGGCAGAGGCGCATGCCATTGAGGCAATCCTGTGCACGATATGCCTTGCATCGATTATCATTTCTACTCCCGTCGGGCCAAGTCCATAACGATCACGAGTTCGGATGCGTTACTTGTTTTTCGATATCGTCCCGGCGCCACCCAATGGAAATTCCTTGTCGACTCTCGCAATGCGCTCCGTGTTCTCTTGGAGATATGCCTGAAGTACCGGGGAGGACCAGTCGCTTTCATTCTTGAGCGCCCAGGTGTGGTCCTTGATACCGAGCACCGTCAGGTGTATCACTGCCGCTTCGATCGCTTCTTTCACGCAGAGCTGGGCCGGCTCGTTCCTCGTCGTTCCGGCCTCGACCTCGACAAGATCCTTGAAGTTTACGAACTTGAAAAGACTCGGATGAACCTCGTAAGAGAAGATCGTCTTCGTTGTAAATACGCTGTTGAGGATCTGTCCATTTCGCACGTCGATGCTTCGAAGGCCGACCGTCACCTGATCGACTCGGTACTGGGTCGACACGCCAATCCCGAGGTAATTGGCTCCTGCGCCGCCGGTGCGTACGTTGCTTTCATAGGCGATGACACCGCCCTCGATGACGATCGAGGCGGGCAAAAGGGGAGGTAGATTGACGACCTGCGGTCCTTTGGCGCCAGGGACTTCAAGCGCCCGAACAATCTTCCGTTCCGTCAGCAGGTTCTGAAGATTCTCGCGCTCGACCGGCGTAAACCAGCCCGACTCTTTGAGCGCCTGGACGAGGATCGATGCAGCGCCTTGGGTCACTGAGGTTGAGAAGGAGCTGTCGGGTGCCGGCTTGAATTGACCGGTTTCATCTCTAAATCCGTAAACCGCCACGACGACCTTGCCCATCGGTTCCGGAAGCTTCAAAAGATCGCGCGTAATCCGGGTGGCAGGCGTCAATTCGGCGTTTGATGCGGGGTTCGACACATCCCGTTCCATCGAGGTGCAACCCGTCAGGATGAGTCCAAACAGCACCAACGCGACGTAAACAGCGCGTGGCCGACCGCGCGATGCGGTTGAAGAATGATGAGCGGTCATAGTACCTGCTTGTTAACGATAAACGTAGTGAATGCACCGGTCGTCTTGTCCGTTGTAGTTACCTGCAACGAACCGTTACCAAGATCCGATATGACGATTTTGAAATTGGCGGTCTCCACCGTGCCGGGAATCAGCGCGCCGGTGTTTGTCATCAGTTTTGAGGTGGCAGCCGAGGTCAGGGAACTGAGAATCGACCGTTCGAGCATGTCATTGAATTGTTGCAGAGGCGTCTGCTGTTGACCGGCGCCGCCAGTTGCGGCATTGGGATCAGTGTGTTTGTTGGTTGTCTGCGCTTTGGCCAGGAGGCCGATGGCATTGGCGGGGTCGCCGCCGAAAGATGGATTTACGGGCTTATACACAATTTCGCTTGCAGATGCGGTGGCGCCGACTAAGAACATGTGCGCCACCGCCAGCACAAGGCTGGCGAGGGCCGATCTGTGAGATTTCATACTATTCCATAGCTCTTTTAGGTTTTTATAATTCGTCCGGACCTAGGTCTGGATCACGAAACAGCAATTTCTGTATCTCCGCGTCAATGACGCCCTGCTTGACGACTTCAACCGCCTGGCTCGCGAGAGCCGTGATACCGATGCGCGACATAGGCAGTACCGACTGAAACAATTTGCGCTGCCCAAACGTGACGGAAATCTCACTTCCCAGTGTCAGCGAAGGTCTTTCTTTAACGGATAGAACATACTTGTCGCTGGTGTCTTTCTCCCGCCATGCCGCCACAAACATCTGGAAAAAATCATGTCCGGGGATCGTTATCGTCTGGTTTGTCACCAGGCCGCCATACGACTCCCGAAGTGATCTGGCTGCAACGGCAGAATCCTTCAAAACGAGCTCGCCTTCCTGGCCCGCCGCACCGGATGCAAACAAGACCAGTGCTATCCCTATCCAATGCCGCTTCAAGCTATCCCCCTCGCCGTCATGGCATTGGCTGAAACGCCATTTTTCCTATGCCCCCAGCGTGATAATTTTCATGCCAACAACGTCATCACTGAGGAACAAACATTGTTGCCCAACAGATAACTTAGAGCAGCATTTTGTATATTTAGTTATTAATTGTCAACCTTATTTTTATGACATTTTTATGGCGTGATTTCGCCGTAGGCTGCCTCTCATATTCATGGGAGGCAGCGATCGCGCATCTATGGTATTTTTCGCGTATTTCGCTTTATTTTCGCGTTTCGGGCGACGAGGCGGGAGCACGAAACCGGAGAGAATTGCAATCGCCGGTCCCGGCAAACTCGCCATTTCTGGATGTGCGAGCGCCCGATTAACCTCGCGTCACGTGCATATGCGGGTCAGCTGAATTGGAGCGCACAAGCCTCCCAAACCTAGATGCGAAGATGAGCTCGGCACCTAGTGCTCGAACCGAAAGAAAGCGACCGCGCGGGGCCGGTCGCGCTGTCGATGTCAGGCACGCGCAAGTCACCGGAAGCTTGGCAAGTTCCGGTGAAATTGCGTGAAGTTTTCTCATGCCCGATAAGGGCGGCCGAAGGGCGAACACTGCACCACCGGGTAGCCGGTATTCACGCCGCGAACACCGGACATCAGGTTGCGCGGCAGTCCCCATGACACGGTCGGATCGATAATGCGCGCGATGCGGCGCTCGCAGATGCTGCCCAGATCGGTCACCGC
>DHXL01000297.1:0-2542 GCA_002415335.1 Oxalobacteraceae bacterium UBA5157
AGATGTGTATAAGAGACAGGAGTAGATTCTTCTCGCGCGGGGTGATGAACAGGATCGCCTCGCCGCTACGCCCCGCGCGACCGGTACGGCCAATCCGGTGGGTATAGCTTTCCGGGTCATGCGGCACATCGTAGTTGATCACATGGCTGATGCGCTCGACATCAAGACCGCGTGCGGCGACATCGGTGGCGACCAGGATGTCGATCCGTCCGTCCTTGAGGTCCTGAATAGTACGTTCGCGCTGTTGTTGAACAATGTCGCCGTTAATCGCCGCGGCGGAAAACCCGCGTGCCTGCAATTTTCCCGCCAGCTCCTCCGTGCCCAGTTTCGTGCGCGAAAAAATGATCATGCCGTCAAACGTCTCGGCTTCCAGGATACGCGTCAGCGCATCGAGCTTGTGCATGCCGCTGACCAGCCAATAGCGTTGTCGAATGTTGTCGGCCGTGCCCGTTTTGGCAGCGACGGTGACCTCAGCGGGGTTGCGCAGGTAGGTTTGTGCGATCCGCTTGATCGCGGACGGCAGGGTCGCGGAAAACAACGCGGTCTGGCGTGCTTCCGGCGTCTTTTGCAGGATCGTTTCGACATCGTCGATAAAACCCATGCGCAGCATTTCGTCGGCCTCATCGAGCACCAGCGTCTTGATCTTCGATAGATCCAGCGAGTTCTTTTCGAGATGGTCGATCACGCGGCCGGGCGTGCCCACGACCACGTGCACACCGCGGCGCAATGCGCTCAGCTGCGCGCCATAACTCTGCCCGCCATAAATCGGCAGTACGTGAAAACCGGCGATATGCGTGGCGTAGCGTTGAAACGCTTCGGCCACCTGGATCGCCAGTTCGCGCGTCGGCGCCAGCACCAGGGCTTGCGGCGTGCTTTGCTTGATGTCGATGCGGGCGAGGATCGGCAGCGCAAACGCAGCCGTCTTGCCGGTGCCGGTTTGCGCCTGGCCAAGCACGTCTCGGTTGGCCAGCAAGAGCGGAATCGTGGCGGCCTGAATCGGCGATGGCGACTCGTAGCCGAGCTCCTTCAGCACGCTCAACAAGGGTGCGCTCAGGTTCAGGTCGGAGAACAGGGGGAACGGTGTTTCGGACATCGTGTCACTCATGGGTTTGCTCGAATAAAGGTATGCGGGAAAATATGGTGTGCAGTTTACTCTGTTGTTGCGCCGGGGGGACCGGATCCGTGCCGCTCGACATCCACGCTGACCATCAGCAATACCGCATCGGCGTAGTAACATGGCGGCACATCCCATTCACACACGGCCTGCATGCGCATCTTCAATTACCGCATCACTTACCTGTTGACGCATCCGGGCAGCTTTGCGATTCAAACGCTGAAGAGCTTTGGCGCAAACAACGGCCTGCTTCTGGCGGGCGCGGTCGCTTATTATGCGTTGCTATCGATCGTGCCGCTGCTCATCCTGATCGTGGTCGCGCTGTCCAACATTATCGATCGTGCGGAGTTGATGACCACCCTGGGCCACTATCTGGAGTGGCTGGTCCCGAGCCAATCCAAGGCGCTCATCGGCGAGCTATCGAATTTTCTCGAGAATCGTGCATCGCTCGGATGGATGCTGTTGGGCACGATGCTGTTTTTCAGTTCGCTCGCGTTCACTGTCCTGGACAAGGCGATGGCCGTCATCTTCAGTCATCGCCGCGCCGTTCGCAAACGCCATTTTCTGGTTTCGGCACTGATATCATATTGCGCGATCGTGGCGCTCGGATTCGGCCTGCTGCTGGTGACGCTCGCATCCAGCGTTCTGCAGTCCTTGGGAGAAGAGAGCATCAGCCTGCTCGGGCATCAATGGAATCTGGGCGGCCTGTCCGGACTCCTGCTGTATTGCCTTGGGCTCGGCGCCGAGATTCTTATGCTGACCTCGATCTACTGGATTGCACCGGTCGGGCGCATACCGCTGCGCCATGCACTGATCGGCGGCGTCGCCGCGGCGTTGCTGTGGGAACTGACGCGTCACGTGCTGGTCTGGTACTTCACTACGCTGTCGCAGGCGAACGTGGTGTACGGTTCGCTGACGACCTCGATCGTGGTCCTGTTGAGCCTGGAAATGGCCGCCACGCTACTTTTGCTGGGAGCACAAGTAATTTCGGAATATGAGCAGATAAGCTAGCACGTGCGTCTGCGCGGCCGATGCGGCAGAACCGCGGCGAAGCGCTGTGGTCAAACACTTTCCGAACAGTAATGGCGCCCGGTGCCGGCGATCGATTCGCTGGTGCGGGCTGGGTTATGATACGGCCTGCCTGTGGGCAAGAGGCCTTTCGGCCGGCACCGAGCGCATGCGCCAAGACAACCCGACTTAGTTCGCAAATCGACCCTTTTACGTGACGACACCATTCCAGACCCGCTCCGCGTCCGGCAACCTGCTGCAAGGGATATTCAGCCTGTTTGCCTACAGTGATGCCGACCCGCATATCCGTGCGCGCCGCCGCATAGAGCTGTGCATCGGTCTGTCGTTGCTGCTGCATGGACTGTTGTTCCTGATTTCCATGCAGCATCAGGTCGAAGATGCCGGCGCGCCGAGCCACGT
>DHXL01000297.1:2651-5295 GCA_002415335.1 Oxalobacteraceae bacterium UBA5157
GCCAAACCGACGCCAAGAAGCGCACCGGTCACCATAGAACAACCGGCGCCGCCGCAACCCGATAAGGCACCGCCGACCGACATGATGGCGATGCTGAACGCCGCGCGCCAGCGCCGCAGCGCCGCCGCCAGTGACAACGAGGAAGCGGCGCAAAGCGACCACGAATCATCCGCGGACGAGGCCGCAATGGCCAACATCAAGCGTAATATTCAGAGGGCAACCGGGCGGCGCGAAGGCACCAGCGGCGTATTCGAAATATTGAGCAAGGGCGTGCGCAACGGAGAATTCGCATTTCACGGCTGGACCCCGGGGTCGAACAGCCGTTGGAATGAAACGATCGAGGTCGACGCCGGCTTGGGCGGGAACGTCGAACTGGCCATGGTGCGCAAGATGATTGAACTGATCCGCAAACACTACAAGGGCGACTTCAACTGGGAATCGCACCGACTAGGCGTGATCGTGCTGTCGGCGCGCAGCAAAGACAGTGCTGAACTCGAAACGTTCCTGATGCACGAGTTCTTCGGCGGCTAGTGCGCCGTCACGCGCGAGCGGTTCGAGCGGCCGGCACTAAATTCCTCCTTCGATCGGCGGCGTCATTGGCCTGTCACGAATAGCGCGCATCATCCCGATCGAGAACAACGCTGGCGTAGCGCTTGCGGGTTATGAATATGACATGTCAGTTTTGTCAGCTATCACTTCTTGCACGGTTACTCTACAGTGAATGCTCTGATTGGTTCGAGACGCGCCGCTCCCTCCCTCGCGCTGCCGTCATCGCTCCGTAAATCGTATCTTGAATCCGAGGACGGTAAAAATCATGATCCCCGATATTTTGATTGTTCGCGATGGTGAAGGCTATCGCGTCCTGCATGGCCATCTGCATCTGGCGAGCGAACTCAGCAAGTCCGGTGAAGTGGTGGTGGATGCCCGCGACGAGGGCAAGGTGAAAGTCGTCAAGACGCGCAACGGCTTCCTGGTCGGACAAGACGGGCAGCACCTGCCGCTCCTGAAGAACTAGGACGCGAGCGGCCCGCGCGGGGAGCGCGACGTCGTCCGGCGTGGTCGATGCGCGGCTGGCATCTGCCATGGCCGAAACAGAGTGCGCGAAGCCGCGTGCACAAGCAAGTCGCTTTTCAATTCACCCTCGATCGCCGCTCGGCGATTTCCCATTGGGGCCGGTCACGTCGGCACCCTCATAAAAAATCTTCCGGCACTTGGAATAAACTGGGATGCCGAAACGTTTATGTCTGTGTAACGCCCCCCCAACGTAACCATGAAAGGGAATACGATGACCACGACCCAATGGCCCCAACTCGCCCGATTTACCGCAGCATTGCTGTTCGGAAGCTTTTCTGTCTGCTCCGCAGGCTATGCCGCCTCAGCTATGGCACCCGCAAAGATGGAAGGCGGCGTGTTGGTCGGTGAAAACGGCAAGACGCTGTACGTCTTTGACAAAGACGCTAACGGCAAGAGCATGTGCAATGGAAAATGCGCGGAGAACTGGCCGCCGTTGACGGCCGACGGCGGCGCCAGCGGTGACTTCAGCGTCATCACGCGCGGCGACGGGAAGAAGCAGTACGCCTACAAGGGAAAGCCGCTGTACTACTGGAGCAAGGATCAGAAGCCTGGTGACAAGACCGGCGACGGCTTCAACAATCTCTGGCATGTCGCCAAATAGATTCGGCACAGGCGTGCGATGTCATTCAGGGCATCGCACCGTATCCTGTGACGGTAGCGCGATGCGGTCCGCACCGTGACGGACTTTCTGGCCCATCTGCCGCGGCTGCGGCGTTACGCGCGCGCCCTCACCGGCGACCGTTTTGCCGCTGACGACCTGGTCCAGGATACGGTCGAGCGGGCGCTGTCCCGTTCCACGCTTTTTCGGCAGGAATCGAAGCTCGATTCCTGGTTGCTAACGATCATGCACAATATTTTTATCAGCCAGATCCGGCATCAGGCGGTCCAGCCCCTGATCGCCTCCCTCGACGATTCCCCGGAGTCTGCCGTTCGCGGCACGGAAACAGACATGCTCGGCGTGCGCGATTTGGAGCGCGCCCTTGCCCTGCTGCCACTTGAACAGCGCGAAGTCGTATTACTGGTGGGCCTTGAGGAATTGTCGTACGACGAAACGGCACAGATCCTCGGGATACCGGTCGGCACCGTGATGTCACGCCTGTCGCGTGGACGCGAACGCCTGCGTTCCGTACTTGCCGGTCAGGTCCATGCAGGCACGATCCCGACGCCGCTCAAGGTGGTCAAATGAGCGCGCCGCTTGATTCGGAACTACACGCCCTGGTGGACCGTCAATTGTCCCCGACCAGAGCGCAGCAGGTGCGGGAGTGGCTCGCCAGCCATCCCGAGGAAGCCGCCCGGGTTCATCAGTGGCAAGCGCAGAATGCGGCATTGCACGCCGCCTTTGATCCGGTGCTGGAAGAAGCGGTGCCGGATCGTTTGCGGCGGTCGCCTGCGTCCGCGGTATCGCGCCACACGATCGTGCCGAGAATGGCCGCGTCGCTGGCGTGGCTTGCCATGGGCACCGTGCTCGGCTTTTTTGCGCGCGGCTCGTTGCTCGTTACGGGAAAGCCCGACCTTTCCGCATCGCTGCCGCACCAGGCCGCCATTGCGCATATCGTGTATACGCCTGAGG
>DHXL01000297.1:5361-5726 GCA_002415335.1 Oxalobacteraceae bacterium UBA5157
AGGAGACCCATCTCGTGCAGTGGTTATCGAAACGGCTTGGCAGCGCGCTCGTGATTCCCAAGCTCGGCGCGCAGGGGTTCTTCCTGGTCGGTGGCCGCTTATTGCCAGGCAATCAGGGACCCGCTGCCCAGATCATGTATCAGGACAAGACGGGGACCAGACTGACGCTGTACGTTCTTCAGGAGACCGGCAACCCTGAAACGGCGTTCCGGTTCGCCAATGAAGGCAAGGTGAGCGTGTTCTACTGGCTCGATGGACCGTTTGGCTACGCGCTGTCGGGCGAGCTGCCGCGCGAACGATTACTGGCCATCGCCGAGACATCTTATCGGCAATTGGTCGGCAAGTAGAACGCGCCATCCATCCGG
>DHXL01000199.1:0-3973 GCA_002415335.1 Oxalobacteraceae bacterium UBA5157
GCGAATACGCCGGCGGTGTAGGGGAACGAGCCGGGCACGTTTTCCAGCATCAGGAAGCGCAGGATTTCGCCATGGTCCTCGTAGCGCGGCAGCGCGACCTTGCGGATTTTGGTGCCGGACAGCGTGGTAGCGACCAGCCTGGTACGGATCTCCTTGTCGCGGATCTTGACCACGTAATTGTCGCCGGCGTAGGCCGCCTGCATGTCGGGCCACAGCGCGAGCAGCTTCTTCGCATTCGGGTCGAGGTTCTCATCGCGCTCGGTAATGAGATCATCCAGGTCGGCATGCTTGCCGGCCGCCGCGACCATGCGCCTGGTCTCCTGCAGCTGCTGCCGCTCGCGCGCCAGCCGCACCTGTTTCGCCGTAAACCTGTGGTACCCGCGCACGCTGTCGGCGATCTCGGCCAGATAGCGGCTGCGCGCCGGCGGCACGATCGCGTTCTTGCCGGAGGAATATTTCACCGCCACCGCGGCCAGTTTGCTCGGCTTGGTGTGCAGGCCCAGCTCCGCCAGCCGCGGCAGCAAGCCTTGATACAAGGCCGTCACGCCGTCGTCGTTGAAGCGCGACGCCTGGGTGCCGTACACCGGCATCTCGTCCGGGCGCTGCTTCCACAATTCGCGGTTGCGCTGGTACTGCTTGGCGACATCGCGCAACGCGTCCAGCGAACCCTTGCGGTCGAACTTGTTGATTGCGACGAAGTCTGCAAAATCCAGCATGTCGATCTTTTCGAGTTGCGATGCGGCGCCGAATTCCGGCGTCATCACGTACATGCTCAGATCGACCAGCGGCACGATCGCGGCGTCGCCCTGGCCGATGCCGGAAGTCTCGACGATCACGAGATCGAAGCCGGCGACCTTGCACGCGGCCAGCACGTCCGGCAGCGCTTGCGAAATCTCCGAGCCGGCTTCGCGCGTGGCGAGCGAGCGCATGAATACACGAGACTGCGCACGCGTCGGATCGCCCCACGGATTGATCGCATTCATGCGGATGCGGTCGCCCAGCAAGGCGCCGCCCGATTTGCGGCGCGACGGATCGATCGAAATGATCGCGATGTTCAGCGCATCGTCCTGGTCGAGCCGGATGCGGCGGATCAGCTCGTCCGTCAGCGACGATTTGCCGGCACCGCCGGTGCCGGTGATGCCAAGCGTGGGCACCTTGAGGCCCTTGGCGGCTTGGTGCAGTTCGGCTTTCAGCGCCGGGCTGGCCTTGTCATTTTCCAGCGCGGTGATCAGTTGCGCCAGCGCGCGGTGCTTGGATGCGACGTCGGTGCCGGCCAGCGCGTCGAGCGTTTTCGGCGCGTAGGCCGACAAGTCGGTGTCGCACGCCTGGATCATCGACAGGATCATGCCGACCAGGCCCATCCGTTGGCCATCTTCCGGACTGAAAATCCGCGTCACGCCATACGCGTGCAACTCGGCGATCTCTTCCGGCACGATCACGCCGCCGCCGCCGCCGAACACCTTGATATGAGCCCCGCCGCGTTGCTTCAGCAAGTCGATCATGTATTTGAAATACTCGACATGGCCGCCTTGGTAGCTCGACAGCGCGATGCCTTGCGCGTCTTCCTGCAAGGCAGCGGTGACGACGTCGTCGACCGAGCGGTTGTGGCCGAGGTGGATGACTTCGGCGCCGTTCGCCATCAGGATGCGGCGCATGATGTTGATCGACGCATCGTGGCCGTCAAACAGCGAGGCGGCGGTGACGAAGCGCACCTTGTTGGCGGGTTTGTACTCGGTCAGATTTTGGACGACGGACAAGTCGGTCATGGCACTTCCTGATAGGTTGAGGACAGAGTACCGCTTTGCTTAACTCTGTCCCGCAATGTCTTAATTTGGCAAAATGCGCGCCAACTGCGAGCGCGTAACGGTCGACAACGGCTTACGTTAGCTTACGTTAACGTAAACGTCAAGTTGGGCCGGCTAATGGGCCGATGGACCGGCCACCATCAAGCCGCCTGTTCAATCGCGTCCTTTGGCCGGGCGGCATAGCTCTCCAGCAATCTTGCCGTCTCGGAATGGAATTCGGCGATCGCCTTTGCCTTCACATGGCCGAAGCCGCGTACCTTCTCCGGCAAGCCGGCGATCGCGACCGCCGCCGCCAGATTGCCGGTATCGAGCGTGGCGAGCAATGACAGCATAGTCGCATGGTAGTCGACAATCAATTGGCGCTCCATTCGGCGTTCCGCGGTGTAGCCGAACGGGTCGAAGCGGCCGCCACGCAACCCCTTCATCCTGGCCAGCAACTTGAAGCCGTGCCAGACCCATGAACCATACTCCGCCTTGATCAAATGGCCTTGCTCGTCCTTGCGCGAGAACAGCGGCGGCGCCAGGTTGAATTTCAGCGTGAAGCTGCCTTCGAACTGCGTCTTCAACTTCGCGACGAAGCCGCTGTCAGTATGCAGCCGCGCGACTTCATATTCATCCTTGTACGCCATCAGCTTGAAATAGGATTTCGCGACCGCCATCGTCAACCTGGTGCCGGCGCCGAGCCCGGCTTCGGCGGCGCGCACCTGCTCGACCAGCGCCTGGTACCGCGCCGCATACGCGCGATCCTGATAGTCTGTCAGGAAAGCGGCGCGTCGCTTGATGAACGCATCCAGGCTTTGCGGCAATTGCAGCACCACCGGTTTGCCCGGCAGCGCGATGCGCTCGACCCGCGCCGGATCGACTGCGGCGCGGCGGCCCCAGAGGAAACTGGTTTTGTTCGACTCGATTGCGACACCGTTCAATTCGATCGCGCGCAGCAGCGCGCCTTCCGAGACCGGGATCGCGCCTTTCTGATAGGCGAAACCGAGCATGAATAAATTGGTCGCGATCGAGTCGCCCATCAGCGCGGTGGCCAGCTTCGTCGCGTCGATGAAGTCCGCGCGGTGGCCGACCGACTCTTCGATCAGGGCGCGCACTTGCGCGGACGGGAATTGCCAGTCCGGGCTTTTGGTAAATTCTCCGGTCGGGGTTTGATGCGTGTTGACCACGACGTGCGTGCGGCCCGGGCGCATCTTGGCAATCGCGTCGTGCGCGCCGGCGGTCAGCATATCGCAGCCAAGGATCAGGTCCGCTTCCCCGGTCGCGATCCGCTGCGCACGGATCGCAGCCGGCGATTGCGCTATGCGGATGTGCGACGTGACCGAGCCGTTCTTTTGCGACATGCCGGTCATGTCGAGCACCGACACGCCTTTGCCTTCCAGATGCGCGGCCATGCCGAGCAAGGCGCCGATCGTGATGACGCCGGTGCCGCCGATGCCGTTCAGCAGGATGTTGAAAGGTAGATCGCAGGAAGGAAGCTCCGGATCGGAGAGAGAAAAATCCCCTCCCTCTGCAAGGGGGAGGGTTAGGGAGGGGGTAGTGCCGTCGCGATTAACCGCAGTCTGCGATGCAAACTCACTATCCCCATCCCAGCCGAGAGGATCGCTCTGGTAAGAGTGATCCGTTCCGCAGGCGAACGGCATGCCGTTCGAAATCCCTGCTCCTCCCCCCTGCAAGGGGGAAGGAGTGTTCTTTCTGAGTTTGCCGCCCTCGACTGTGACGAAGCTCGGGCAAAATCCCTTGACGCAGGAATAGTCCTTGTTGCACGACGATTGATCGATCGCGCGCTTGCGGCCGAACTCGGTCTCCAGCGGCATGATCGAGGTGCAGTTCGATTGCACGCCGCAATCGCCGCAGCCTTCGCAGACTGCGTCGTTGATGAACAGGCGCTTGGCGGGATCGGCGTACTCGCCTTTTTTGCGGCGGCGGCGCTTTTCGGCGGCGCAGGTCTGGTCGTAAATCAGCACCGACAGGCCCGCGTATTCGCGCAGCGCGCGCTGCACCGCATCCATGTCCTTGCGGTCATGCAGAGTGACGATCGGCGGCAACCCGGAGCGATCGGCATAGCGGCTCAGATCTTCGGTCACCAGCGCGATGCGCTTGACGCCCTCGGCCGCCATCTGCTGCGCCATCATCGGCACCGAAATGATGCCGTCGACCGGTTGGCC
>DHXL01000199.1:4218-8018 GCA_002415335.1 Oxalobacteraceae bacterium UBA5157
CGAATCGCGAGATAGCCGGAATGGAAATAGGTGCCGTCGCCCAGATTCGCAAACACGTGCGCCAGCGTTGAGAACGGCGCCTGGCCGATCCATGGCACGCCCTCGCCACCCATGTGGGTGGTGGTCTTGTTGTGTTCCGGATAAATTGCGGTCGCCATCACGTGACAGCCGATGCCGGCCAGGGCGAGGCTGCCTTCCGGGACCGTGGTCGAGGTGTTGTGCGGACACCCCGAGCAATAAAAGGCGGGGCGCGGCGGCGTGTTGATGGCCTTGGTCAGCACCGCATCCTTGGCTTCCAGAAATGCCAGGCGCGCCTTGATGCGGTCGCTGGTATGCGTGTCGGTAACCAGGCGCGCGATGCGCCCCGCGATCACGCGCGCGACTTGCGCCACCGAGAAGTCGGCCTTCGATGTCAGCAGCCATTCGCCGCGCGGCGCGACCCATTCGCCTTTTTCATCGAACTTGCCGATTACGCGCGGCCGCACACGATTTTCTTCACCCTCGCGCCAGTTGTACAACTGTTCCTTCAATTGATATTCCACGATCTGGCGCTTCTCTTCGATCACCAGGATTTCATCGAGCCCCTGCGCGAATTCGCGCACGCCATCCGGCCCCAGCGGCCACGGCATCGATATCTTGAATACGCGGATTCCGATCTCGGCCGCCAGCTGTTCATTGATGCCGAGTTCTTCCATCGCGTCGAGCACATCGAGATACGATTTGCCGGACGCGATGATGCCGAGCCTGGCGTTCGGGCTGTCGATCGTGGTGTGGTTCAGCTGGTTGGCGCGGGCATACGCCAGGGCCGCATAGATTTTGTAATCCTGCATCAGCGCTTCCTGCTTCTTCGCCTCGATGCCGAGCGTCTCGGTGGTCAGCCGCGCGTTCAGGCCGCCGGGCGGCATCACGAAGTCGGTCGGCAGTTTGATGTGCACGCGAAACGGATCGGCATCGACCGAGGCGCTCGATTCGACCGTATCGGCCAGCGCCTTGAAGCCGACCACGCAGCCGGAAAAGCGCGACATCGCCCACGCGTGCAAACCGAGGTCGAGGTATTCCTGCACGTTGCACGGATACAGCATCGGGATCATGCAGGCGGAAAAGATATGGTCGGACTGGTGCGGCAGCGTCGATGAATACGCGCCGTGGTCGTCGCCGGCCACCAGCAGCACGCCGCCGTATTTCGCCGTGCCGGCATGATTCATGTGCTTGAACACGTCGCCGCAGCGGTCGACCCCCGGCCCCTTGCCATACCACATCGCAAACACGCCGTCGTACCTGGCGGGGCCGATCAAATCGACTTGCTGCGTGCCCCACACGGCGGTCGCGGCCAGGTCTTCATTCACGCCCGGCACGAACTTGACGTGACTTGCTTGCAGCAGCTTGTCGGTTTTCCACAGCGTCTCGTCGAGGCCGCCTAGCGGCGAGCCGCGGTAGCCGGAAATAAAGCCGGCGGTATTCAGTCCTGCGGCCAGATCGCGCTGTCGCTGGATCAGCGGCAGGCGCACCAGCGCCTGGATGCCCGACAGGTAAATCAAGCCCGAGGTCGACGTGTATTTGTCGTCGAGGCCGACCGGTGCGAGGGGGATAGGGTTGCGCCGGGCGGCGTCAGACAAGCCAGCGGGAAGCTGGGCTGAAGTGGTCAGCATGCGATCTCCAAAATCATAATTCAGATTTCTGCCTGGCATGGCCGCGCCGGGTAAGGCGCGTGACTGTCAGGCAGCGGGGCCGGGGTACCGGCCTTGGCAGCAAGCTCGACGAGCGAACTTTGCTGTTGTTCGAAGTGTAGGGGCGAGGGCGGGAATCGCGCTAATACGGAATGAACATAGGGGTATAAGAAAAAGTGATGGATCACTCGGACCTACCGGCCCAGGAAGCTGGAAATTTTCCGTTGAAGATTGTTATCGATAAGTTAATGAAATCCGCGTAGAATAGGTTTGACGGCCAGAAATATTGAAAAAAACAAGCGCCGTGCGGTCGAATTTTCTTTACCGGCGGGAGGCAATATGTCTTGGTTTTGGAAAAAGGCAACGGAACAATCGGGTCGACGCTATCAGTCCAGACCCATCCTCGACCGGAACCGGGCGAAGTTCTTCGTCCGCCTTTGTCAAGCCGTGCCGACCTTCTATGTGTTTCCGCAAGTCGCGTTGTCGGCGCTGCTGAGCGCTGCCGCCGGCAAGAACCAGAAAGCCGATCGCGCAAGAATCGCCGGCATGACGGTCGACTACGCCATCTACAACGCGAACCTGACGCTGGTTTGCGTCATCAACCTCGACGACGGCAGCGCCGACCCCGACGCCGACGCGATCGCGCACCGATGCTTCAGGGACGCCGGCATCAAGACGATACGCTGGGATGCGGAAACCCGGCCGACCGTTGACCAGATTCGCAGGACCATGCTGTCGTCGATCAATCGGGCGAAGTCGACGCCGGATGCGGAAAGCCAGGCGGCATTCGAGTCCGAGGTAACCATCCAACCAAGCAACGAGGCGGGCGGCGCGAGGCGGGAAGCACCGGATCGTGCCGCGCCGCTGCAGCACGCGGCGCCGATCCCGCTCCATATGCCGGGACTGAGCGCAGTCAAGCTCGATCAACTGACACCCGGCAAGGTGCTGCAAACGAATTATCCGCATATCTGGCAGCGCATTACCGTCTTCGCAATCGAGCCAAAGCACCTGAAAAAATATCTGCTGTCATTGTCGATGCAGGATCGCGCCGAGAAGCGCGCAGGTTTTTCGCTTGAAGCGCTGAAAGAGATCGCCGATATCCAGACCCAGAACGACCGGTTCCTGACGGACGAGGTTCGCAGCTGGCAACCGGGATTCGTCAATCCCTGAACGCCGCCTCGCCTGATCACGGCATCAAGCTCTGCGCGCCCAGCCAGCGCCCGCTGGCGCACAGCGTCTTCGTCACCTCCAGCACCAGCCGCTCCACCGCGACGGCCGCGTTCGTCAGCGGAATATTTTTCGATGCGCACAAGGAGATGGTACGCGTGATTCTGGCGCAGGTAATCGGATACGCCCGCATGGCGCCGCGTTCGATCTCGGACAGCACCGGCGCCACCGGCAAGATGGTCGCACCCATATCCGCCTGCAGCGCCGACTTCAGTATCGCGATCGAGTTAATGTCGATGACATGATCGATCGATAAGCCGGCGTTGCGGACGATATTTTCGATACGTGGCCGCACCCCGTGCTGCACGCTCGGCAGGATCAGCGGCACCGCGACCGCCTTGGCCAGCGAGATGCTCTTGCCGCGCACTGCAAAGCGCGAATCGGCGCGCGTGATGAACATCATTTCTTCTTCCACCAGCGGCGTGGTCGCAAACGCACCCAACTGTCCGTCATCGAATAGCAATGCCAGATTGATGCGGCCGGAGCGCAATTGCTCGATCAGATTGCCGGACAACTCTTCCGTCAATTGCAGCGAAATTTCCGGATAGGTCTGGCGCACGGCCGTCAGCAGAGGCAACGCGAATGCACCCGACACGCTTTGCGGGATGCCGAGCGCGACGGTGCCGGTCGGCTTGCCGGTCGACTGCGCGACCGCCGATTTGGCGTCGCCGACCTGTTTCAGGATCGCTTGGGCATGCTCGTAGAAGACTTTGCCGGCATCGGTCGAGAGCACTCCCTGGGCCGAGCGATGCAGCAATTGCGCGCCGAGTTCCTGTTCGAGCTGCCGCAATTGCTGGGTCAGCGCCGGCTGCGCGATATGCAGCACACGGGCCGCACGCGAGAGCGAGCCGTGATCGACAATGGCGACGAAATAGCGGAGTTGACGCAGTTCCATGATTCGTTAAT
>DHXL01000199.1:8183-10343 GCA_002415335.1 Oxalobacteraceae bacterium UBA5157
AGCGGAGCGGTACTCTGTCCCCAACTGATTAGACAGCCGGCTTGATCGACTTGCGCTCGATCACCGACGATAGAATCAGCGAAGTCGACGTCACGCCGCAGCGCGTCAGCTCGATGATCACTTTCTCCAGCGCCGTCACCGACGAGGCGACCACTTTCACGATGCTGCAATCGTCGCCGGTGATCGAATGACATTCGATGATCTCCGGCACCTGCGCCGCCACTACTTCCACCGGCGTCTCGTGCGCGCGGCGCGCGACCCGGATGAAGGCGGTGATGGCGTAACCGAGCGCGGCCGGATTGACGCGCGCGTGATAGCCGGAAATGATATCGGCCGCTTCCATGCGCCTGACGCGTTCTGCCACCGCCGGCTGACTCATATGAATCCGGCGTCCGATTTCGGCCAGCGTGGTGCGGGCATCCGCCTGCAGAATGTCGAGGATTTTTGCATCCATCGCGTCCAGATCGAGTTTCATGGTGGAGTCGCCCAATTTCGATTAAAACCAAGGTTGTTGGCTGATTCTGCTTTGTATTATCCATTCAAAATGGTTCGCGCTGCGCCTACACTGAGCGATCAGAACAACAAATGATTCGAAAGAAGCACATGCGTACCCTCCCAAAATCCGTGCTGCTCGCCCTGCTGACGGTCTACCTCGTATGGGGCTCGACCTATCTGGCGATCCGCGTCGCGCTGGCTGCTTTTCCGCCATTCCTGCTGATGGGAACACGCTTCCTGGCAGCCGGGATTCTGCTGTTCGGCTGGCTCAAGCTGCGCGGCACGCCGAATCCGACTCCGCGCCAGTGGCGCGACGCCGCGGTGATCGGGGTCCTGCTGCTGGGCGGCGGCATGGGATTGACCGCGGTTGCTGAACAGACCGTGTCGTCCGGCATGACCGCCGTGTTCATCGCGTGTTCGCCTTTCATCCTCGCGCTGTGGGTCGGATTGTTCGGCGAGTGGCCGGCGCCGCGCGAATGGGTCGGCATCCTGATCGGCTTCGGTGGCGCGGTGTTGCTGGCCAGTGGCAGCGACATGGTGGGTCAGCCGGCTGGCGTGCTCGCCTTGCTCGGCGCGATCATCTGCTGGAATCTCGGCTCTGTGCTGTCGCAAAAAAAGCTGACGCTGGCGCCGGGCGCGATGGGTTTCGCCAGCGAAATGCTGCTGGGCGGCGTGTTCCTGATCGGCGTGGCGCTGCTGCGTGGCGAACGATTTATCACGCCGATTACCGGCGAGGTCTGGTTCGCATGGGCTTATCTGGTGGTAGCCGGGTCGCTGCTGGGGTTTTCCGCCTATATGTACCTGCTGTCCAAGGTGTCGCCGGCGCTGGTCTCGAGTTACGCCTACGTCAACCCGATCATCGCGGTGCTGATCGGTGGTTGGCTGGGCGGCGAATCGGTCGGCCGCCGTGAAATGGCGGCGATGGCGGTGATCCTGGGAAGCGTGATATTGCTGACCACGGCAAAACGAGCGCAGAAGAAAGTGCACGGAGAGAGGGCCTCAATCCCGGCCGGGCCGCCGACCGGCGCGGCCGGCGACACCATGCTGGAACTTGCCGGAAAGCGCCAGGCGTAGCGGTACCGCACGTCCAGCGAGTTGAAAGAACGGGAGCGGGTCCAGCGAGCGGGCAGCTTGCCGGCAAACAGCGGATCAGCCCGCGGTCGGCTCGTCGAAAAAGAATTCCACCGATGACTCGCTAGGGGTTTCGGCGTGGAGTTTGCCGCTGCTCACCAATTCGTCGTAATGGCAGACCCGATTGCGCCCGTTCGCTTTCGCATAATAAAGCGCCTGGTCGGCATGGCCGAGGATCACGACCGGAGTCTCGTGCGAAATGCTGACGAAACCGAGGCTCACCGTCACGTGCCCGACTTGCGGGAAATCGTGCTGCTCCATGCTGGCACGAAAACGCTCGAAGATCTTTCGCGCGTTCTGCAGCGTCGTTGAACGCAGCAGGATCACGAATTCTTCACCGCCGAAGCGGAATACGCGATCCTGCATGCGGAACGACGAGCGCAGCAGGTTGGCGACCAGGATCAAAACCTCATCGCCGAACAGATGGCCGTACTGGTCATTGACCAGTTTGAAATGGTCGATGTCGACCACTGCCAGCCATTGCTCATGGATGTCGCCGGGGTGGCGGCGTTCTTCTTGATTGAGTGGCGACGG
>DHXL01000199.1:10662-11378 GCA_002415335.1 Oxalobacteraceae bacterium UBA5157
GGCTTGGCGTTGCTGATTTCGATGCAGGTGCTGACCGCGTCGTTGATCCAAACCGGCAGCCACAGCACGTGCTTTCCATCCGATGAAGTCAATTGCGCACGCGTCAGGTGTTGTGCAAGGCAGGTCACCAGCATCGGATAAGCGCAAATCGGCTCGCCGCCGTGATTGTCGCCAAACCCTTCCTCGTCGGTTACGATCGCTCCGTCCTTGATCGAGACCCGCTGCCGCACAAAAAGGGCATCGCGGTAGCGGAAGATCTCCAGCGCTCTGACCTGCGTCGCGCCAACCAGCTCGCGTAACGCCGCCACCACCGAGATGTCGAGCAGGGCGTGATCGCGGTGGCAGGTGATCTCCGCCATATGTTTAAGCAGTGTCTCCATCTGCTGTGCTTTGCGTACGTTCACGATAGCGGCATACAAACCATATTCACCCTGTTCGACCAGGCGGGGCGAACGTGGTTCAGCATGGACCCGATGGCTGTCTGGCTGGGGTGGTGGACTCGAGTGAGCATATTCGAAACAATTCGACGCACTTCTTGGGCAGCATGCGGTCCGGATCCGAGCCCGGAACGAATGGCGGTTAGCGTATTTCTATTATCAGCCATATCCGCGGTGCGGCAGCTATTGTCTCTAGTTGTAGTTTTGGCATCTGATGCTAGCGCGCATTGTGCCACTTCTTTGATCCGGTGCATAGCGCAACGGCACTCGTGGCCAAAA
>DHXL01000383.1:0-3616 GCA_002415335.1 Oxalobacteraceae bacterium UBA5157
AATAATTTCCGTGCAAACAGTATCCAAAAGGTAGCCGCGAAAGGCTGAAGAAACCATGCTGCAATGCGGCATGCAAACGTTCCATTATGCATAGTGCTGATGCGCGTTCCCGAGCAATAACAAGACCACCCTATTTGGTGCAGAACAGCATCAATTTTGTCGGTGAAGTATTGGGGTGAAGAATTTATTTTTGCAGTCGTATATCTGCCGGCTGCACGCAATTGTGAAAATTTCTTTGCAGTGGCATGAAAGTGCATGGCTGTTCGTCCGGCGCCGGACCTCGTGCAACGGCATTTCGAGACGGATGAGCCAAATCACTTGTGGGTGGCCGATGCGACCTATATTTTGACCGTTGCCGGCTTCGGGTATCTGGCGATGGTGCGCGATGTGTTCAGCCGACTTGTCGTCGGTTGGCTCGCTCGCTGCCTTGGACATGGCGCTGCTGCAAAGGAGGCCGCATGCCGTCATTCCGGCCGGCGTGGTGCACAGGGCCGTCGTTACGGCTGCCAGTGTTCACGACAAGCATCCTCTGCCTGATTTGTTGCATGGGCCAGGAGCAATGCGTCTACGGTAACAGCGCCTACGCGGGCCACAAGGATCTCATTCACAGCAAAGCGCCGAAGGCCAAGGATTTCACCAATCAGCGCACGAAGAAAGCTGGCGGCGAAATCGATGAGCGCCGCAAGAGTCGCAACAAGTCACCAATTAGAGCATCACGGACCTTTTATGCGAAACACCTGGCTCCTTCTACTCAACTGTTCGCGCATTCAACTCATCGGCTATCGCGTTGTACTCCTTCTGTGCAGCTTCGGCAGCTTCGAATGCTTTGCTGGCTCCGTTAACATCTGTTGCCAGTGTCGAAATCGCTCGTTGTTCTTTGACAAATTTGTCGATGCAGGTTTTGTATTCCCGCATGTGCTTACTAAAATACTTGATGACAATATCGGACGACTGCGAATTCGGCATGACTGGTTGGTGGCATGGGTTCTTCGGTGCTTCCTCAGCGAACGTCTGCGTCGATGCACTCAATAAAACGATAATGGTTAAGGATTTGATCAAGTCACTCTCGATAATTGCTTATGGAATTAGGTTCGGCGATGAATTTAGGTCCGGCGGCCTTCACGCATGGAATCGCGTGTGTGTCGACCTCTCTAAAGCTCAGGAATTGATTAAAAAAAACGCAGGAGCGACCCCTGCGTTTTTTCCAAGACTATGCAATATCGAACTAGAATCTGTAGTTCGCCCCAATGTTGATGAAACGGCCAATTGCGCCAGCCATATGCATCGATGGGTTATATGGCAGATTACCGCCACCATAGGTGTTCAAGTCAAGCGGAGGACTTTGATTGAACAGGTTGGTGATCGCGCCATGGATAGTCCAATTCTTGTCGATTTTGTAGGTGGCCGACAAATCGGTTTCGAGGAACGATCGCACTTTGCAATATTGTGACGCCGGCTGGTCAAGTGTCCCGGGGAACCAAGCAGCGTAGTAGCCGCCCGCCTGCACGGCATCGGTGCAGTTGAGAACCGGTGTCCCTGCGTTCGAGCCTGACGGATCGGTCAAATCAAAGCTGCTGATCCAGTTAAAAATCGTCGCAATTTGCATCGGTCCCTTATCCCAGGTAAACGTCGCCTGGATACGATCCTTCGGGTTGCCGGTGTTGCCACCGACAACAGCCGGACCGTGCGTACCGGCCAACTGGTAGGCTACGCCGCCACTGGTAAAGATATAGCTCATGGTATGAGACCAGTTCAAGTCCGTTGTCAGGTTACCCATGTCACCCATCTTAAACTTGTAGCGAGTATCCAACTCGACACCGCTGACCTTCGTCGAATTGGCATTAACGAACTCGACTGGAATATAAAGAATCGGACCGACGGCTGGCGTGCAAGGTACTGCGCCACCTGCACCATCCGAACAAGTATCCGCCACCGGTGCGCCGCGGACCGCATTACTGACGTCTCCAGTCCCCGCAACGATCTGATTTCGGATTTCGGTCTGATACAAATCAATGGTTGAGCTCCAACCCTTGATCGGCTCCAGAATCAGTCCCAGCGTTTCGGATGTCGATTTTTCTGGACTGAGATTTGGATTGGCTGCGTTCAGGTAAACCACATTGTAATTACATTGCGAGATTACGTTGCCTGCAGTCGTCGGGGATCCATCAGCGCAGAGTAGCGGATCGTGACCAGTGCCGGCCGAATAGGCCTGGCCCGCCTGGCCGTTCTCTGCGGCATTTGGCGCGCGGAATCCCCTACCATAAGTACCACGTAAGGCGATTTGCTTGACCGGCGTGAATTTGAATCCAACCGATGGTGTCGTCGCATTGCCTGCATTGTCAAAATGATCGAAGCGTAAGTGGCCATCAAGTTCCAAGGTCTTGAGGACAGGCGCGTATACTTCCATGTAAGCCGATGCATCGGTTTGCGAACCCTGAACGTAGGCGTTATTGCCGCTCACGATACCTTGTGCAACCAGATCCGGCGCCGGCGAACTCATGACGCGACGAATGTATGAAGCGCCGGTACTGAATCCGAGATCTCCGCCAGGCAATGTCGCGAGCGAACGCGTGGCATGGAGTTCGGCAAACTCAAGCTCGGAAGTGTCTGTGGAAGATACGGTCGGATAGATCGCAGCATTATCGGCTGCTGTATTGCCGCCGGTAATCAAGTATGGGTTGGACGCACGGTTAAGCGCTGCGTTTAGTGCTGGAACGTTGGTGGCACCGAAGGCGTCTTTTGAAGTCTCAACCCTGGTGTAACCGATGGAAGTATCGATATCCCAGACGCCGATCGTCCCAGTGAGAGCGGTAACCAAGCGGTATGACTTCGATTCGAAGTCATCATGCGCGATCGGCGCATCCAGATTAACGCCACGCACTTGCGCCGGGGCACCAAACGGATTGCCCGGATACCCCGCAGGTACGGTGACAGCGGGGATTGTGGTTCCGACCAGATGCGGAGTCACGCCGGCCGAGACTGCCACCAGCGGTGAAAACGAGGTCGGGAACACAACCAAGCCATTTGCGGTAGAACCTGCGTTATATTGCTCGCCCTTGCTATCGAACAACGAGCCCTTGACATCGAGTTTCCAATCGCTGGCTAGTCTCTTGGTGAAGCTGCCGATAACGTTGACGTTTTGTGTCGCCGGCTGGATTTCAGCTTTGGGATTTACGAACGTGCATCCGCCGGCGACCAGCGATGCATAATCGCATGAGCCGGAATACGCCGCATTCGGTGCAATCGGGCTCGAATAGAAGAAGCTGTTAGCGGCACTAAAAGTACCCGTCCGTGGGGTCAGATAAACCGTTCCATAGGTAGGAGGAATCGCCCGAATACCTCCTTGGGCCGTCGATGCACCCGGAGTCTGGTTGTTGCCGCCGATCGATGTCTGATCAAGACTAGACCACAAGCCATCGCCTTGACGTTGATTCTGACGGATTGCGTCTTGATGACGAACTTCCAGACTGACGTAGGCGTTATAGCCGTCTGCATCGTAGTCACCAAATCCGTGTGTCAAAGCCGCGTGCGTCGTTGTACCGCCGCCTTGAGTTGTTGTTCCACCCTCAGCCGAAACTTGTGTGCCGACAAAACTCTTCTTCAGAATGATGTTGAC
>DHXL01000383.1:3686-6395 GCA_002415335.1 Oxalobacteraceae bacterium UBA5157
CTTCTTCAGAATGATGTTGACAACGCCAGCCATTGCGTCGGAGCCGTAAACCGCCGACGCGCCATCTTTCAACACTTCGATCCGCTCAACCGCATCGAATGGGATGCTCGAGATATCAACAAAGGAACGTTGGCCGTCATCGGACAACGGGAACGGAGCCATCCGGTGACCGTCGATCAGCACCAGAGTCGCCGCTGTCGTCAAGCCGCGTAAGGAAATGCCGGTGGCGCTACCGGCAAATGCGCCAGGGAAGCCGCTGCTCAACGTGCCCTGGCCGTTTGCGGTGATACCCTGCAATACTTGGGAGACCGTCGTGTAACCCGATTTTTTCAGGTCGTCAGCCGAAATAACCTGAACCGGACTTGGAGTCTCGGCGTCGGTCCGGCGAATACTTGAACCCGTAATCTCAACGCGCTGCATTTTTGAATCGTCTTTAGCCGTTTCCTGCGCCAAGACCGGCTGTGCCAATAGGCCAATGGTGGCCGCGATGCCGCCTGCGAATATCAAGCGGATCGAACGAGATAACACGGTTTCCATCATCATTATCCAAACTCCTTTTGGGGGTATGTTTATAAGAGTTAAAGTTTTTTTGGCCGCGCCCTTTGGCGGTTTCACGAAAAATCTCTTTTGAAAATAAATTTTCGTGAAGCGTATGGAACCATTCAAAATGCATCATGTCAACTAGCCTTTTTTCTGAGAATGCATGGAAAACAACACCTGAAAAACTGTACGGGAAGGCATGTCCATTTCGCCACAAAATACTTGTGCGACGCATCAAATAAAAATTCTGCTGAAAGCAAGGCAGTCATGGAGCACTGAGCAAGAAGCAGGCCTGAATTTTTTGGTGCAACGCAATACGAAAACTGTTGCTCCAGTGTAAAACTGAGTAAATCTACTTAATTTATTTTTTCGATATCTTGTGCGCAGCACCATGAAAATATCTTTGCAGATTTTCCCAAAAATGCCCGACATGCGTTATGGTTACGCCCTTTTAGGCCTCGACCATTCATCGGGGCCGGTTGAATTCCGCCACCCATGGGATTCGATCAGGATCGAGCAGTGACAGCGTATAAGGATGTCGCAAAATGTGGAAACCATTCAAACAAAGTCTGATTGCCATCATGCTTTTGGCCGGGGCCGCCCATGCTGCGAGTCCGGCCGATCCGTCCAAAGTGGTGCGGGTGGCGTTCGAGGTGGCCGACGATGGCTTCGATTTGGCGCACACGAGCAATGCGTACTCGATCTGGGTCGGCGAAGCGATTTTTGAGCCTTTGCTGACGTATGACTATGTCGCTCGTCCGGCAAAGCTGGTTGCGCTGGCGGCAGAGGCGATGCCGGAGGTCGCCGACCGCGGCAAGACTTATGTCTTCCGCATCAAGAAGGGCATTTATTTCACTCCCGATGCTGCGTTCAAGGGCAAGCGCCATGAATTGACCGCACAAGACTATATCTACACGATCGAGCGTTTGGTGGACCCGAAGAACCGTTCGCCATCCGCCAATTTCGTCGAGGGCAAGATTGTCGGTCTGGACGATCTTGCCAGGGCTGCCAAAAAATCGGGGCATTTCGATTACGACGCACCGGTGGCCGGACTGCGGGCAGTAGACCGCTACACGCTGCGCATCGCGTTGAACAAGCCCGATTACAATTTCCTGTATGTGATGGCCTACAACGGGCTCGGCGCCGTCGCGCGTGAAGTGATCGAGGCGTACGGATCGCAGAGCGGTCAGCATCCGGTCGGGACCGGTCCTTATATGCTGAGCGACTATGTGGCGCGCAGCAAAATCATCCTGACCGCCAATCCGGATTACCGCGGCTACATTTGGGACTTCAAATCGTCAGGCGATGCGTGGGACGATCAAATGGTGCGCGACATGAAGGGCAAGAAAATGCCTCAGATTGGGCGCGTTGAAATCAGCATCATCGAAGAAGAACAGTCGCGCTGGCTGGCTTTCGCGGACAAGCAACTGGACTTCGACAAGTTGCCGCAGGTGGCGGCGCCTACCGTGCTGGATGGGGACAAGCTGAAACCGGAGTATGCGGCGCAGAAGATCGCGCTCAACCGCGTGGTCATGCCCGAGATTATCTATACCTCGTTCAACATGAAAGACCCGGTCATCGGCGGCTATGGCAAGGAGAAGATCGCGCTGCGCCGGGCGGTTTCGATGGCATACAGTCTGAAGGACGATATCGCGCAGGCGCGCAACGGCCAGGCGGTGAAGGCGCAAATGATCGTCCCGGTCGGCGTGGTCGGACATGATGAACACTATCGCACCAGCATCGATGAATACAATATCGGGCTCGCCAACCAGCTGCTGGATCGCTTCGGGTACCGGCGCGGCGCAGACGGCTACCGCAGCATGCCCGACGGCAAGCCATTGCTGTTGAAGATATCCGGGGAGCCGGATGCGACGTCCAAGATTTATGCGGAAATCTGGAAGCGCGGCCTCGACCAGATCGGCGTTCGTGCCGATTTCCTCACCAGTAATTTTGCTGACAACATGAAGGCGGCAACCGAATGCAAGCTGATGATCTGGGGCGCCGCGTGGGGAGCCGATTATCCTGAGGGCGAGAATTTCCTCCAGTTGCTGTATGGGCCGAATTCCGGTCAGGGCAACAATAGCTGCTACCAATCGGCCGCGTATGACGCGCTGTATGTGAAGGCCATGGGACTGCCCCCCGGCCCCGAGCGCAACGCGCTGTATGCGC
>DHXL01000383.1:6726-10713 GCA_002415335.1 Oxalobacteraceae bacterium UBA5157
GTCCGCAATTGGGTGGTGCGGCCGTGGGTAAAGGGTTTCAAGAAACATCCTATCCTGAGCGCCGATTGGCAACACCTCGACATCGAAAAGCATTGAGCAGGCATGCGCCTTGCAACACGCAAGCGCACGATTACGGAGACACGAGAAATGAAGTCGTTATTACGAATGATGTTACTGGTTTGTCTGGCTGGCGGCCTGTCGATGCAGGCCGGCTTCGCCGCGTCGCCTGCCGACCCCGGCAAGGTGCTGCGCTACGTCTTTGTCGCGGCTGAAACCGGTTTCGATCCGGCCATTTCACGTGACCTGTATTCGGCGCAAATCGTGCAGTCGGTATTCGAAACCTTGTACACCTACGATTACCTGGCGCGCCCGGCCAAGCTGATACCGCTGACGGCGGCGGCCATGCCCGAGGTGACGGACGGCGGCAAGACCTACACGATTCATCTGAAGAAGGGCATCTACTTTCCGCCCGACCCGGCGTTCAAGGGCAAGCCGCGCGAACTGACGATGGCCGACTATGTGTATTCGTACAAGCGACTGATGAATCCGAAGCTGAACTCGCCGCATACCTGGCTGTTCGACGGCAAGGTGGAGGGCCTGGACGAGTACGCGCAAGAAGCCAGGAAGACAGGACACTTCGATCCCGACCGCAAGGTGTCCGGATTCGAATTGCTGGACCGCTATACGCTGCGCATTCATCTGAAGCGGCCCGATTTCAACCTCGGCATGATCCTGGCGCACGAGCCGACTTCGGCGGTGGCGCGCGAAGTGATCGAAAAATACCAGGACGCACAGGGGCAGGTGATGGCCAATCCGGTTGGCACCGGCCCCTACATGCTGACCGAATGGGTGCGCGGCTCGCGCATGGTGCTGACGGCGAATCCCGATTTTCGCGGCTCGACCTGGGATTTCAAGGCGGGCAGTGATCCCGAAGACCAGAAGATCGTGAAGGAACTGAAAGGCAAGCGCATGCCGCAAATCGGGCGCATCGAAATCAGCGTGATGCTGGAAGATCAGTCGCGCTTGCTGGCATTCCAGAACGATGAAGTCGACTTGTTCGAGCTGCAGGGGCCATTAGCGCCGCAGGTGCTGAAGGATGGCAAACTCAAACCCGAATTCGCGAAGAAGGGCGTGCAGTTGTCGCGCATCGTCGATCCTGAAATCAGCTATTACTACTGGAATATGCAAGACCCGGTCCTGGGCGGCTTGAGCAAGGAAAAGATCGCGCTGCGGCGCGCGATTGCGATGGCGCACGACGTCAAGGAAGAGATCCAGGTCGTGTGGAACGGGGAGGCGCAGGCGCTGGAATATCCCATTCCGCCGGGCGTCGTCGGTTACGATCCGAACTACAAGAGCAGCCTGCAATTCGACCCGACGGCGGCCAATGCGCTGCTCGATAAATTCGGCTACAAGAAAGATGCTGACGGCTGGCGCACGCTGCCGGATGGCAAGCCGCTGGTGGTGCGTTTCACCGCGTACAACGATTCAGTCGGCCAGCAGCAATCGGAGATGTGGAAGAAGACCTATGACTTGATCCACATTCATATGGAGGGTGTGCGCAGCCCATTTCCCGACGTGTTGAAGGCCGAGAAGCAATGCCAGCTGCAAACGCGGGTTGCGCCGTGGATCGCCGATTATCCGGATGGCGATAATTTCATGCAGCTGTTCTATGGTCCGAACACGCACCAGAATAACAATGGCTGCTCGCAGATCCCGCAGTACGACGCGCTGTACGAGCAGTCGCAAAAACTGCCGGCCGGTCCCGAACGCGATCTGCTGTACCACAAGATGACGCGGATTCTCGAAGTGTACACACCGGTGCGCATGGGCTATGCGCGTTACCGCAACATGATTGCGCAGCCGCGCGTGATCGGCTACAAGAAGCATCCGATTCTGCATTGCGAATGGATGTATATCGATATCGAGAAGCGCAAGCCATGATTCAGCAGGACCGGCGCGAAGACCCGCACGGATTCAATCCGATAACAGGAGACGCATGAAACCATCCTCTATTTTCCAGCCGTTTGCCACGGCGCTGCTGGTCTTGGCGATCAACCCGGCCTTTGGCGAGGGGCCCGGGCGCCCACTGGTGCCGCTGCTGACTGCGGAACAGATTCCGTCGCTGTGTGAGCGCAGCTTGAGCGATTTGCGCAAGCATGTGGCGGCCACCGAGGCGCTGCCGGCCGCGCATGCCGGCGATGCCGAGGCGGTGTTCGCCGATTGGAACCGGCTACAGATCGCCCTTGAGGACGTTCAGGGTCCGATGGACATTCTGAATAACGTGTCACCGGACGCCAAGGTGCGTAGCAACGCCGAAACCTGCCTGGTCGCGCTGAATAAGTTCAACACCGAACTGCTGCAAAACGACAAGCTGTACCGGCGCTTCAAGACGGTCGCGCCGGCCGACGCGGTAGGAAAAAAACTGCGCCAGGATCTGCTGGACGGCTTCGAAGATACCGGCGTCGCGCTGGCGCCCGAAAAGCGCGCGCGCATGAAAGCGATCCTGGGACGGATCGAAGAACTGAGCCAGGAATTCGCGCGCAATATCCGCGACAATAATGAAAAGCTGACCTTCACTCCGGACGAAGTCAAAGGATTGCCGGACGCCTATCTGGCGCGCGCCAAGCGCGATGACAAAGGCAACTACCTGCTCGGCTTCGAATATCCCGACTACAACCCGTTCATGGATTATGCCGACAACACGAATGCGCGGCGCCGTTATCAATTCGCGTTCTTCAATCACGGCACGCCGAAGAATCCGCCGCTGCTGAAGGAGGCGATGGACTTGCGGCGCGAGATGGCGGCCCTGTTCGATTTGCCGAGCTACGCGCATTTCGTGATCCGGCGCCGCATGGCCAAGAGCCCCGAGGCAGTCTACCAGTTCCTGGACGAGGTCAAGGTTGCCGTCACCGCGCTTGAGCGCAAGGAACTGGAAGAACTGCGCGCATACAAGGCGCAGGTTCTCAAGACGCCATTGGCCGACACGACGATCGAGCGTTCCGATATCTCGTACTGGCAGCAGAAGCTGAAGCAGGAGCGCTACCACGTCGATCAGAATGCGCTGCGCAAGTACTTCCCGACCGACGCCGCATTCGCCTGGATCATGCATGTTTCCAGTACCTTGTACGGCGTCGAGTTCAAGCGTGTCCTGGTGCCGGTCTGGCACAAGGAAGTGCAATACTACGACGTCTATGACAGCACGAGTCACGCGCGCATCGGCGGCGTCTATCTCGATCCGTTCCCGCGTGACGGCAAGTACGGTCACGCGGCCGCATTCCCGATCCGTGGCGTCAGCACGCTGGCACAGCGTACGCCGATCGCGGTGCTGGTCACCAACTTCGACCGCAGCGGCCTCGATAGCGACGAACTGGAAACGCTGGTGCACGAATTCGGCCACGTGTTGCACAGCGTACTGTCGTCCACCCGCTACGTGAGCCAGGCCGGTACCTCGGTCGAAAATGATTTCGTCGAAGCGCCGTCGCAAATGTTCGAGGAATGGGCGCGCCGCAAGGAGTCGCTGTCGCTGCTGTCCGGGTTCTGCAAACCCGCCTGTCCGCAAGTGGACGACGCGTTGGTGCAGCGCATGACCGCTGCGCACAATTATGGCCGCGGCATACGCTATGCGCGGCAGTTGTTGTATGCGAACTTCGACATGAGCATCCACAGCGAACAGCCGGGCGACCCGCTCGCTACCTGGAAAAAGCTGGAAGGCGCGACGCCGCTCGGGTACGTCGAGGGGACCGAATTTCCCGGGCAGTTCGGGCACCTGATGGGTGGCTATGCGGCCGGCTATTACGGCTACATGTGGTCCGAAGTGCTGGCGCTCGACATGCTGTCTCGCTATCACGGCCAACTGATGAATCCGCAAGTCGGACGTCTGTATCGTGCCACCATCTTGGCACGCGGCAGCGAAAAGCACGGTGCGGAACTGGTACGTGATTTCCTAGGCCGCGAGCCGAACAGCAAGGCGTTTTTCGACGAAATTTC
>DHXL01000330.1:0-3145 GCA_002415335.1 Oxalobacteraceae bacterium UBA5157
TCGGTCTTGACCGTGATGATGTGTTTGCCCTTGGTCTTGTAGAACTGCGCCGCGCCTTTCAGCGCGAGGTTATTGCCCTCGGTCGCGCCGGAGGTCCAGATGATTTCGCGCGAATCGGCATTGACCAGCGCGGCCACCTGCTCACGCGCATCTTCCACCGCTTTTTCAGCGGTCCAGCCGTACATGTGGCTGCGCGACGCGGGGTTGCCGAACTGTTCGCGCAGATACGGAATCATCTTGTCGGCCACGCGCGGATCGACCGGCGTCGTTGCCGAATAATCCATGTAGATCGGGAAATGCGGCGCCTTGATGGTATCGATCAAGCTTTTTTCCAAAGGGGCATTCATTCTATAGCTTTCATAATGTGAGGGGAACAGCACGACGCTCCGCTTTACTCTTTCCGGCTATTCTGGTCAGTTGGGGACAGAGTACCGCTCCGCTTAACTTTTTCCCGCTATTCTGGTCAGTTGGGGACAGAGTATCGCTCCGCTTAACTTTTTCCCGCTATTCTGGTCAGTTGGGGACAGAGTATCGCTACGCTTAACTCTTTCCCGCAATTCATAAAAATTATGCAACGACCGGCGGCCGATGCATGACCACCACGCTGTGTTCCGTGCTTTTTTGCTTCTGCTGGTCCACCAAGTCTTTCAGCGAGACCGAATCCAGGTAGTCGACCATCTTTGCATTCAACGTCGCCCACAAGTCGTGCGTCATGCAGCGGCTGCCGTGCTGATGATCGGCACTGTGACAATTTTCCTTGCCGCCGCATTGCGTCGCGTCGAGCTGCTCGTCGACCGCGATGACGATGTCCGCGACAGTCACGTCTTCCGCCTTGCGCGCCAGGTTGTAACCGCCGCCCGGCCCGCGGACCGATTCTACAATTTCATGACGGCGCAACTTGCCGAACAATTGCTCGAGGTAAGACAGGGAGATTTCTTGCCGCTGGCTGATTCCGGCCAGCGTGACCGGCCCCTTGTCTTGGCGTAACGCCAAGTCAATCATCGCAGTCACCGCAAAACGGCCCTTTGTGGTCAATCGCATAAAATCTCGCTCCAAACTTGCAGAAAAAGCAATCGAATACGTCGGGTACTCGAATCTTTGGAGTGAGTATAACAAACCCGAGTATTTTTGTCAGGTATTTGCTTTGCCGCTTGCGATGTTGTGCGCGCACGAGCGAACCGTCTTGCTTGCGATGCTCTGCACGCGTGAACAAACCGTATTATTTCACATCAGGCAGATTTGAGCTCGGGCCACCGAAGGGCAGAGTCTAAGTCGCACAGTTCGCTCCTAGACCAGGCTGCGATGAGACAAAAGCCGTAACAGGCCGTCGCAAGCATCTTCGACGTAATCGAGCACGGTTTCGAAGCCGCTGGTGCCGTCAAGGTAGGGATCAGGCACGACCGGCGCCGCCGAGTTGAGCGCATAGCTCATCAACAGGCGCAGCTTGGATTGATGTTGCACCGGACATAACCTCTGCAGCAACATCAGGTTTTCCAGATCCATCACGAGTAGCAAGTCGAATTTCTCGAAGTCGCGCTCGACCACTTGGCGGGCACGCGTCCCCGTCAAATTGTAACCGCGCTTGTGAGCGGCGGCCTGGCTGCGCGTGTCGGGTGGCGAGCCGATATGATAGCCGTGGGTGCCGGCGGAATCGACCTCGACCCGATGCTGCAGACCGGCGTCTTCGACCAGCTTGCGCATCACGCCTTCAGCGGTAGGCGACCGGCATATGTTGCCCATGCAAACGAACAAAATCTGAAAACTCTTCAAGGGACTCTCCCGCAGCGATCCGCGCCCGACGCGCGTGGCAAGAATAGCCCGTTCCCGTACCAAATCCTATCCCTTGTTTATGGGATAGACAGTCTCTTGTTTCTGCAGCAGATGCAGCGGCGCGAACAGGTTCTGCATGGCCGAATTGGCGATGAACGAGAGGTTATACGGATGCTCGGATATCGCTTTGGGGAAGTGTGCGGCTGAGGGCAGCACGTCAAGCTGTCCGGCGGCCTTACCCCACAGCACCAGGGTCGGCGGAGCCGCGCCCATGCGCGCGGCATGATCGGACAGTGCCGTCAGTACTGCCTGCAAGAACGGGTACCAGGCCTTGGCGTCCTTGATGGGCGCGACATGTGGACGAAACACCAGCGCCGCGTTCATCAGCAGGAAGCCGTGCCTGGTCAGGTTCGCCTGCAGGTCCATCAGGGTCTGGATGAACGTTGACCCGATGGCGCGCGCCTTCAGCGAAATACGCGCGAGCGCCTCGCCGTTGGTTTGCTCGATTGCCAGCTGGCCATCCGCGACGAGCAGCATCTTGATAAAATTGCGTAACGAGGTGGCGCGATTGACCGCTACGGAGAAGCCCTTTTCCGACCACAGCAAACCGACCGCACCATCCATGAAGCACACGCCGGTCGCACTCTCGGCGCGCGGATACGGGCCCTCCCCCACCAGCACGTAGCGCACGGCATCCAGCGGTTGCGCAAACGCCGCGAACAAGCGTCCGCCGTTCGGCAGGTAAGGCTGAGACACCAGTGCCGGCAGGTAAGCCGGATCGGCTCGCGCGGTCGCTTCCAGCCCGGCTAACAGGTGCGGCCGCCAGGATGGATCGGCCAGGGAAAGCATGTCGAGGATGCTGCTGGGAATGGCAGGTGTCATGGCGGATGCGCGCAAAAAGTCCCGATTGTAGCGCGCGTCCCGATGACTAGCCTCCTTCGGCGATCGGCACCACGTTGTCAGTGCCTGGCGCACCGAACAGTTGCTGCTTGACCGCATGCAATTGATCGCGCACTTGCGCCGCTTTTTCGAACTCCAGGTTCTTCGCGTGCTCGAGCATCAGTTTTTCCAGGCGTTTGATTTCCTTGCCGGCCTGTTTCTCGCTCATCGCCTCATACTTCGCGTGCTCTTGCGCGGCCTGCAGTTCCTCGCGCGCTTCCTGCGGATTGTAGACGCCATCGATCAAGTCCTTGATGCTCTTCTTGATGCCGATCGGCGTGATGTTGTTGGCGGTATTGAACGCGACCTGCTTGCTGCGCCGGCGGTCGGTTTCATCGATCGCGCGCTTCATCGAATCGGTGACACGGTCGCCATACAGAATCGCCATGCCGTTCAGGTGACGCGCGGCGCGACCGATGGTCTGGATCAGGCTGCG
>DHXL01000330.1:3296-6465 GCA_002415335.1 Oxalobacteraceae bacterium UBA5157
TCCTTGTCGGCGTCGAGGATCGCCACCAGCGACACTTCCGGCAAATCCAGGCCTTCGCGCAGCAGGTTGATACCGACCAGCACATCAAACGTACCGAGCCGCAAATCGCGGATGATTTCGACTCGCTCCACGGTCTCGATATCGCTGTGCAGATAGCGCACCTTGATACCGTTGTCGCTGAGGAATTCAGTCAGCTGCTCGGCCATGCGCTTGGTCAGCGTCGTCACCAGCACGCGTTCGTTTTTCTTGACGCGCAGGGTGATTTCGGACATCAGGTCATCGACCTGCGAGCTGGCGGGACGCACGCTGATGGCGGGATCGATCAAACCGGTCGGGCGCACCACTTGCTCCACGACTTGTCCGGCGTGCTGTTTCTCATAGTCGGCCGGCGTCGCGGACACGAACACCGTTTGCCGCATCTTGCCCTCGAATTCATCGAAGCGCAGCGGCCGGTTGTCGAGCGCGGAAGGCAGCCGGAATCCGTAATCCACGAGATTGGTCTTGCGCGCGCGGTCGCCGTTGTACATGCCGTTGAGCTGCCCCATCAACACGTGCGACTCGTCGAGGAACATCAACGCATCCTTCGGCAAATAGTCGACCAGGGTCGGCGGCGGCTCGCCCGGTTTTGCGCCACTCAGATGACGCGAATAGTTTTCGATGCCTTTGGTAAAACCGATTTCCTGCATCATCTCAAGGTCGAAGCGGGTGCGCTGTTCCAGCCGCTGTTCCTCGATCAACTTGTTCTCCTTGCGGAACCATTCGAGCCGCTCGCGCAGTTCGTCCTTGATGGTGTCGATCGCGCGCAACACGGTGGCGCGCGGCGTCACGTAATGAGAGCCGGGATAGACCGTGAAGCGCGGAATCTTTTGCCGCACGCGCCCGGTCAGTGGATCGAATAGCTGCAGGCTCTCGATCTCGTCATCGAACATCTCGATTCGAATCGCCAGCTCCGCATGCTCGGCCGGGAAGATGTCGATGGTATCGCCGCGCACGCGGAACGTACCGCGGCCGAAATCGATTTCGTTGCGCGTGTATTGCATCTGGATCAGGCGCGCGATCAAGTCGCGTTGACTCAGCTTGTCCTTTGCGCGCAGGGTCAGGATCATCTGATGGTATTCGGACGGATTGCCGATACCGTAAATCGCGGAGACGGTGGCGACGATCACCACATCGCGCCGCTCCATCAACGACTTGGTGCACGACAGACGCATCTGCTCGATATGCTCGTTGACCGATGAATCTTTTTCGATGAACAGATCGCGCTGCGGTACGTAGGCCTCGGGTTGGTAATAATCGTAATAGCTGACGAAATATTCCACCGCGTTGTGCGGGAAAAATTCACGAAATTCGCTATACAACTGCGCCGCCAGCGTCTTGTTCGGCGCGAACACAATGGCCGGCCGGCCCATGCGCGCGATCACGTTGGCCATCGTAAATGTCTTGCCCGACCCGGTCACGCCGAGCAGCGTCTGGTATGACAGCCCGTCCTCGATGCCTTCGGCCAGTTTGACAATCGCCTCCGGCTGATCGCCGGCGGGCTGGAACGGCTGGTACAGCCGATACGGCGAATCGGGAAACGTGATGATTTTCGATTCGTCCGTCGTGCTGGCAACCTGGGATAGATCAGTCATTCTCATCGACCTTTGGAAACTGGATAGACCTTTGGTAAAATAGCGTGTTGCGCGCAAGACCACACTTGGCCGCGCAATGCCATACATACAACTCCATATACCCCGGACTGCAAGCAAATTTTGCAGCCAACTTTTGATGTTATCACGATGAACGCATCTCTTTCAGCACCTCTATTCGCCGCCATTGAAATGGCGCCACGCGACCCGATTCTTGGCATCACCGAAGCCTTTAACGCCGACAAAAATCCGAACAAAATCAACTTGGGCGTCGGTGTTTATTACGACGATGACGGCAAGGTGCCGCTGCTGCAGTGCGTTCAAAAAGCGGAAGCGTTGCTGATGGAAAAGTTGGCACCGCGCACTTACTTGCCGATCGATGGACTAGCCGCCTACGACAAGGCGGTGCAGGAACTGGTATTTGGGGCCGACAGCGCCGTGATTCAAGAGAAGCGCGCCATTACCGTACAAGCGATTGGCGGCACCGGCGCGCTCAAGCTGGGCGCCGATTTCTTGCAGCGCTTCGCGCCCGGATCACAAGTCTGGATCAGCGACCCGAGTTGGGAAAACCATCGCGCGCTATTCGAATCGGCCGGATTTACGGTCAACAACTACCCGTACTACGACGCAGCCACCCGCGGCGTGAATTTCGCCGGCATGCTGGGCGCATTGAAAACGATGCCATCCGGCTCCATCGTCCTGCTGCACGCATGCTGCCACAACCCGACCGGCGCCGACTTGAGCGACGCGCAATGGGCCGAAGTGATCCAGGTCGTGACGCAACGCGGATTGATCCCGTTCCTCGATATGGCATATCAGGGCTTTGGCGACGGCATCGAAGCCGACGGCAAAGTCGTCGGCCAGTTCGCCGCAGCCGGTGGCCCGCTGTTTGTGTCCAACTCTTTCTCGAAATCATTCTCGCTATATGGCGAGCGCGTCGGCGCATTGAGCATCGTCGCCGTCAGCGCCGAAGAAGCCGGCCGCGTGCTGTCGCAACTGAAGCGCGTGATTCGCACCAACTACTCGAACCCGCCGATCCATGGCGGCCAGGTCGTCGCCACCGCACTCGCGACCCCCGAATTGCGCGCGCTGTGGGAAGAGGAACTGGCCGCGATGCGCGTACGCATCCGCGTCATGCGGCAAGAACTGGTGCGCAAGCTGAAAGAAAAAGCGCCGAGCCACGACTTCGAATTCGTGACCCGGCAGCGCGGGATGTTTTCATACTCGGGGCTGACCAAAGCGCAAGTGGCACGCCTGCGCGATGAGTACGCGATCTATGCGGTCGATACCGGCCGCATTTGCGTCGCGGCACTGAACGCACGCAACATCGATTACGTGACTGATGCGATCGCGAAAGTACTTTGAGGTGATGTGATTGTGGATAGCCTTCCGTGTTCATTCACGGAAGCGGTCCAAAATAGCGGTAAAAGTGAAGCAAGGTTTTGACAAGATGCATTAATCCAGTCTACAATGCTGCTTCTTTCAATTCCCTGATAGCTCAGTTGGTAGAGCGACGGACTGTTAATCCGCAGGTCCCTGGT
>DHXL01000330.1:6521-9836 GCA_002415335.1 Oxalobacteraceae bacterium UBA5157
CTGTTAATCCGCAGGTCCCTGGTTCGAGTCCAGGTCGGGGAGCCAAGAATTTTGCTGTTGGAAATCAAGCCTTTGCGAGTAATCGCTGAGGCTTTTTTTTCACCTTCCTGATCCTGAATGCCTGACAAGAACCGACCTGTGCCTGAAATCTGCTGGAACAACTGGTCAACCCTAGTTCACTCCCAACTCTCCGATAACCAAAATGGCTTTTTATCCTAAGCCGTTGCAGCCAGCGGTATCTATCTTTCGCGATCTTGCCTCCGAGCTTGGATGCGGGTCGGTAGACGATCCGGACAATGAATCGGTGCCGATAAGCAGTTCTTCGACCGTAGCGTTCACAGCTGTGGGTGTTCTCAGGGGGCAGCGTGCACGCTCGGCCGGTAAAGTGAATGCGATGTTCTTGTCGTGCAATCGCTGATATATGCAGTCCGATTCTTCATTCCAGCCGGTCGGCATGCGGTCCTTCAGCGCCTCCGTCCCAGTATCGAGGGTGTCCTTTTCTGGAAGAGATATCCATACGATTACCAAGCATCGTTCGAGCATTTTCACTACCTGGTCGAGCGAGCGCTCCTGCTCAAAATAGCTCATCGCTGTGTCGCGAAGTACGGCACAGGGCACGACATGTTCGGGATGCTGCGTACCTTCGAGCGACGTGCCCTGCGGGATGAATTCGCGCAAAATGAAGTAATCAGGCACGCGTGTATCCCGGTTCACGCCATTGCTGTACATCTGCCGATAATAGCCCGCGAGACGCACGTAGGCGCGATCGCGCAGAATTTCTTTGGTATGGCTAAAGACGGGATCACGCTCATGGATAAGACATTCGGTTCGAATCGCGGTTTCGATGCCATCGTTATCGATGGGACAAAGATCCTGTGCGCGCAGCCAGCGATGGAATGACAGCGCTGCGTCGGTCAGTGGCATACCGTCTCGCCCATACCACTCTTTCAGGAATCGCTTTCGCAATGGCGTTAGACCAGCGGATGGTCGCGGTTTAAGGAAATGGATAATTGTTGAGTAACCATCATTGCCTTCTTCCCACATCTCGAAGAAAAACAGCGCGGTCTCGACCACGCGTCGAACATAAACCATCCGAGGATCGTGCGAGATGACTCGGACATGCATGCGGCGATAGCGCGGGTGAAGCATCCGTTCGCGGCCGGGCCTGGCGGGCAGGATCAGCCGTTCCTGCTCGAAACGGGCAATTAGCGCGTTTGCCTGACTATGCGGCAGGCGCAGTGTCGCCTGTAGTTTAGCGACAGAAGGTGATTGCGTCTGAAGCACGGCGATACGAGCCTTATCGATAAGATCAGGAGCGAGGATGTTAATCATCATAATTGGCTTCGTTTGTCGACGGGAGTACCACTCTGAACCGACTTTAGTTGCTCCCGACCTTCCCTTGTTACAAATCAATTATTGGTGTCGTCGGTTCTACAGACGCCCCTGGATTACTTATGAAGAAAATCTGCGCTCACAAAGTTTCCGGTAAGAAATTTCCGGCCATACTAAAACCGTGGATTACCCCAGCCTGAACTGAAGTTGATAATCATGCAATTTCTCACATTTGCAGTACCGGCTTGATGGGAATCCGACTACTTGCTCCCACATTAGGCCGCGGAAGTTAAAAGACCCATATACGCGGGATATATGTTTCTGGCAACATGTGGTAGGTTTCGTTACTACCAATCAAATTGAAGTTGACTATATTTGTAGACCCTCGTGTCACGTCAACGGGGACTCTTTGAGAAGGCACAGCTCTTGGCGCTTGCTACCAACAGCCGACAACACAAAAAAAAATGGCAAATCTAAAGATTTTTATATCATCAACGTGCTACGACTTGCATGCCATTCGTGCCCAGTTGCGCAGCGTGCTTATTGCGATGGGCTATGAGCCGGTAATGAGCGATCAAGCCGAGGTTATTTACGATCCCCGCACTCACACTCATACAAGTTGCCTGCGCGAAGTCGCCAACTGCGACGTCGTTGTGCTCATAGTCGGGTCTCGCTTCGGCGGTACGACCATTCCCAAAGCTCTTGAATTAGTCGACTTGGATCGGTTAAGTGACCTAAGTCGAGCAGATCGATTTGGCGAAGATAAGACCAAAATTTCAATCACTCAAGCCGAAGCTCTACAAGCTATCCATTCCGGAATCCCAATTTTCGCATTTGTTGACTCCGGTGTAATGCGGGATCACCTTACCTATGAGAAAAATAAGAACAAGCCAATTATCAATCAAATAGAATTCTCTTCGATCGACAAAAGCGATACGGCAGCTTATATATTTGAGTTCATCAATTTCTTAAGACTTCGGAACGAAAATAATAGCGTCTTTGAATTCGCCCGATTCGAAGATATTGAGAATCAACTTAAGAAGCAATGGGCTGGACTATTTCAACGTCTGCTGCATGAACAACGAACAAGGGCTTTCGAAGGACGCCGAATAGACAATCTCAGTAGCCAAATTGCTGATCTAAAGGCAGCAGTGTTGGGTTCCATATCAAGCGGTGAACTCAAGGAAACTGCGAAAGGAGCTATTCGATTCCGACTTCTTATCGACGTCATATATGGCTTGGCAGTAGAGTACAAGCCGAGGGATGCGATCTCGATCCTCCATTTAGTCATCTCATGGGATGCCCTTCTCAAGACCCTGGGGATTGTGGATATGAAGCCAGAAAACGCAAGGGGCAGGTTTGGTCCAATAGGTGCGATTTTGTTGCGGGAAGACGGAACCTACTATCGAGTACGGCAATCGCTGCGGACTTTCAGTCGATTAGCCCGCGAGTGGGAGGAGTTTCAAAAATTGGGAGGTGAAACTAAGGACGCGATTCTGGATGCCGTCCTCGACAGCCGAGAAGGCCGCCAAGTACTTTTTGTTCGCCACTATAACGAACAGTATGTGGAGGACAGCACGCCCCTTGATGATGAGGCAGAGAGTGACTCCGAGAACGTTCGAGAATATAAAGTCGCAGGGCGAGTCTTGTTAACGCCCGACAAATTTATAGAAGAATCTCTTAAGCAATATTTAACGAATGGACAAGCTTTCACTGGCATGAACTTCTTGGTTGATGTGGCGGACGGAAAGATTAAGCTGACGCTACTCCGAAGTTCGTTATCCGGGCCGGCCCAGACATTTAATTATCAGTATTTATTACCCGATAGCGGCAATATGACACTCGAATTGGAGAGGCTTAAAGCATTGATTGATACAGATCTTGCTAATGAAAACAATAAAAAAGTTGACCCTGTAGATATTCAAGAGACGCCGTAAATATTACTTTTCCTTCAAGGCGTTCGGCGTTTGTCAACCGACCTGT
>DHXL01000024.1:0-277 GCA_002415335.1 Oxalobacteraceae bacterium UBA5157
GATATTTTGACGTGACGATGATAGGCCACATGCGCAACGAAAAAGACCCCGCCACTTTCATCCGCGCGGCGGAATTTCTGCATGGGGGAAAGATCCGCCTGATCCATATCGGCAGCGCGCTGGACCCGGCCCTGGGCAGGCTGGCTGAAAAGACCCGGCAGCACTACTCGCAATACCAATGGCTGGGCAATTTATCCCATGCCGCGACGCGCCAACGTTTGAAGCGCAGCCACCTGATGGCCATCACTTCCCGGATGGAAGGCGGCGCCAACGTGAT
>DHXL01000024.1:335-7391 GCA_002415335.1 Oxalobacteraceae bacterium UBA5157
TCATCGAAGCCGTCACCAGCGGCGTGCCGGTGCTGGCCAGCGACATCCCGGGCAATCGCGGCATGCTGGGGGAAAAATATACGGGCTACTTTCCGCCCGGCGATAGTTTAAAATTGGCGCAGCTGATTGAACGTGCCGCCGGCGACCCGGAATTCTACGGCCGACTGCAAGCACAATGTGCAGCCCGTGCCCCGCTTTTTGCGCCGGAACGCGAACGCGCATCCTTACTGGAATTGCTGGAAAATTGTTTCAACCAAACATAGAGGCACACATGGATACCTTGCACACCGACAACATCAAGCTGACTTCCTTTTCCCATGGCGGAGGCTGCGGCTGCAAGATTTCTCCCGGCCTGTTGACCGAGATCCTGAAATCCTCGAGCGGATTTCCCATCCCCGAACAATTGCTGGTCGGCATTGAGACCGCTGATGATGCCGCTGTATACAAGCTCAACGATGAGCAGGCACTGATCGCAACGACGGATTTCTTCATGCCTATCGTTGACGATCCCTTTGACTTCGGGCGTATCGCCGCAACCAATGCGATTTCGGATGTCTATGCCATGGGCGGCACCCCGATCATGGCGCTGGCATTGGTTGCGATGCCGATCAAGCAATTGTCCATCGACATCATCGGAAAAATCATCAAGGGCGGCGAGACTGTCTGCACCGAGGCCGGCATTCCCATTGCGGGCGGGCACTCGATCGATTCAGTGGAACCGATTTACGGCCTGGTGGTGATGGGACTGGTTCACCCCTCCAGGATCAAGCGTAATTCCGGCGCCCGGGCCGGAGACAAGCTGATCCTCGGCAAGCCGCTCGGCGTGGGCATTCTGTCGGCGGCACTGAAGAAGAATGCGCTGGATGCGGCCGGCTATGCGGCGATGATCGAGAACACCACCAAGCTCAACAAGCCCGGCAAGGCCTTGTCCGACTTGGCCGGCGTACATGCACTGACCGACGTCACCGGCTTTGGCTTACTGGGCCACTTGCTCGAGCTGGCGCGCGGCTCGGGCCTGACGGCCAGGCTCGACATGGCACAGATTCCCTTGCTGCCGAACGTGCAGCAACTCGCTGAAAAAGGATTCATCACCGGCGCGTCCGGCCGCAACTGGGCCGCCTATGGCGATGACGTTGGGTTGGGCGACGCCATCACGCCGGTGCAGCAAATGCTGTTGACCGATCCGCAGACATCGGGCGGCTTGCTGGTGTCGTGCGACGCCGGCATCGTGGACGAAGTGCTGGCGCTGTTCCGGCGCGAGGGCTTCGCGGATGCGGCGGTCATCGGCGGGATGGAGACAGGACCGGCAAGAATCGACGTCGCATAAGTATGACAAGACGCATCGGCGGCGAACGCGTCGCACACCTCACCCGACTGAATTGGCGGCCATGCTTGACAAGTTCGGCCGACCTCCCGTACATTTGACGCATGTTCTCCGCGCCTCATTCATCGCTCGCCCCACCCCGCATCGCCAGCGCACTGCTGGCGGCGGCGCTGCCGCTGCCAACGCTGGCGCACTAACCCCCATGTAGTCGTTGTTCCCTGGCGCATCCGGCCAGCGCCCGTTGAAAAAAATCTGAAAGCCTCGCAACCCATGCACTTCAAGTCGATTCCCGCAACACTCGTTCACGGCGACCTCATCGCCGTGACGATCTTTGCGCGCTCGCTGTCGCTGCTGCCGCTACCGATCGGTTGCCTGGCCTCGCGTTAAGTGGCAGTCAGGCAGCCTAGCTGCCACGCCTGACTGATCAACCCAGATAACGTAGAGGATTCCCCATGATGTTGCCCAACCCGGCTGCGAAATATCGCGCCTTCCCTGCTGTCCAATTAACCAACCGAACGTGGCCCGATCAGGTCATTACCAGGCCGCCGATCTGGATGAGCACCGATCTGCGCGACGGCAATCAAGCATTGATCGAACCGATGAGCGCCGCACGAAAACTGCGCTTCTTCGACATGCTGGTCAAGATCGGCATCAAGGAAATCGAGGTCGCATTTCCGTCGGCGTCGCAAACCGATTTCGATTTTGTGCGCCAGCTGATCGAAGGAAATCGCATCCCCGACGATGTGACGATCGAAGTCCTGACGCCGGCGCGCGAAGACTTGATCCGCCGCACGATCGACTCCGTACGCGGCGCGAAACGCGCCATCATCCATCTGTACAACCCGATCGCGCCGGCGTTCCGCCGCATCGTGTTCGGCATGTCGCGCGAACACGTCAAGGAGATCGCGGTTGCCGGCACGCGCCTGATCAGGCAATTGACCGATGAGCGGCCGGAGACTACATGGGTGTTCGAATACTCGCCGGAAACCTTCAGCATGACCGAACTGGATTTTTCGAAGAACGTCTGCGACGCCGTATCCGAGACATGGAAGGCGACGCCGTACCGCAAGATGATCGTCAACCTGCCGTCGACCGTCGAATCCAGCACGCCCAACGTCTATGCCGACCAGGTCGAATGGATGCACCGGCATTTGGCGCGGCGCGATTCGATCATCCTCTCCGTGCATCCGCACAACGATCGCGGCACTGCCGTGGCGTCGGCAGAGCTGGCCGTGATGGCCGGCGCCGACCGCGTCGAAGGCTGCCTGTTCGGCAATGGCGAACGCACCGGCAACGTCGATCTGGTGACGCTGGCGCTGAATTTGTACACGCAAGGCGTGCAGCCGGGGCTGGACTTTTCCGACATCGATGCGGTTCGGCAGTGCGTCGAGGAATGCAACCAGTTGCCGGTGCATCCGCGCCATCCGTATGTCGGCGATCTGGTGTTCACGGCGTTTTCGGGCTCGCACCAGGATGCGATCAAAAAGGGTTTCGCGCAGCAACGTGCTGGCGCAGTGTGGGAAGTGCCGTACCTGCCGATCGATCCCGCCGACCTCGGTCGCAGCTACGACGCGGTGATCCGCGTCAACAGCCAGTCGGGCAAGGGCGGCATGGCTTACTTGCTGGAACAGGAATTCGGCCTGGTATTGCCGCGCCGCCTTCAGATCGAATTCAGCCGCGCCGTGCAAGCGGTGGCCGATGAGACCGGGCGCGAGGTGGCGGCGCAAGACCTGTATCGCATCTTCCAGCAGGAGTACCTGGAGCTGCAATCGCCGTATGCGTACCGCAGCCATCGCATGATCGAACACGGTGCGACCCGCTCGACGCGGGTCGATCTCGACATCGACTGTGCGGGCAAGTGCATGGCGTTGCACGGTCAAGGCAATGGCCCGCTTGACGCGTTTGTGGCCGCCATGGGCCTCGACATCAAACTGATGGATTATCACGAACATGCAATCGATGCCGGCGCCGATGCGCAAGCCGCCTGCTACGTCGAACTGCGCGTCAATGAAGGTCCGACTCGCTTCGGTGTCGGGATCGATGCGAATATCGTCACGGCGTCGTTCCAGGCGGTCTTGAGCGCGCTGAATCGGGACTTCCGGATTAGCGCGCGCAGCGGGCAGGAACCGGTGGCTGCGGCGGCCTAGCAAGATAGCGGAGATGCGGCAGCACGTCAGGGCGGGCGGCTTCCGCCCCGCGCGCCGTCAGGACTTCGCCAACCTTATCCCGGTAAACTGCCAGCGCGCGGTAGCCGGGAAGAAGTTGCGATAGCTGGCGCGCGCATGGCCCGCCGGCGTAACGCACGACGAGCCGCGCAATACGTATTGATTAACCATGAACTTGCCGTTATATTCGCCGACCGCGCCTTCCTGCGGTGCATAACCGGGATAAGGCGCATAGCTGCTGGCGGTCCATTGCCAGCCGGCGCCGAACAACTGGGTCATGCCGGTATAGTGCGCGCCGCGCGGGTGCAAATATTCGTTCGCATGTTCGCCAATTTGAGGTTGGGCGTGGGCAGCCGCGTGCTCCCACTCCGCTTCGGTCGGCAAGCGCGCACCGGCCCACCGCGCATAGGCGTCGGCTTCAAAAAGAGACAGGTGCGTCGCGGCTGCGTTCAGGTCGAGCGGCTGCGACCCGTGCAGCGTGAATTCTTGCCAGTGCGAAGCAGCGCCCTCATCGGCAGGCTGCCAGTACAGCGGATGGTGCAGCCGCTGCGCGGATACCCACTCCCATCCTTCCGACAACCACAGCGCCGCATTGCCGTAACCGCCCGCCTCGACAAACGCAAGAAATTCGCCATTGGTCACCAGCCGCGATGCCAGTGCGAAGCGTTCCACGAATTGCCGGTGGCGCGGCGTTTCATTATCGAAGCAAAAGCCGGCGCCGTGGTGGCCAATCTCGACGACTCCCGCCTCGAACACGCGCCAGTCCAATGCCGTGGCGGCCGCATTCGCAGCAAGCGGCGCGTCGGCGTATGCCGGCTTCAAGGGGTTCGTCGACAGCAAGTGCTTGACATCGGTCAGCATCAATTCCTGATGCTGCTGCTCGTGCTGCAACCCGAGTTCGACCAAACCGGCCAGCTCGCCGGATGCATCGTGGGGCAAGCGCGCCAGCAACGGCGTCATGCGCCGATCCACATTGCGGCGATAGGCCAGCACCTCGTCCAGCGAAGGCCGGGTCAGCAAGCCGCGCTGGGGGCGCGCGTACTTGTCGCCAATCGCGTTGTAATAGGAATTGAACAGCACGCGAAACGCAGGATGATGGGGCCGGAAGCCGGGCTCGAAACGCTCGAGGAGAAAGGTTTCGAAGAACCAGGTGGTATGCGCCAGATGCCATTTGACCGGACTGGCATCGGGCATCGATTGCGCGCAGCAATCCTCGGCCGACAGACCCTGTAATAATGCGACGCTCCGCTCGCGCACCGACTGGTAGCGGCCGTGCACGCTGCTCGGGTCACTCAGGAAAGCTTGATCCAGCTGATCCTTCATCGCGCGCTCCCATCTGGATGATTGATTCTGCTTGGCGGTGCCGACTGAATTCGACTCACGAACCTGCGCTACACCGCCTTGGCGTGGCACACCATGAACCAGCTGCGCGGGTCAGTCCATATCCTGGCATCGCCAAAGCCGGCATGTTCCAGCAGCTTCGCGAAAGCCTGCTGGGTATACTTGTAGCTATTCTCGGTGTGGATGCGCTCGCCGCGCTCGAAGCGCCGCTGGCCGCCTTGCCAATGCACGGTCAGGTTCGCTTTGGCTTCGAGATACATTTCGATCCGGCTCAATTCGGAATTGAAGAAACCGCGATGCTGCCAGTCGCGCACATTGAAATCGGCGTCGAGCAATCGATTGAGATGCCGCAACAGGTTCAAGTTGAAAGCAGCCGTCACGCCCCATGCGTCGTCATAGGCGGCGTCGAGCACATCCTTGTCCTTGATCAAGTCTGCGCCGATCAACAGCCCTCCGTCGCTGCCGCACGCCTTGCGCAAGCGCTGCAGGAATGCGAGCGATTCCGGCAGCGTGAAATTCCCGATCGACGAGCCCGGATAAAAAAATATGCGCTTGTCGGAACGTACCGCCGGCGGCAAACCGAGCGCGGCGGAAAAATCCATACCGATCGCCGTCATCTCGATATGCGGGAAAATCTTCTGTAGCCCGTTCACCGATTCAGCCAGGAAATCGGCTGAGATATCGACTGGCACATACTGCGCCGGATGCAGCACCGGAAACAAACGGGCCGCCTTTGCGCAATTGCCGGCGCCGAGATCGATCAGCGTCACACCCTCGCCGACCGAATGCCCGATTTCCTCGGCATACTTGTCGAAAATTGCGGCCTCGGTACGGGTCGGATAATACTCGGGCAGCTCGCAGATCGCCTGGAACAGGCAAGAGCCCAGCGCATCGTACAAATACTTGGGCGATGTGAACGCTTGCGGCGCGAGCAGCCCGGCGATCAATTCATCCTTGATCGCGTTGCTGTCCACATGAGCGTACTGGATGAATTGAGCCATGTCGGTCCCTATTTAAGCAGCTCGAGAATAGGCGCTTGCGCCTCCGCCTCATCCCAATGTGCGTCGCCCACCAGTTGATAGCGCAACATGCCATTCTTATCGATCAGAAAACTGGCCGGCAGGACCTGCACCCGCCACGCTTTCAACACCGCCGAATCGCTGTCGCGCACGATCGTGAAGCCGACCGGTATGCGCTTGAGAAACTGCTCGATGTGCGCCGCTCCTTCGCCGACATTGACCCCCAGCACCGTGAAACCGTTGCCGCCCAGCCGATGCTGCAGGCGATCGAGCGAAGGCATTTCATCGCGGCAAGGCTCGCACCACGTTGCCCAGAAATTGACCAGGACCACCTGGCCTTTGAGCGCAGACAAATCGATGGTCTTGCCGGATACCGTTCGCAATACCATGGGTAACGGAGCCTGGCCACCCGGTGTCGAAAAAGCTTTCCACTCGGATGCGGCGCAGACATGGCCGGCGGCAGCGAGCGCACCGGCCACGGCCATGACGCGCGCCGTCTTGACGAAGAATTTAAACAAGGATTTCACGCGCCGCAATGTTGTAGATGAAATTATCCGGATCGAGGCTATCGATACGTTCGACCTGGCCCTGCACGGTCAGTTCGGCATTCGGATACATGAAGAATCCGACCTTGCCTTTTGCCGCGCGCGGCAATTGCACGTCATTCGCATAGTTAAGTGCCAGCCAGTTCATTTCCCACGAGCCAAACAAGCGCTTGCGCGCCGCCTCGACCTTGACATCGTTCATCGGCAGTCCGCCGTTCTCTTCCAATACGACCTTGCTCACGTCGGCCGGATCGACCGGTACCCAACCGTAGCCGGCCAGATAGAACTCGGCGCGGCAATGTTGCGCCCTGGTGATATCGCCTGACTTGCCGAGCGACTTGTAACCGAGGTTCGAATCCGCGACACGGATGCCGTACACGTCGCGCGCCGGGACGCCGACGGAACGCGACAGGCCGACGAATAGCGCACTCAGGTCGGCACACTTGCCACCGAGATTATTCGTCTCCAGCATGACCTTGATGTCGCCCACGCCGCAACCACGCACCTTCGGATCGCGATGGGTGTTGTCGACGATCCATTCGTAAATTGCGCGCGCCTTTTCCAGATCGGTTTTCGCGCCTTTTGTAATTTGCTCGGCGGTCTTCCTGACGATGCCATCGGTCGTGATCAGGTCAGTCGCCGCCAGGTATTTTTTCAGTTCG
>DHXL01000024.1:7544-18582 GCA_002415335.1 Oxalobacteraceae bacterium UBA5157
TCGCGTGTAGAAAAACGCGAGGTCAGCTCAAGCACGGCACTCTGCCCCAGGGCGAATTCCGCTGCCAGAATGCCGGCTCCGTACTTCGGATCCTGCATCATGCGCGCCTGGCCGCTACCGCTCTTGAATGAATTGCCAAGCACTTTTTGATAGTCGGTATTGACGGTCGGCACCGGCAACCAGATGCTGGCGGGACCGACGGTGTTCAGGTCGACGTGCGTGGTGACCTCGAAGGTGCGCCATTTTTCTTCAGCGCCGAAACTGAACGGTGTGGCGATCGAGGCCACTGACACTGCAGACAATGCGGCGCTGCTTTTCAGAAATGAACGGCGATTCATACTTCTCTCCTTTGATCTGCTTGCGCTGCGGAATGGCTATACGTGACGCAACCCGCAACACCGAATCCCGATATTGAAACGGCCGCATGCGCCCGGAAACTATTGCAGCGACGCGGCACCACATCCACTAAACTAGCGCAGTCGCAGTTTAGCGCATTTCAAACACTCTCGTTTACAGCCGCGGCGCGCTCTCCATGCGGGCCGAATCACAGGATAAGAATGAAATCGATGACCGCCAACAACCAGCATGCCGAATCGGGCCGGCGCACACCGGCGCTCGAATGCCGGGCACTCCGCAAGACCTATGGCGGCGTGCGCGTGGTGCTGAGCCGGCTCGATTTCACGTTGGAGGACGGAGAATACGTCGCCATCATGGGCGACTCCGGCGTCGGCAAATCGACCTTGCTGAACCTGATTGCCGGTCTCGATCGCGCGGACGCCGGCGAACTGCTGATCGACGGTAGCGCCATGTCCGCCTTGTCGGACGACCAGGCGACGCTGTTGCGGCGCGCCAAGCTCGGTTTCATCTTCCAGGCGTTTCATATCCTGCCGCACCTGACGCTGGTGCAGAATATCGCGTTGCCATTGCTGCTCAATCGTGCGCCGCTGCTGCGCGCCGAACAGATGCTGGATGCGGTCGGCCTGGGGGGGCGCAGCAGCGATTTTCCGCGCCAGCTGTCGGGCGGAGAAATGCAGCGTGTCGCCATCGCCCGCGCGCTGGTGCACCGCCCCAAGCTGGTGCTGGCCGACGAACCGACCGGCAATCTCGATCCGGATACCGCGCACGACGTGCTGATGCTGCTGCGCGATGAAATCAAGGCCAACGGCGCCTCCGGCATCATCGTCACGCACTCGCCGGCTGCGGCTGCCACCGCAGACCGTATTCTGGTATTGACCAAGAACGGTCTGCATCCAGCCTCCGCGGCCGTCACGCGATGACCGGCCCCGCCACGCTGTCGCGCTGGCTGTTGCTGGGCGAATGGCGCGCGCATCCGCTGCGCATTCTTGTGGCGGCCACCGCGATCACGCTTGGCGTGGCGCTCGGCTTTGCGATCCACCTGATCAATGCGGCCGCATTCAACGAGTTCTCGGCGGCGGTCAAGAGCATCTCCGGCCAGTCCGATCTGCAAGTTCGCGGCACCGAAAAATGGTTTGACGAAGCGCTCTACCCGATGCTGGCGCAGCATGACGGCGTCGCACTCGCAAACCCGATCCTGGAAATCGACGCCGTCGTCCCCGGCGAGAGCGCTGCGCTGAAGGTAATCGGACTTGATATCTTTCGCGCCGGCCGAATCACTCCGGACCTGATCGGCATCCCTGCCGAAGACAAGCCGTTCGACACGCTGGCAGACGACGCTATTTTCCTGTCCCCCGCGGCGATAAACTGGCTAAAATTGAAGCAAGGCGACCGGCTCGCGCTGCGCGTCGGTACCGATATCGTCAAGCTGCGCGTGGCCGGCGGCTTGTTGGGCGCGCGCGCCGGACAACGCATCGCGACGATGGACCTGGGCGCCGCACAATGGCGCTTCAATCACGTCGGCCAATTATCACGAATCGATTTGAAATTGATCGCGGGCGTCAATCGCGACGCGTTCAAGACCGCCTTGGCGCGCCAATTGCGCGGATCGCACGTCGTCACCGAAACCGACGAGCAGGAAGCACGCACTGCCAGCATGTCGCGCGCCTATCGCGTGAACTTGAACGTGCTGGCATTGGTCGCCCTGTTCACCGGTTCGTTCCTGGTGTTCTCCAACCAGGCGCTGTCGGTGATCCGGCGCCGCCAGCAGTTTGCATTGCTGCGCGTCGCCGGAACCACACGGCGGCAACTGTTGGCGCAAATCATGCTGGAAGGCGCGATGCTGGGCGTACTCGGCTCGGCGCTCGGGCTGATGCTGGGCTATGCGATGGCGGCGGCCGGCCTGCGGTTTTTCGGCGGCGACCTGGGCGGCGGATATTTCCCCGGGGTGCAGCCGAGCGTCCCGTTCAGCCCGTTCGCCGCGGTATTCTTCTTCATGCTCGGTGCCGGCACCGCGGTGCTGGGCAGCGCTTGGCCGGCATGGGAGGCGGCGCGCGCCAGACCGGCACAGGCACTCAAAGCCGGCAGCGAGGATGCGGCGCTATCTGGCCTGGTGAAGCTGTGGCCGCCGCTACTCTGCATCGCGCTCGGACTGGTTTGCACGCTGCTGCCGCCGGTAGCCGAGTTGCCGCTGTTCGGCTATCTGGCGGTCGCCTTGTTGTTGATTGGCGCGATCGGGTTGATGCCGCGCTGTTCGGCGCTGATTTTTTCGGCAGCCTCGCATGCCGCAGCGCGGCGCGTATCTGGCGCGGTGCCGACGCTGGCGCTGGCGCGCCTGGCCAATGCGCCGAATCAGGCGTCGATTGCATTGGGCGGCGTGTTGTCGAGCTTTAGCCTGATGGTGGCAATGGCGATCATGGTCGCGAGCTTTCGGGTCTCGCTCGACGATTGGCTGACCCGGTTGCTGGCGGCCGATCTCTATGTCAGGTCGGCCGCCGCCGGCGACACCGGCAGCTTGAATCCCGAACAGCAGTCGGCGATCGCGGCGACGCCGGGCGTGGCGCGCGCCGACTTTCTGCGCGGCACGCAGTTGTCGCTCGATCCAACGCGTCCCGGCGTCGCGTTGATTGCGCGTCCGATCGATGCCGACGACCCGGGCAAGACCTTGGCGGTGACCGGACCCGTGATTGCAGCGAGCCGCTTGCCGCACGATGCGACGCCGATCTGGGTATCGGAGGCAATGGTGGATTTGTATGCCTACACGCTGGGACGCCGGGTCAACCTGACGATCGCCGGACGCCCGCATGATTTTGTGGTTGCCGGCGTGTGGCGCGATTATTCGCGGCAATTCGGTGCGATCGACATGCGTCTTTCCGATTATCGAAGCTTGTCCGGCGATCACACGGTGAATGATGTTGCGCTGTGGTTGCGAGCCGGGACGACGCCGGCGCGGGCAATTGCTACGTTGCGGCAGTTACCGTTCGCCGCTGCGCTGGAATTCGCGCAGCCGGGCGAGATACGGGCCCGGAGTTTGAAGATTTTTGATCGCAGTTTTGCGGTGACCTATTTACTGGAGATCGTGGCGATGGTGATCGGACTGTTTGGCGTGGCGGCGACTTTTTCAGCGCAAACGTTCGCGCGGGCGCGCGAGTTTGGGATGTTGCGGCATATCGGGGTGACGCGCGGGCAGATTCTGGCGATGCTGGGAATCGAGGGCGGCCTGCTGACTGCGGTTGGGATTGCGGTCGGTTTTGTGCTTGGGTGGGGGATTAGCTTGATTTTGGTGTTTGTAGTGAATCCACAGTCGTTTCATTGGTCGATGCGGTTGCACATGCCTTGGGGGTTGTTGGTTATTGTGGCGGTTGGGTTGTTGGGGGCGGCTACGGCTACTGCTGTGGGTGCGGGGAGGTATGCGGTGTCGGGGGATGCGGTGCGGGCGGTTCGGGAGGATTGGTGATGGGATTGTCTTGTTCTGCGTCGATGCTGGAAATTCGCGTTTTGCGTTACTTTACGCAGTGGCCACTCCGTGGGTATGTGCCGGGAGGGTGGAGCAGGGAATTCGGGCAGCATGCTGCCCGCCTGCGGAACGGTTCGCGCTTGCAAGCACGGACTCCTTCAGCCCGGCGACTACTCACTTTCTTTGCTTCGCCAAAGAAAGTAAGCAAAGAAAGGCGACCGCAAGCCGCTGCCCTTCGGGTTCCCGCCGAAGTGAGCACAAAAGCGGGAAACGAAACCAACTCGCTTCGCTCAGACATGTTTCGTTTCTTATCCGCTTTTGTACTCACTTCGACGGCAGCGTCTCAAGCGGGGGTGAGTCAAAACCATGCGGGCGCTCGACCGTCGATCTTGTTCGCGGCGGTGGCGGCTCTCTTCCTGAATTTATTCACTGCTTGTGCTTGTGCTTTTGCCGGTCCGCCTTCGTTTTCCTCCGTCACTCCCGGCAAATCGCTCTCCTTTCCTCACGACTTCGGCGCGCATCCCTCCTTCCGTACCGAGTGGTGGTACGCCACCGGCTGGCTGCAAACGCCTGACCACGAGCCGCTCGGGTTCCAGATCACGTTCTTTCGGTCTGCGACCGAACATGATCCCGCCGATCCGAGCCGCTTTGCACCAAAACAATTAGTCCTGGCGCATGCGGCCTTGTCCGATCCGGCCGTAGGCAAACTGGTATCCGATCAAAAAAGCGCGCGCGAGGGCTTCGGACTGGTGTTTGCCAAGGAAGACGATACCGATGTCAAGCTGGACGACTGGCGCTTGCTGCGCACCGCCGATGGCCGCTATCACGCGCTGGTGAAGGCGCGCGACTTCACTCTGGATCTGGTGCTGTCGCCCACGCAGCGCGTGATGCTGCAGGGTGAACACGGGTTTTCGCGCAAGGGGCCGCAAGCGTCGCAGGCCAGTTATTACTATAGCGAGCCGCAATTGAAGGTCGCCGGAACCGTGACGCGCAATGGCAAGCCGGTCACCGTCAGCGGCAGCGCATGGCTCGATCACGAATGGTCCAGCAGCATCCTCGCGCCGGATGCTGCCGGTTGGGATTGGGTCGGCGCGAATCTCGCCGACGGCTCGGCGCTGATGGCATTCCAAATGCGCAGCAAGAGTGGTGATAAGCTATGGGCCCACGCAAGCTTGCGCGATGCATCCGGGCGCGTGACGCAATTCAATCCCGAGGAAGTCCGCTTCGAGCCGGTTCGTATCTGGCGCTCCGGGCGCACCAATACCGAATATCCGGTCGCGACGCAGATACGGACCGGTTCGCTCGCGTGGCGACTGACGCCTTTGCAGGACGACCAGGAACTCGATGCACGGCAGTCGACCGGCGCGGTCTATTGGGAAGGCGCAGTCACCGTTGCACGCGATGGACAACCGGCCGGCCACGGCTACCTTGAAATGACCGGATACGTAAAACCACTGAAACTATGACGACCACCACTTCCAGAGAATTACAAAAAGGCAGTCTCGCCATGTTGGCCGGACTGCTGCCCTTTCTTGCACCGTACAAACGCCAGTTCGTGCTGGCCGGTATCGCCTTGCTGGTTGCCGCCGGCGCGACGCTGGCGATACCGTATGCGTTCAAGCAAATGATCGATCTGGGCTTCGGCGCCGCCGGCGTCAAGAGCCCGGAGCATATCGACCTGTATTTCCTCGGCTTGTTTGGGGTTTCCTGCGTGCTGGCGGTGGCGACCGCAGCGCGTTTCTACATGGTCTCGTGGCTCGGCGAACGGATTACGGCCGATATCCGTAGCGCCGTGTATGCCCACGTCGTCACGCAAAGCCCGCAATTCTTCGAGACCACCCAGACCGGCGAAGTGCTGTCGCGCCTGACCGCCGATACCACGCTGATCCAGGCGCTGGTCGGCACCAGCATTTCGATGGCACTGCGCAACGCACTATTGTTCATCGGGGGCTTGGTGATGCTGTTCGTGACCAGCCTCAAGCTGTCCTCGATTATCCTGGTGCTCTTGTGCGCAGTGGTGCTGCCGATCGTGTGGTTCGGCCGGCGTGTGCGCAAGCTGTCGCGCGACTCGCAGGATCGGGTCGCCGATGCTTCGGCGATGGCCGGCGAAATCCTCAACGCGATGCCGACCGTGCAAGCCTTCACGCAGGAAAAATCGGAGGCAAAGCGCTTCGGCGCGTCCGTCGAAGGCGCATTTAACACCGCAATGCAGCGCATCCGCGCCCGCGCGCTGTTGACGGTGATGGCGATCCTGCTGGTGTTCGGCGCGATCGTGTTCGTCCTGTGGCTGGGCGCGCATGCGGTGATCCAGGGAAAAATGACCGGCGGCGAACTCGGCCAGTTCATCTTGTATTCGGCCATCGTATCGGGCGCAATCGGCGCCTTGTCCGAAGTGCTGGGCGACGCGCAACGCGCAGCGGGCGCGACCGAGCGCCTGCTCGAACTGCAATCGGTGCGTTCGCCGATCCAGTCGCCGGCGCAGCCCAAGACGCTGCCGCCGCGCACCGCGAATGGCGCGGCGCTGGCGCTGAACGCGGTTACCTTCCATTACCCGTCGCGGCCGGAAAGCGCGGCATTGACCAAGCTTTCGCTTGAGATCGCTCCCGGCCAAACCGTCGCGGTGGTGGGACCTTCCGGCGCAGGCAAGACCACGCTGTTCCAATTGCTGCTGCGTTTTTACGATCCGCTGCAAGGCACGATCACGCTGGACGGCGTCGACATCAAGCAACTCGATCTGCATACCTTGCGTGGCGCGATCGGGATCGTACCGCAGGACACGATCATCTTTTCGGCAAATGCGATGGAAAACATCCGCTACGGCCGCGCCGGCGCGAGCGACGACGAGGTCATCGCGGCCGCGAAGATGGCGGCGGCACACGAGTTCCTGGTGAAACTGCCGGAAGGCTACCATTCCTTCCTCGGAGAGCGCGGGGTCCGTCTCTCGGGCGGCCAGCGGCAGCGCATTGCGATCGCGCGCGCCTTGCTGAAAAACCCGCCGCTGTTGCTGCTCGACGAGGCGACCAGTGCACTCGATGCCGAGTCCGAGCGACTGGTGCAAAGCGCGCTGGAAGCGGCCATGGTCGGCCGCACCACCCTGGTCATCGCGCACAGGCTGGCGACGGTGCAGCGGGCCGATCGGATCATCGTGATGGAGCATGGCCATATCGTCGAAACCGGGACCCATGCCTCGCTGGTTGCGCAGGGCGGCCTGTACGCGAGCCTGGCGGCGCTGCAGTTTTCGCTGGACTAGGATGTGCCGGCACGATCGCTTCGGCGAGACTAACCGGCCGGATTGGCCGCACTAACGCGAGCCCACCCCCATTTCAGTTCGGGCAAGTACGCCCGGACAATTTCAACTATTAAATTTGACTGCAAAAATTATGGACATTCGTCGCGCTACCGAAACCGACTTCATCGCCATGTGGCCCATCTTTCACGCGGTGGTCGCGAGCGGAACCAGCTATGTATTCGCACCCGATACCAATCGCCAGGCTGCGTTCGAATACTGGTTCGGCGCAGGAAGCCACACCTACGTCGCGCAGGAAGCCGGACGCATAGTCGGGATGTACAAGCTGATGGCAAACCACCGCGATCTCGGCTCGCATGTCGCGAATGCCTCTTTCATGGTAAGCCCCGAGCACAGCGGCCATGGCGCCGGCAAGGCGATGGGGCTGCATTGCCTGTCGGAGGCGCGCAGGGCGGGTTTTGCCGCGATGCAGTTCAATTTCGTCGTCAGTACCAACGACGCCGCCGTGGCATTATGGAAAAAGCTTGGTTTTGCCGTCGTTGGCACGCTGCCGAAGGCGTTTGCACACCAGCAATTGGGGCTCGTCGACGTGTATATCATGTATCGTTTCCTGGACGACATCGAGACCTGATTCGGCGGTCCCGCGCGCTCGCGATGGCCGAGGCTGACTAAACGGTAAAATAGTGCGATTCGTCGACGTTTCCGCGATCAGACGGCGGTCAACCAAGCGGCATAAGCAAGCATAGAGAGTAAAAAATGGACAAACAGTATTTCGCGCTCCTGACTGACATTCTTTCCAACGGCGTGCAAAAAGAGGACCGAACCGGTACGGGAACGCTATCCGTATTTGGCAGGATGTACCGGCATGACCTGGGTACCGGATTCCCGCTGTTGACGACCAAGAAGCTCCACTTCAAATCGATCCTGCATGAACTGCTCTGGTTTCTTCAGGGCGCCACCAATATCAAGTATCTCAACGATAACGGCGTATCAATCTGGGATGAGTGGGCTACGCCAGACGGAGAACTGGGACCGGTGTACGGTGCCCAATGGCGCGCGTGGAAGGGAGCAAACGGAGAAAGCATCGATCAGATTGCTGCGCTGGTGGACGGTATCCGCAAGAACCCCAACAGCCGCAGGCACATCATCAATGCGTGGAATGTCGCCTACCTTCCCGACGAGGGGAAAAAACCGGCGCAAAACGCGGCCGAAGGAAAAATGGCGTTACCGCCATGCCATGTCATGTATCAGTTTTACGTGGCAAACGGGAAGCTGAGCTGCATGCTCACGCAAAGGTCGGGCGACTGCTTCCTTGGCGTCCCCTACAATGCGGCCAGCGTTGCGTTTCTGACGCATATGGTGGCACAGCAGTGCGGTTTGGAGGTGGGTGAATTGGTCCACTCTTTCGGTGACTTGCACTTGTATTCGAACCACCTGGAACAAGCAAGGTTACAGCTCACGCGCGCGCCGCGTGCATTACCGCGGCTGATCATACGGCGTAAACCCGACTCGATATTCGACTATCGGTTCGACGACTTCGACATTCAAGGCTACGAGCCGCACCCACATATCCCGGCGCCGATTGCGGTTTGACGAATAGTCGCTCGGTAAAGAAGTGTTCACGACGATGCGCCCATCGTCTTGTCTCCTGGCATCTCATCCTTCGCGGGCGTGCCATTTTCCGCTAATAATTCGATAAACCGTGCGCCAGATCAAATTTAGACCTCTGAATTAACCGCACTATTTTCTTCCCGCCTAAGATCAATCGATGAAAGATTCCGCAAGCGCGTGCACTTGCGATTATTCACTTTTGAAGGAGCGCAATAAGCCATGAACAAACCTACTGTGACGGCATTGACTGCTGGAATAATGATAGCTGGTGTTGCGGCCCTGGCGGGATGCGGGGGCGGAGGCGGCGGCAGCTCAGCGACAACATCAGCCACCATGGTGAGCGGAACCGCCGCCAAGGGGCTCATCAAGCAAGCCAGGGTCCTGGTTTGCCGAATTGTGAACGGCGTTCCGGAAGCTGATGCTTCCTGCGGGTCGACCACGACAGGAAATGACGGCTCCTATCGCGTGACGCTTAACGACGGCTACACGGGACCGGCGATGATCAAGATCATGGCAGGCACGGCTAGCACCATGATGGATGAGACTACAGGTATCGACATTCCCTACGCCATGACGATGCGCGCGGTCATCCCCGCGGTTTCGGGCGCCACGAGCGCGCAGGTGACTCCGTTTACTGAAATGGCGGCCAGCGCGGCCAGTATGACCACGATGACTCCGGCCACCATTAACCAGGCCATCGCCGCTGTCCAAGGTGTGCTGCTCAGCCTTGGCATCGACTTGAGCGTGATGCCCGTGATCGATCTGAAGGACAATGGCACCAACCCCGCCATGCTGGCGCTGCAATCCAATATGGTCAAGCAAATGTCCAGGATAGCGATGGCCGCGAAGAACGCCAGCTCGCTCACCGATGCCAGCGGCGTTCCTTGCAATGCCGCGGGAACCACGGCTTCACAACAGTTTTCCTGCGCAGTCGCAGCAATGGCCGCGGTGATGAACAGTTACGCCACGACCGACCCGACGAAGCTAGCGGCCATGCTGGTGATCTTGAATGCGCAGAAGGTCACGAGCGTAACCATTCCGATCATGCGGGCCGATGGCACGATTCAGATGGAAATGGTCGACATGACTTCGCTAACGTCGATGCAGGCCGCAATGCAAAGAGCGGGAATGACGGCGGATATGACTGCGAATACGGTGCCGGCGATGATGGGCGGCATGCATTAAGGCTGCTTGTTTCGGGGCGACGCGGCAGGTCGCGTCCGGTCATGCAATGGCACGCCGTCGTCCGCGCGGATTGCGCACGATTCACGCAGAGACGGCCGGTGCAACGCAGCTCAGGACTGCCGCGGCGATAATGGCAACAAGCAGGACCAACGATTCGGTCGTCAGGATCCGGACAAATCGTCGCAGTGCGGCCGATTCATCATGATCCTGCTTCAGCCTCGATCCTCCCACGATCTGCGGCAAGACCCGGAATCGGTTTATCGCGCCGAGCCCGATCGCGATCATCACCAGGAACAGTTTGATCGTGAGCACCTCCCCATACGCCGTGTTCGTCAGGTTGGCGACGTTGCCGAGGCCGCGCCAGGCGTTATAGATTCCCGTCGTGACGATGCCGATCAATGCGTAGCTTGCCGTTCGCGATAAGGCGGTGGCAAACAAGGCGGCGGCAAACGCATCGCGAGCCGGAATGTCGGGTGCGATTCTTTGCAGGTCGGTTCGCAGCGCGCCCCACGCCGCGACCATGACGATCCCGGCCCAGATGCTGATCAACAGGAGATGTGCGGAATCGACGGCGACCGCCAGGGTAAAATCGCCAGCGCCCGCCGCATGGCTGGCGTCGCTGCGGCTGACTATGAAGACCGTGAGGGCCAGCCACATGGCTGCCCGCGGGATCGATGCATCAGCGTCGCCGAATCGCCGGATGACGATGAACGCCAGCAACATCGCGGCACCCAGCAACCATACGTGCCCGATATGCGTGCTGCTCAATACCGGCTGAAGCATCGGTAGCGTCCCGGCCAGTGTCGAATCGCTCATGGTCGCCGCAGCCGCCCACAACACGGGAAAGCTGGCAGCTAGCGTACCGACTGCGCTGGCGCGTGCGATACCGGCCATCCGGGTACGGACCGCGAGTCCCCACGGCGAATGTTCTCGTATCAGCCATCCTTCACACAGGAGCGCGCCCGTCAGCACCGCGAGGCAGCTATTCTCCAGGGCGGTTGCAGCAATCTGGAAAACCAGCACGCTACCAATGTTCATTTCCTTACGGAAAATGTATAAGTGCCGTGCGTGCGATGGCCATCGACCGTCACCGCGGTCCACTTGACGTGATAGCGTCCGGCCGTCATCGGCGGTAATGCCAGTGACATCGCTTTCGGGTCGGCCGGATCGACGTTCGACTTTGC
>DHXL01000396.1:0-16035 GCA_002415335.1 Oxalobacteraceae bacterium UBA5157
TGGTGCGCGTGTCGGTGACGGTGATCGCCGAGCAGGACGGCCGGCGCGAGATGGGTTCTTCCGGTGGCGGCGGGCGCTACAGCTATGCGTACTTCACCGATGCGCTGCTGGAACAATACGCGGATGAAGCAGTGGCGTCGGCGCTGGTCAACCTCGATGCACGCCCGGCCCCGGCCGGTCCGATGACGGTGGTCCTTGGACCGGGCTGGCCCGGCATCCTGCTACATGAAGCAATCGGGCACGGATTGGAAGGCGACTTCAACCGCAAGGGTTCCAGCACGTTCTGCGGCCGCATCGGCGAACGCGTTGCCGCGAAGGGCGTCACCGTGGTCGATGACGGCACGATCGCCGATCGGCGCGGCTCGCTCAACATCGACGACGAAGGCAATCCGACGCAATGCACGACGCTGATCGAAGATGGCATCCTGAAGGGCTATCTCCAGGACACGATGAACGCGCGCCTGATGAAGATGCCGGTGACCGGCAACGCGCGCCGCGAATCTTTCGCGCATTTGCCGATGCCGCGCATGACCAATACCTACATGCTGGCCGGCGACAAGGACCCGGCGGAGATTCTGGCGTCAGTGAAGAACGGCTTGTATGCGGTCAATTTCGGCGGCGGCCAAGTCGACATTACGAACGGCAAGTTCGTGTTCTCGGCCAGTGAGGCGTACATGATCGAGAACGGCAAGGTGACGTATCCGGTCAAGGGTGCGACGCTGATCGGCAACGGACCGGATGTGTTGAATCGGGTGTCGATGATCGGCAACGACATGCGGCTCGATCCGGGCATCGGCGTGTGCGGCAAGGAGGGGCAGAGCGTGCCGGTCGGGGTGGGCCAGCCGACCTTGCGGATCGACGGGGTTACCGTGGGTGGAACAGCCTGATTGAATCGGTGACGCAGCCCGTTTTCGTTCCCAGATCGTGGCGGGCAACATGAACGAAGAAGATATCGTGCATGCGGACAGCATTGCCGGTGAAATCAAGAACACACTTGAAGTGTTGAGGAAGTCCTCTCATGTCGAACGCACTGAGAACGCTTCATTTTCCTTGGTGTAACTCGCCACCTGCAGAGCGAGTGTTCGGCCAAATCGAGCGTACTGTGAGTGGTAAAAAAATGCCGCATACTGCTTGACGCCATCCAATACGTGGAGCCGCATGCCGAATTCAAATACAGAGTTCCCAGCAGCAATGGTCGCTTTGGACGCTGCGCCGCGAACGAAACCCTCGAACTATCCAGAGCCGTTTGCATCGCGCATGGGCGGCCGAGAAAAGCGTCCGCTCGGCGATTTGTTCGGCTTGTCGAACTTCGGCGTAAATCTTACTCGCCTCGGGCCGGGTGCATGCTCCGCTCTTCGTCACGCTCATTCAAAGCAGGATGAATTCGTGTATATCGTTGCCGGATGCCCGGTACTCATCACGGATCAAGGCGAGACGCCGCTTGCTCCAGGAATGTGCGCAGGATTCAAGGCCGGCACCGGAAATGGGCATCAACTTGTCAACCGCGCGAACGAGGACGTCCTTTATCTCGAAGTGGGTGATCGTGCCGCCGGCGATTCCGGGACCTACCCTGACGACGATCTGCAAGCCGTATTGGGTGATGACGGGAAATGGCAGTTTTTGCATAAGGATGGAACACCGTACTGAAACTAACGCATGCTGCACTTGCATAATCCCATCTTTTCCTGCACTATTATTGTCCAGTCGATTCAGAAACCGTGAAAACCATGTACTTAGCGCATTTTTACTTCTTTTCGTACTTTAGCTATTCCAGCCCAACGGCGGTGGAGAAGCGGTAAGCATTCGAAAAAATGAGCTTAAACCGAATTCCTGAAAAACCGCCCCTGATGGCGGTTTTTTCATTTGCAGACTTAAACTTTTAGACTTGATACTTTTTTACTGGAGATAGCATGCCGCGCACCGATGATCTACGGATCCGTGAAATGAAAGAATTGACGCCACCCTCGCATTTCATCCGCGAATTTGCGTGCTCGGAAAAGGCGGCCACAACGGCGGCGGCATCGCGTACCGCGCTGCATCGCATCCTGCACGGCCAGGACGATCGCGTGATGGTCGTGATCGGGCCATGCTCGATTCACGATACCAAGGCTGCGCTGGAGTATGCGCGCCTCCTCGTCAAGGAGCGCGAGCGCCTTGCCGGCGAGCTGGAAATCGTGATGCGCGTCTACTTCGAGAAGCCGCGCACCACGGTCGGCTGGAAAGGACTGATCAACGATCCGTACATGGACAATAGCTTCCGCATCAATGACGGCTTGCGCATGGCGCGCGAACTGCTGCTCAACATTAACGAGCTGGGTCTGCCGGCCGGGACCGAATTTCTCGACGTGATCAGCCCGCAGTACATTGCCGACCTGATCAGCTGGGGCGCCATCGGCGCGCGCACGACCGAATCGCAGGTACACCGCGAACTGGCGTCCGGCCTTTCCTGCCCGGTTGGGTTCAAGAACGGCACCGACGGCAATATCAGGATAGCGGTCGATGCGATCAAGGCAGCATCGCAGCCGCACCACTTCCTGTCGGTCACGAAGGGTGGCCATTCCGCGATCGTCTCGACCAATGGCAACGAGGATTGCCACATCATCCTGCGCGGCGGCAAGGCACCGAATTACGATGCAGCCAGCGTCGAAGCGGCCTGCAAGGAAATTGCCGCGAGCGGGCTGGCATCGCGCCTGATGATCGATGCATCGCACGCGAATAGCTCGAAGAAGCCGGAAAACCAGGTTCCGGTGTGCGCCGAGATCGCCAACCAGATCGCCGCCGGCGACGCCCGCATCGTCGGCGTGATGATCGAGTCGCATCTGGTTGCCGGACGCCAGGATTTGATCCCAGGCAAGGAATTGACCTATGGTCAATCGGTCACTGACGGTTGCATCAGCTGGGAGCAAAGCATCGGCGTGCTCGAAGGATTGGCCGAGGCGGTGAAACGACGCCGCCACGTCAAGGATCCAGACGCGTAAGCGGACTTGGCGCGGCAAGTGGCATCGATGGGCGCAGAAAATTCTGCGCCCATTTTTTATTTCCCGCACGATTGTACGAAATGCAAACTTGGTTTATCGTAAATAGTTATTTGTCAGCGATACGGAAACATGTATGCGAGTCGGGCGCATCTTGCAGTTTGCAGTCTTTCTGATCGTCGCTCTCTGCGGATGCGATGCGCTTGCTGCCAAGCCCGCGATCTTCGTCGTTGAAAGCTATAACGTCGAGATGGAATGGGACGTCAGCTACAAGCAGGCATTGGAGGAAGCACTCGGCCAGAAGTACAAACTGGAATACTTCCAGATGGATACCAAACGCCTGCCGAAGGATCAGCATGCAGCGATGGCCGACAAGGCGTGGGCAAGGTACCAGGCGCTGCAGCCGGTATTGGTTATTCTCGGCGATGATGCCGCACTCAAGTTTCTTGCCAACCGCCTTGGCGCCACGTCGACGCCGGTGGTCTACCTCGGCATTAACAATAATCCGCGCGAATACTTTGACGCCAACATCATCAAGAACATTAGCGGCGTGCTCGAGCGCCCGGTACTCAAGCGCAACATCGCCTTCGCACACGAGATCATGCCGCATGCGAAGCGGGCGCTGGTGCTATTCGATACCGACGTGACGTCGCAGGTCGTATTAAAGGACACCTTTGGCGGCCAGCATCAACTCGTGATAAACGGTGTCGATGTTGACCTGAAATTGATCGGTGAATGGGAACTTTGGCAGAAAGAAGTGTTGGATGCGAAACAAAATTACGACATGATTTTTGTTGGGCTGTACCAGGCCTTGCGCGACCGTGCCGGCAAGAGCGTCAACACCACCGATGAAGTGGCGCGCTGGACCTCGGAGCATTCGCCGGTGCCGACCTTTGGTTTCTGGGACTGGGCAGTGGGACCGGACAAAACCATTGGCGGCCTCGTGCTATATGGCCGGGAGCAAGGGAAAGCGGCGGCGGAAATCGCACTGAAGATCTTATCGGGCACGCCGCCGGCCCAGATTTATCCGGTTACCGCCGATCGGGGCCACTTTTTGTTTAGCAAGAGACAACTCGAACGCTACAAAATCGTGTTGCCGGTCGCCATCGCGCGTGAAACGTCTTGGACGCACTGATCGTCTAATCTTTGTAGTTTCGAGCCTGCTTTGCTATAACGAAAGCAGGCCATTTATCAAAAGGAGACGATGATGCGCCACAGACTCTATTACATGCTGCCGGATGTGCCGAGTGCGCGCGCGCTGTTGGACGCGTTATTACTGGCACGCATCGAAGAACGCTACATGCACTTCTACGCCACGGAAGGGACATTGCCGTCCGACATGCCCGAAGCGAGTTTCATGCAGAAAACGGATCTCGTGCACGGCCTGGAAACGGGGATGCTGATCGGGGGCGGCGCCGGGCTGCTGGGCGGCGTCTTGCTGGTGATGTTTCCGCCCGCTGGGATAAATTTGCAGATGATTGCGATTCTGGCCGCCGCGCTTGGTGGCGCACTGTTTGGCGGCTGGGCATCGGCCATGGTCGCGGCAGCCATACCGAATTCGCGCCTGAAGTCGTTTCAACCGGAGATAGAGCGCGGCAAGGTCCTGCTGATTATCGATGTGCCGCTGCAGCGCGTGCGCGCAATCGAGGAATTGGTCGCGCAGCGCCACCCGTCGGTCAAGTTCGGCGGCGAGGAGCCGCATATACCGGTTTTTCCCTGAGCGGCTTTTTGTGTGCGTGGGGGATAACGCAGCGTTACTAGAAGCGCTTCGTCAACGTCATTTGTTCGCCGTCACGGCGCATGTCGGTACGATTCAGGAATGAGTTACCCAGCAAGATAATGGGCAAGCCGCTTTCCTGAACCACCGCATCGATTTGACTGAGTTCGAGGTCGCCGATTCTCACGCTGTCCAGTTTCACGACATAAACCTGCGCCGTGCCGTTGGCGGTGCTGGCATAACCGATTTTTCCGCTCTTGTAGTTGATCCCGAGCCGCCGCGCGTCTGCCGCCGGCATGGCGATCATGGTGGCGCCTGTATCGATCAGCATTCGTACCGAGCCACCGTTTATCTGGCCTTGCGTGATGAAATGGCCCTGGCCATCGGCCTGCAAAGTCACGCTGGATTGGCCAGTTGCGCCGGAGCGATTGACGTGCTCGCCAATCGCGATGGTCAGCCGCTTGCCGTTGGTCTCGATGGTCGCATCGGCGTCGGTGGCCGCTATCAGTCTGACGCCACTCCCGATCACATTGCCGACCGAATAAGTCTTGGGCGCTGCACCATCGACCACTAGCACCGCTTTGCCGGGAAACAGGCCGACGACGCTGATGTCGGCCGCGCGGGCCGCATTGCCAAACAGAAGCAGACCGGTCGCCGTTGCGGCCAGACGCATGACGAAGTAATGCACGCTCAATCGCGGAAGTTATTAAACTCCAGCGGTAAATCGGCGACTTCCTTGCGCAGCAGCGCCATCGCGCCTTGCAGGTCGTCGCGTTTGGCACCGGTGATACGCACCGCATCGCCCTGGATGCTGGCCTGCACCTTCATCTTGCTGTCCTTGATGATACGAACGATTTTCTTGGCGGCGTCGGTTTCGATGCCGTTCTTGATCTTGATCACTTGCTTGACCTTGTCGCCACCGATTTTTTCAATCTTGCCGATATCCAGGAAGCGGACGTCGACGCTGCGCTTGACTAGCTTCCCCGTCAGGACGTCGCGGACTTGACCCAGTTGGAAATCGGAATCTGCAAAAGCGGTGAGCTCGCGCTCTTTTTGCTCGATGCGGGCATCGCTGCCCTTGAAATCGAAACGCGTCGAAATTTCTTTGTTGGCCTGTTCGACGGCGTTCTTGACTTCGACGATATTGGCTTCAGATACGGTATCGAAGGACGGCATGATGTTTTTCCTTGCGGTTCGAAGCGCCGGTGTTTGACGCGGGCGCGCTTGTTGGGTCAGGTAATCGACTGGTCATTCTATCGGACAAAAAACCAGGTGGCTAGTGACGCTTGTGACTACACTGCTTAATGACTACCTACGCTCTTGCATACGTTTTGGTGGATAGCAAGTCCGAGTCGCCGGTCGTTCGCCTTTCGCCAATAACGAGTTAGTTTTTCCTTGTGGGATAATCGGGCCGCCATGAGCTTTCGCCTTCCAATACAGTACGATTTTTCGCTACGCGCCTACAACACCTTGGGCGTAGAGGCGCGCGCACAAGCGTACCTGCAAGTCACCGCTTCCGACATGCTGGCACTGATCGACAGCAATGCCGAACTGGACGGATTGCCGCGCTTCGTGCTTGGCGGCGGCAGCAATGTGGTGTTGACCCGCGATTTCGATGGATTGGTGCTGCACATGTGTACCGAGGGCATCGAAATCATCAACCAGGACGAATACGCGACCTATGTGCGCGTTGCAGCCGGCGAAAACTGGCACCGTTTCGTGCTGTGGACGCTGGCCCAAGGATTGGGCGGACTGGAGAACCTTTCGCTCATACCGGGCACCGTCGGCGCCGCGCCGATCCAGAATATCGGCGCTTATGGCGTTGAGTTGAAGGACTGCTTTCATGCACTGACCGCATTCGATTTCGCGAGCGGAGAACTGTTCAGACTGGGCAAGGAAGCATGCGAATTCGCCTACCGCGACAGTGTATTCAAGCACAGGCTGCGCGGGCGCACGGTCATCGTGGACGTCACATTCGCGCTGCCGAAACAATGGCAACCGAATTTTCGTTACGCCGATCTCGCACAGGAACTGGCGGCGCGTGGATTGGACTCGCCGACCGCGCGCGACATCAGCGATGCCGTAATCGCGATCCGCACCCGCAAGCTGCCCGACCCGCGCGTGACTGGCAACGTAGGCAGTTTTTTCAAGAATCCGCTGGTGTCCGCAGCGCAGCGCGATGCGTTACTGCTGCAGCACCCGCAACTGGTCAGTTACGCGCAAGCCGGCGGTAGCTTCAAACTGGCCGCCGGCTGGCTGATCGATCAATGCGGCTGGAAGGGCAAGCGGGTCGGCAGCGTCGGCGTGTACGAAAAGCAAGCGCTGGTGCTTGTCAATCGCGGCGGCGCCAGCGGCAAGGATATCGTCGATCTGGCGCGCGCGATCCAGGCCGATGTGCTGGCGCGTTTCGGCGTGCAACTGGAACCGGAACCCGTGTTTATCTGACCGGCGTCTAGCCGAAGTGGCAGACGTAGTCGAGCGTCTCGAGCGTGTCGATCTCGAAGCTGGAGTTGCCGGGCACCTCGAAACGCTGGCCGCCTTCATAGGTTTTCCAATCCTCGTCTCCCTTCAGGCGAATCCGGCACTTCCCGGCATTCAATTCCATGATCTCCGGCGCGCCGGTATTAAAGGTCAGCGATGATGGGAAAATCACGCCGATGGTTTTCTTGGTCGCATCGGGAAAGATCACGGTGTGCGAGATGCATTTGCCGTCGAAGTAGATATTCGCTTGCTTGACGACGGATACGTGGTCGAATTGGGTGCTCATGCTGGCTTCTTTCTATGGATGCGCATTAGGGTGCGCTTATTATAATTCGAGCCATCCTCAGCGCGCCCGGCCTTCGCGTCGGAATTTCCATAGGGCCAGGCCGCCAAACAATATCGCGAATCCCAACTGCATGCCGATCGCCGGCAACGCCGCGTCCAGCGGCAGACCGCGCCAGGTCACCGCATCCAGGCCGTCCACCGCCCAGCGTGTCGGCACCACCAGCGTCGCGGTTTGCAGCCACTGCGGGAACATGAAAGCGGGCACCCAGGCGCCGCCCAGCATGACCATGATCAAGGTCGCGAATATGGCCAGGCTGCGCGCTGATTCCGGTGTCTTGCCGTAGGCGGCGATGAGTAAACCGAAGGTCGCGGTCATCAGCGCGAAGCAGGCGCCGACGCCGACGAAGCCGAACACGCTGCCGGCGATCTCGACTTTAAACAAAATCGCTGCGGCGGCGAAGATCGCGCACAGCAAGCCGAACGCAATCAGCGCACTCGACAGCGCACGCGCCACCAGTACCGTGGTCACGGTGATCGGCGCAGCCAGCAAGCGGTTCCACAGGCCTTCGCGTCGAGCCAGCAAGATCGTGATGCCGGCATCGATGCCCATGAACAGAATGAACTGCACGGCCATGCCGGCAAACGCGTGCGCATAGCCGTTGTATTTGGGGCCGGAGCTCATGGCTTCATCCTTGGTGGAGAATGGCATCGAGAGTCCGCCCGACGTATTGGATGCGGATGCAGCGTTCGCGCCGGATTGTCCGCCGAACATCTCCGCGCTCACAACCTGCATCACCTGCTGGGCCAACATGCCCTTGACGATCGCCAGCACGGCATTTTGCGACGGGTCGTAATAAATCGGAATCTCCGGCTTGTTGCGCGCACTGAATAGCGCCGCGGCGGCCGCTCCGCCGAATCCGGCGGGAATCACGATGGCGGCATTGAGCTTGCCTTTGCGTACTTTGTCTTGCGCTTCGGCCAGTGACAGCTCCTCGATCTGAAGCGCACCGTCACGCTTGAGGCCGGCGCCGATCTTTTTGGCGACTTCGCTGTTGTCCAGGGTCACCAGTGCGACATTGATTTTGGCATTTTCATTTTTGCCCGAACCGCCGAACAGATAGCCGAAAAAAGCGCCAAGCACAATCGGCATGAGCAGCCGCAGCAATAGCGCGCGCCGGTCGGATAGGAACAGGATAAGGTCTTTGCGTATCAGGGCAATCAAGGCAGTCATGTCGGTTTCCTAATCGCGCAATGTGCGTCCGGTCAAAGTGAGAAAGATGTCTTCGAGATTGGCTTTCGCCGTCGCGTAATGCAGCGGCGGGCAGCCTTGTGCGACCAGCCACTCCAGCAGCGGCAGGCCGTGCTCGGTGGCGGACAATGCGATGTGCAGGCTATGGCCGTCGGCGTCGACTTTGGCCACGCCCGGACGTTGCGCGAGATCGGCCAGCAATGCGCCCGATGCGGCTTGCGCCAGGTCGACCGTCAACGCCGCCTGTGCCGGCAGGCGCCGGTAAAGTGCGGCGGGACTTTCGTCGGCAATCACCATGCCGTGATCGATGACCACGATGTGGTCGGCCAGGCGCTCGACTTCTTCCATGTAATGGCTGGTATAGATCAGCGAGCGGCCCTGGCGCTTGAGTGTTTCCAGGCTGTCGAAGATCGCGTTGCGGCTTTGCGGGTCGACTCCGACTGTGGGTTCGTCCAGGATCAACAGTTGCGGATCATGCAGCAAGGCGGCGGCGATGTTGAGGCGGCGTTTCATGCCGCCGGAAAATGTGCCCGGTTTGTCCGCCGCGCGTTCGCTCAGGTTGACCAGCGCCAGCGCATCGGCGCAGCGGGCCTTCAGCGTGACGCCCTTGAGGCCGTAGAGCGCGCCGAACAGCTTGAGGTTTTCCAGCGCCGACAAGTCTTCATAGATCGCGATTTCTTGCGGCACCAGACCGATCTTGTGTTTGGCTGCACTATTGCCATGGGTGAGCGGTTCGCCGTCGAGCAAGACTTCGCCGCGATCCGGCTGCAGCAGGCCGCAGATCATGCTGACGGTGGTGGATTTGCCGGCGCCGTTGGGGCCAATCAAGCCCAGCGTCTGGCCGGCTTCGATGCGGAACGACACCGAGTCGACTGCGCGCCGGTCGCCGTAGGATTTGGTGAGATCGGTGACGCAGAGCAGAGGGGGAGCCATGGCGTGATCCGGAGTAAAAGTTGCACGAGTGTACACGTTTGAAGGTTGCAGCAATGCGGTTCGCGCAAAAAAAGCGGCGACGTCGAAGTCACCGCTCAGAATACCGAAATATTTTGATTCCAAGGGCATTGCGCCCTAATCATTGCATTCTACATAAACGTGCGCCAGCCATTTGTTGGCTCGTCGGGTTGTGTGTGATGTAACGCCCCGTTGCCGCGCGGGCCACCGCTTGTGGCCCTTATTCGTCACTCTTGCCGAGGCAGGAAAGCGCCACCGCAGAGTTGGCGGTGAGCAGTCCGGCCTTGCTGTAGATATTGAGTTTTTCCCGCGTGTCGGAAATATCCAGATTGCGCATCGTCAATTGCCCGATGCGGTCTTGCGGTGAAAATGGACCTTCGCCTTTTTCCATCGTCAGGCGTTCCGGTTTGTACGTCAGGTTGACCGATTCCGTATTCAGAATCGAGTAATCGTTTCCGCGCCGCAGTTCCAGCGTGACTTCGCCGGTAATCGCGCGCGCCACCCAGCGCTGCGAAGCTTCGCGCAGCATGATCGCTTGCGGATCGAACCAGCGCCCCTGGTATAGCAGGCGACCGAGGCGGCGGCCGCTGTCGCGGTACTGCTCGATGGTGTCCTCATTGTGGATGCCGGTGACCAGGCGCTCGTAGGCAATGAACAGCAAGCTCAGGCCGGGGGCTTCGTAGATGCCGCGGCTTTTCGCTTCGATGATGCGGTTTTCGATCTGGTCGCTCATGCCCAGGCCATGGCGGCCGCCGATGCGGTTGGCCTCCAGCAGCAGATCGACCGTGTTGGCATACACGATGCCGTTGAGCGCAACCGGACGTCCCTCTTCAAAACGGACGCTCACTTCTTCACGCTTGACTTCCACTTCGTCGCGCCAAAAGGCCACGCCCATGATCGGTTCGACGATCTTCATGCCGCTGTTCAGGTGCTCGAGGTCTTTCGCTTCGTGCGTGGCGCCGAGCATGTTCGAATCGGTCGAGTACGCCTTTTCCACCGACATCTTGTAATCGAAGCCGGACTTGATCATGAATTCCGACATTTCCTTGCGTCCGCCGAGTTCCTGAATAAAGCGGTCGTCGAGCCAGGGTTTGTAAATTTTCAGATTGGGATTCACCAGCAAGCCGTAGCGATAAAAACGCTCGATGTCGTTGCCCTTGAAGGTACTGCCGTCGCCCCAGATTTCGACCTGGTCTTCCTGCATCGCCGCGACCAGCATCGTACCGGTGACCGCGCGACCCAGAGGCGTGGTATTGAAGTAAGTCACGCCCGCGGTCGAAATATGGAAAGCGCCGCTTTGCAGGGCGGCGATGCCCTCCGTCACCAATTGCTCGCGGCAATCGACCAGGCGCGCCTGTTCGGCGCCGTAGGCTATGGCCTTTTTCGGGATAGCGTCGTAGTCCGGTTCATCGGGCTGCCCGAGATTGGCCGTGTACGCGTAAGGAATCGCGCCTTTCTGGCGCATCCAGTGCAAGGCCGCGCTCGTATCGAGTCCGCCGGAAAAGGCGATGCCTACTTTTTGATTGACTGGAACGGTCTGAAGTATGTTGGACATGTTTGCTGTACTGAGTTGATTATCGGTATATTCATCGCTGGGTACGGTCTTATCTTGTACACGCGGACAGGTAACGAGCGTGCAAAATGCCGTGCTCGGCCTGCGGCTTCATCCGGCTTGGGAAACGCGGCCCACGACCAGGTATTCGAGCAAGGCCTTTTGCACGTGCAGGCGGTTTTCGGCTTCATCCCACACCACCGATTGCGGGCCGTCCATCACCTCGGCCGAGACTTCCTCACCGCGATGGGCCGGCAGGCAATGCATGAACAAGGCATCCGGTTGCGCGCGCCGCATCTTGGCGCCATCCACGATCCAGCCGTCGAAGGCCTTCATGCGTGCGGCGTTTTCCTCTTCATACCCCATGCTGGTCCAGACATCGGTCGTCACGAGATGGGCGCATTCGCAGGCATCGGCCGGGTCCGCAAACAAGGTGTAATGCGTGTTGTCGGGCGCGACCAGTGCCGGGTTGATTTCGTAACCGGTGGGCGTCGAGACATTGACGTGGAAGCCGAATACATGCGCCGCCTGCAGCCACGAGTACAACATGTTGTTGGCATCGCCGATCCACGCGACGGTCTTGCCGGCGATCGATCCGCGTTGTTCGATGTAGGTAAAGACGTCGGCCAATACCTGGCACGGATGGTGTTCGTTGGTCAGGCCATTGATGACCGGCACGCGCGAATGGGCGGCGAAGCGTTCGATGATGTCCTGGCCGAAGGTGCGGATCATGATGATGTCGCACATGCGCGACATCACTTGCCCCGCATCCTCGACCGGCTCGCCGCGGCCAAGCTGACTGTCGCGCGTGTTCAGGTAGATCGCCGCGCCGCCGAGCTGATGCATGCCGGCTTCGAACGACAGGCGCGTGCGGGTCGAACTCTTTTCGAACACCATCACCAGCGTGCGATCCAGCAGCGGATGATGCGGCTCGTATGCCTTGAATTTGCGCTTGATGAGGTGCGAGCGTTCGATGACGTACTCGAACTCGTCCAGCGTAAAGTCGGAAAACTGCAGAAAGTGTTTGATGGCCATGAATAAAAACGGCGGCGAGCGAAGCGCCTGCCGCCGTGTTATGTAACTGGTTCAATTATAAGGGATTTCGAGTCAAAAGATAGGCTAAACGCATGTCCCTTTACTATCGTTTGACGGGCTTTTAGTACAGTTTTTGCGACGCCTCATGCACTAATTGCTGGTAAAGCGCATGGCGATAGGGCGCAATCTGCCCGGCTTCGAGCGCACCGAGCACCGCGCAAGCCGGCTCGTTCAGGTGATGACAGTTGTAGAATTTGCACTTGCCGAGATGCGGCGCAAACTCGGGAAACGCGCGCTCGAGCATGCCTTCGCTCAAGTGATACAAGCCGAATTCCTGGAACCCGGGCGAGTCGATGATGGCGGTGCCGGGATCGGTCACGTACAGCCGGGTGAAGGTGGTGGTGTGCTTGCCGGTATCGAGCGCCGCGGAAATCTCGCGCACCGCGATGTCGGCGTCCGGCACCAGCAAATTGATCAGCGAGGATTTGCCCATGCCGGATTGACCGATCAAGATCGTCGATTGACCGGCCAGCAAGGGCGCCAGCAGCGCGCACGTCGCTTCCGGCGTGGCGCGCGCCGAGACCTCGTGCACCGGATAGCCGAGTCCCGAATACAGGCTCAGGCGTTGGCGCGTCTTGGCGAGCGATTCGGTAACGTCGATCTTGTTCAATATGATGTGCACCGCGACGCCGGCTGCCTCGGCCGCGACCAGCGAGCGCGACACCAAGTCATCGGAGAAGCCCGGCTCGGTCGCGACCACGATGAACAGTTGCGTGACGTTGGCGGCCAGCAGCTTCGATTTGTACTGGTCTGAGCGGTACAGCAGCGTCTTGCGTTCGGCGATCGATTCGATCACCGCCTGATCGGCTGAAGTGAGCTTGAGATTGACGATATCGCCGACCGCAACATCGCTTTTTTTGCCGCGGGTTACGCACTGCAATTTGGCGCTGTCGGTTTGCGCCACATAATGGCGGCCGTGCGCGGCAATGATGGTGCCGACGATATTACTCATCGGTCACGCGAAGGATTGCTGAAAAATTGCATCCACTTTGGCCGCACAAATAAAGTCGTTCTCCGAGATGCCGCCCTTGCCGCCGTTGACTGAATGCGTGTCGAATTTCACGACGCAGCGGTTATAGGTAACGACCAATTCCGGGTGATGATCTTCCGCGTGGATGACATAGGCAATCGCATTGATGAAGGCCAGCGTTTCGTAGTAATTGTTGAACGAAAAAGTCTGGACGATCTTGCCGTCTTTCAGCGACCAGCCGGCCACGGCCACCAGGTATTCGGCGATTTCGGCAGCGGTCAATCCAGTGTCCAGATGACGGCATTTTTTTTCCAGGAGTTCGGTTGTGGTTACCATGATATTCACCTTAACTTGCAAGTAGTTTGTTGATCCGCACCGTCGCAGGCGGATGCGAATCGTAGAACGCGGAGTGGACCGGGTCCGGTGTCAGCGTCGACGCATTGTCCTCATAAAGCTTGACCAGCGCCGACACCAGATCCTGCGCATCGGTATATTTGGCTGCGAATGCATCGGCTTCGAATTCGTGCTTGCGCGACGTGACCGAATTGAGCGGCGAGAACAGGAACGTGAACACGGGCAACACCAGCGCGAATAGAATCAGGGCCATCGCGTCATTACTGGCCAGCAGCATCGGCTCGACGCCGAGGCCGGTATAGAACCAGACCTGGGTTTTCAGATAGCCCAGCAGCGCCAGGAATGCGAGCGAAATCCCGAACATGACGGCGATGCGCTTGACGATATGCTTCAGCTTGAAATGGCCTAGCTCATGTGCCAGGACAGCCTCGATTTCCTGCGGCGCCAGGCGCGCCAGCAAGGTGTCGAAAAAAACGATGCGCTTGGCCGCGCCGAACCCGGAGAAATAGGCGTTGCCGTGCGCGCTGCGCTTGGAGCCATCCATCACGAACAATCCTTTCGATGCGAAGCCGACGCGCTGCATCAGTTTTTCGATGCGGCTGCGCAGACTATCATCGGTCAGCGGCGTGAATTTGTTGAACAAAGGTGCAATCACGCTCGGATACAGCACCAGCATCAGCAACTGGAAACCGCTCCATACCAGCCATGCGTAAAACCACCACAAGCCGCCGGATTTTTCCATCAGCGTGAGGATCACCCAGATCAGCGGCAAGCCGATCGCCGCGCCGAGCAGGATGCCCTTGGCCATATCGGCGAAGAACAAGCCGCGCGTCATCTTGTTGAACCCGAAACGCTGTTCCAGCACAAACTGGCGGTAATATTCGAACGGCAAATCGATCGCACCCGAGATCAGCACAAACGCAACCAGCAAGGCGATTTGATACCCCATGCCGCGGCCGGTAAAATGGACCATGGTGGTTGAAAGCCACTGCAGGCCGCCGAACAGCGTAAAACCGATCAGCACCGCAGTGCTGACCAGCAACGTCAACAGGCCGGACTTGGTCTTGGCGACCGTGTAATCAGCGGCTTTTTGATGGGCGGCGAGCGAGACTTTTTCGGCGAACTGGGACGGCACCGCACTGCGATGGGCCAGCACATGACGAATATGGCGCGAGGCAAGCCAAAAACGAAGCGCCACTGTGAGGATCAGGAAACCAATGAACAAAACCGAAAATGCGAGTGAATACATGCGATGCCTGTGAGAAAATGGCCGATCAATGAATAACAGGCCCTTGCAGGGCGCGTCAGCGCCGGCAGGCGCTGACCGTTACGCAGGCGTGGTGCACGCACCGCGAAACTCCTGCCACACCTAAGGGAACAATTATGTCACAAGCCACGGAATTATCGCTGCCGCCGACCACGCCGGCCCGCCCCAATGAATTCAATCTGGTATGGGTCGACATGGAGATGACCGGGCTCGACCCCGACAACGACCGTATCATCGAAGTCGCGGTGGTCGTGACCGACTCGCACCTGAATATCCTGGCCGAAGGCCCAGTATTCGCGATCCACCAGTCCGACGCGGCGCTGGACGGCATGGATGCCTGGAATAAGGGGACACATGGCCGCTCGGGTCTGATCGAACGGGTCAAGGCATCGACCGTGACCGAAGCCGATGCCGAAGTGGCCCTGATCGATTTCCTCAAGCACTTCGTGCCGGGCGGAAAATCGCCGATGTGCGGCAACACGATTTGCCAGGACCGCCGCTTCATGGCGCGCGGCATGCCCAAGCTGGAAGCGTTCTTTCACTACCGCAATCTCGACGTGTCGACGCTGAAGGAATTGTGCAAACGCTGGAAGCCGGAGATTGCCAACGGGTTCAAGAAGCATCAGAAACACACCGCGCTGGCTGACATCATCGAATCGGTCGAAGAGCTGCGCTATTATCGTGAACACTTCATCAAGGTTTAACGGCGTCCAGTCAATCCAGGCCTTTCCCTGGCGGTGAAAAAGAACAGCCTGCTGATCGAATTTCTGCATCGGGCCGCAGCGTAACGATCGATCGTGCAGGCGTTCTCCGCGCATAAGCTCTGTCTACTTGCGCAAATTCAAATTACTTAAGACAAGCTTGTGAAAAATCAAGGTCGTTTCATTCCTCACGTCTACATTCAAATTGATCGTATTCAAATCAATTTGGCGGGCAACTCAGGAGAACAAAATGAAACATATTTCTATATTTCAAGTAATTGGAATGATGGCGGTGTCGAGTATGATTCTGGCCGGATGCGGAGGCGGCGGAGGCGGCGATACGACAACACTAGCGTCAACGACCCCGTCAACGACCCCGACAGCGGATCCGAGCCCAGCGCCGACTCCGACGCCGACTCCAACTCCCACGCCAACTCC
>DHXL01000396.1:16205-21858 GCA_002415335.1 Oxalobacteraceae bacterium UBA5157
CCAACTCCCACGCCAACTCCGGTCGTCGTTCCGATCGCCACCGTGGATGGAATTTACAACGGTACGACGGATACCAATCGGGCAATCACTGCGTTGATTCTTGCCGACAATTCCTACTACGTCATGTATTCGAAACCGAGTGATCCGACCTCCTTCGATGGTGTCGCGTTTGGTTCAGGAACTTCATCGAATGGGATTTTTTCCTCGGACAGCTTCAAGGACATTAATCTGAACGGCGCGATCTCGACCGGTACGCTGGCAGGCACCTATGATTCAAAGAAAACGTTTACTGGAACGCTGACCTACACCAGCAATACGGTCGTCACGTTCAGCAGCAACTACAGTGATGCGTATACAACTACGCCCACCCTGACGACACTGGCGGGGACGTATACCGGAACCTTGGCGGCGGAAGGGCTGTCGGAGACCGGGATCATTCTAACCATCTTGGCCGATGGCACGATGTCCGGGCAAATCAGTTGCGGTTGCCAAATTGACGCGACCATCACGCCTCTCGCGAGTGGCAACGCATATGGAGTTCGCCTCACCTTCACCGGCGGAGACCATCCGCTGCACGATCAAACGTTTACCGGCAGTGCCTACTTCGATGCCTTGACCAAGCGATTCATCATAGTCGGCTTGCTGGATGCAAGCAAGGCGCCTGCGATCTTCGTCGGTACGAAGCCATAGGGCAATTCAAACGCGTTCAGTCGACATGCCGTGAGCAGACGCCTCCGGGCATGTCGGATATGGCTTTCATTTCCAGCACGCAATCGGCCGTTGTTGCTCAATGCAGAGTTGGCTCCGGCTCAGCCCCGCAACACTTCTTGAATTTTTTGCCGCTGCCGCAGGGGCAATCGTCGTTGCGCCCGACCTTCGGCGCTTCACGCTTGAACGTGGCGACTGATGATTTGCGCAGCGGTTGCCAGTAGCGGTATATCTCGGCAATATTCGCCTCGATTTCGATCGCCAGCTTGTGGCGCAGGACCGGCGTGTCAACCAAGGCCATTTCCTCCTCCTCGATCTCGTCAGCACCGAGCAGGTAAATCGGCCGCATCATCGGCTCGAGGTTGGACTCCCAGATCGGCGCCCACGCTTCCGCGCGCAGGTTGACGCCTTCCCAGAAACCCCAGGCCCAGGCTTCGCCGTCGATCAAGGTCTTGCCTTCCGATTCGTGTTCGCAATACAGCGGCTCGAACTCTTTTGGCGCGACTTCCAGCGTTATCACGATTTCGTTCATGAAGCGCACGATCAGGTTGACGATGCGTTCGAATTCCTTTTCATTCTTGAACTGGGGGCCTTTGTCGCTGTCGCCGCCCCAGATGCGCGGCAGCCATTCGGTCATCGGGACGATTTCCGGTCCGACCGCGATGGCGGTCAGATAGCCGTGCAGCGAATCCATGGTCATCGCATCGTCGGGACACTTGTCGGACAGCAGGAATTTGTCGAGGTCGTTGAATTCTTTGTCGGAGATCGGTTGGTCGAGTTGCATGGATGGCGTCGGGAAAATTAAGGGCGAAGAAGCCCGTAGTGTAGCGCGTTGTGCGCCCGTTGCGGCATCCAATGCGTTGGCAAAACGGGCGCGCCGCCAGCCCGTTACAATGGCACCATGAATACAATTACCAGCTCCTTTTCGACCCTGACGCCGGATACCGTCCTCGATGCACTCGATAGCGTGGGCCTGCGCGGCGACGGCCGACTGCTGGCGCTGAACAGCTATGAAAATCGCGTGTACCAGGTCGGCATGGAAGACGGACCGCCGCTGGTGGCGAAGTTTTACCGGCCCCAGCGCTGGAGCGACGCCGCGATCCTGGAAGAGCATGGCTTCGTGCACGAGCTGGTGGAGCGCGAGATTCCGGTGGTGCCGGCGCTGGCGCTGACCGACGGCAAGACCTTGCATCAATTCGACGGCTTCCGGTTTGCGGTGTTTGCCAAGCACGGCGGCCGTGCGCCCGAACTCGAGGACCGCGCCACGCTGGAGTGGATGGGGCGCTTCATCGGCCGCATTCATGCGATCGGCGCGCTGGCGCCATTCCGCGAGCGGCCCACGCTCGATATCGTCACTTTCGGCGAAGAGCCGCGCGACTTCCTGCTGGCGCATGGTTTTGTGCCGGACGATTTGCTGTCGGCTTACCGCAGCGTGGTGGCGCAGGCTCTGGACGGCGTGCGGCGTTGCTTCGAACGGGCCGGCGCCGTGGCGACGCTGCGCTTGCATGGTGATTGTCATTCCGGCAATGTGCTATGGACCGATGCCGGGCCGCATTTTGTCGATTTCGACGATAGCCGCATGGGGCCGGCGGTGCAGGATTTGTGGATGCTGCTGTCGGGTGAACGGGCCGACATGGTGCGCCAACTGTCCGATCTGCTCGCCGGTTACGAGGATTTTTACGATTTCGATCCGCGCGAATTGCATTTGATTGAGGCCTTGCGCACTCTGCGCCTGATTCATTATGCGGCGTGGCTGGCGCGGCGCTGGGACGATCCGGCTTTTCCGGCGGCGTTCCCATGGTTTAACACGCAGCGCTACTGGCAGGATCGTATCCTCGAATTGCGCGAGCAGGTGGCCTTGATGGATGAGCCGCCCTTATGGTCGTCCTGATGCCTGGTGTAATGTTTCGCGCGCTGCCACGACCAATGAGCAATTCCTCACTTCGCTAAGACATCATGGAAAAAATCCGTTTCGGCATTATCGGTGGCAGCGGCCTGTACAAAATGGACGTCCTGCAAGACATCCGCGAAGTGAACATCACGACGCCTTTCGGTGCGCCGTCCGACGCCGTCGTGACCGGCACGCTGGACGGCGTGCGCGTCGCGTTCCTCGCGCGTCACGGTCGCAACCACTCGCTGCTGCCGGGCGAAGTGCCATTCCGCGCGAACATCTGGGCCATGAAATCGCTCGGCGTGGATTACCTGCTGTCGGTGTCCGCGGTCGGGTCGCTGAAGGAGCAACTGGCGCCGCGCGACATGGTCCTGCCCGATCAGTTCATCGACTTGACCAGGCAACGCAGCGGCACGTTCTTCGGCGCCGGCGCGGTTGCGCACATCGGTTTTTCGCAACCGGTCTGCAGCGCATTGAGCGAGCTCGTGGCACGCGCCTTTGATGATTGCAGTTTGCCGGATGCGACGCTGCATCGCGGCGGAATCTATGTGTGCGTGGAGGGCCCGGCGTTTTCCACTCTGGCGGAATCGCAGTTGTACCGCTCGTGGGGCGCGTCGGTGATCGGCATGACGAATATGCCGGAAGCGCGGCTGGCGCGCGAAGCGGAAATCGCCTATGCGACGCTGGCGCTGGTCACCGATTTCGATTGCTGGCATCCCGATCATGCGGCGGTCACCGCCGAGATGGCGATCGGTAATCTGATGCACAATGCGGTCAATGCGCAAGCCCTGCTGCGTGCTTGCATCAAGCGGCTCGCGGCCGATCCGCCGCAGTCGGCCGCGCACAGCGCGCTGCGCTATTCACTGGTGACGCAACCGTCGGCGATGCCGGCCGCGACGCGCGAGAATCTGGCGCCGCTGCTGAGCAAATATATTTAATCGATTTTCGAAACGAGGAACACAACATGGATATCAACACTACCGTGCTGGAACGCTATTCGGCCGGCGCCAAGGAGCGCCAGGCAGCGCTGTGCTGTCCGGTCGATTACGCGAGCGAACTGCTGGCGATACTGCCGCAGGAAATCATCGAAAAGGACTACGGCTGCGGCGATCCTTCGCGCTATGTGAGGGCGGGCGATATCGTGCTCGACCTCGGCAGCGGCGGAGGGAAGATTTGCTACATGGCGGCGCAACTGGTCGGGCCGCACGGGCAGGTGATCGGCGTCGACATGAACGACGACATGCTGGCCCTGGCGCGCAAATATCAACCTCAGATGGCGCAGATATTCGGCGGCGAGCGCGTGCGTTTCGTCAAGGGCGAGATCCAGGATCTGGCGCTCGATGTCGCGGCGCTGGACCGTCACCTGGCCGAACATCCGGTGTGCGATGCGGCCGGCCTGGCGCAACTGCGGAACTGGAAGGACCGGCAGCGTAGCGCGCAGCCGTTGATTGCCAACGGTTCGGTCGATCTGGTCATTTCGAACTGCGTGCTGAACCTGGTGCGCGACGATGAAAAGCGCCAGCTGGTACAAGAAATTTTCCGGGTGCTGAAGCCGGGTGGACGGGTCGCCATTTCCGATATCGTCTCCGATGAAGTCGTGCCGGCCCATCTGAAGGCCGATCCGGCGCTGTGGAGCGGCTGCATTTCCGGCGCGTTCGGCGAGCAGGAGTTCCTGCAAGCTTTCATCGATGCCGGTTTTACGGCAGTCAAGCTCGACAAGTGGGATGCGCAGCCCTGGCAGGTGGTGGAGGGAATCGAATTCCGCTCGGTGACCTTGCTGGCGTCAAAAGGCCACGGCAAGGAATGCATCGATCGCGGCCATGCGGTGATTTACCGCGGCCCATTCGCCGAAGTGCGCGACGAAGAGGGTCATGTGTTTCCGCGCGGCGAACGGATGGCCGTGTGCGAGCGCACTTTCCGTTTCCTCACTGAAGGTCCGCATCAGGACAGCTTCATCGGCATCACGCCTGCGGTGTTGAGCGAGCCGCGAACCTGGTGTGCGCCGCCCAACACGCGCAGACCGGCGGCGGTGACTAAAGGCGCCTTGCACGGGTCCGCGTGCGGCGAAGCGAAGTGCTGTTAGGAATTGATCATGAACGCGACGCTTCATCTGTTACTCAAGACTGATTTCCCTGCGCTTCGCCGCAACAAACCGGATACGCTGCAAGTCAATCTTGGCTACACCTGCAATCAATCGTGCGTCCATTGCCATGTCGATGCCGGACCCAATCGGATCGAGCAGATGACACGCGAAACGGTCGATCAAGTGCTGGCGGTGTTGCGCCTCGGGCATATCAAGACGCTCGATTTGACCGGCGGCGCGCCGGAGATGAACCAGCACTTCCGCTATCTGGTCGAGGCGGCGCGCAAGCTGAATGTGGCCGTGATCGACCGCTGCAACCTGACGATCCTGGAACAGCCCGGTTACGAGACGATGGCGCAATTCCTGGCCGGGCAGCAGGTGCAGATTGTCGCGTCGCTGCCTTGCTATCTCGCAGATAACGTCGACAAGCAGCGCGGCAAGGGTGTATTCGCAACCAGCATCCGCGTGCTGCAGAAATTGAACGCGCTCGGCTATGGCATGACACCCGGCGGCTTGCAGCTGCACCTGGTATTCAACCCGCAAGGTCCGGCGCTGCCGCCGCCGCAAGACGCACTGAAAGCCGACTACGACAAGTTCCTCGGCGATCATTTCGGCATTCACTTCAACCAGCTGTTTACGATCACCAACATGCCGATCAAGCGTTTCGGCAGCACGCTGGTTTCCAAGGGACAGTTCGCAGGCTACATGCAGTTGCTGCGCGCGTCGCACCGGGATGCCAATCTCGGCAGCGTGATGTGCCGTTCGCTGGTGTCGGTCGACTGGCAAGGCTACTTGTACGATTGCGATTTCAACCAGATGCTGGGATTGCCACTCAAGCATGGCAAGCAGCGCAAGCATTTGACGGATATGCTGGCGACCGAATTGGACGGTAATCCGGTCGTGGTGGCCGACCATTGCTGGGGCTGCACCGCCGGAGCCGGGAGCAGCTGCGGTGGTGCATTGAATACGTG
>DHXL01000202.1 GCA_002415335.1 Oxalobacteraceae bacterium UBA5157
TCCCCGTGCCGTAAAAAGAATGAACGTTGCTGGCCCATGTCTGGTCCGTCATGTCTGGCCAGTCATGCTTATCGAAACCGGGTGCGCTTTGCAGGCGGTCTTTATCAATGTTGAGCACAAACCGCTTATTTACGGTGTCGAGCTTTAAGGCTTCCCACGGCACCACGAAAAGCCTTTCGCCCATGCCAAGAAAGCCACCGAAGGACAACACGGCGTAGGCGGTCTTGCCGGTATCCATCTCCAGCATGAACTCCTTGATGTCGCCCAATTTTTCATTTTCTCCGTTGTAGACGTCTTCTCCGATCAGTGTGCCCGCACCCATCAGATTAGGGCCGGGACCCTTGCCAGCTTTCTTGTACATGCCGTACGTATCGCGACTTACATCGGTGAAACTCATGGTCATCTCCTTCAATGTGTGGGTGATAAAATTAGACTACGAAAGAAGGAAATCATTCGTCGCGGAAGAAAAAAAACAATTGCATCAATACAATTCGTATGCTGACGACGCGAGCAATAGCGTTGAGCACCTGCGTGATCGCCAGGAGTCCGATCTTTCGTGTCACCGCGGGCGAGGAGTTTTTGATGCCCCGGCCGGTTGTTCACTCCCACTTTTCCTGGCAGGCTGATCGCTTTGCGTCGTCTGTTTTGGCTCCATTGGCGCCGCCGCGAGCGCAACCAGGCAGGGATTCGGTGCTGCCCGTGCACCGTCCCAAAGGGTGGTGCCGATAATGCTGGCCCCGCCGGTAAAAATCACAGCCGCAATGCGCGTGATCACGCCTGGTGCGCCGGCTTTGTCCAGGCCGACGCTCGGCGCGGAACGTTTCCCCTCGATCTTTACCTTGTTGGCGAAGGTAGACACGCCTAACGCGATGCCTGAGCGAACTCGGATCGATCCATGGAGGTCGATCGATTCCTGGCGTAAATCCATAGAGCCGCTGGTGAGTAGCTGACTCGCTTCGCTACGTATTCCGATGATGTTGTCGCCGCGCGCAATACCGCGCTCGAAAGGCAAGTGCGCCCCGATGCAAGACAGATCGACTTGATCCGTGCCTTTTGCAGACAAAAATGGAGTCAGGCCAGTGAGCAAGGTCTCGGCATCACTGAGCTTTTTCGAGTGCAGCGTCGCTGTCCCGATGTCGAGCGTAACCGGGCCTGTCAGGGATGCGGCAAGCTCCTTCATCGATTTTCCATTCGCAGTCACGATCGCATGAACCTGCATCCGGCCGCCGACGAGAGGGACATTTTTTTGCGTCTGTGAAAACCACGTATCGAGCAGCGTATCCTTCAGGTGCAAATCGATCCGCGCCGACCGTTGATGTCCGTCGAGGACCGCGCTTCCGGACGCTGAGCCGGCGAGCAGTTTTGCATCGAAGGAGTTGATGTTCAGTCGGCCACCGGCGAATTTCATGTCACCCGTGACGTCGGCCAATTCAATGCCGGATCGCATTTTTAACGATTGAATATTCGCGCGTAGCGTCCCCTCGACTCCGGCCGCTGCGACGAGTAGTGGCCAAGGCAGGGGATTATCGTGGAACAGTGCGTCCGGCGGCTTGGGTGGCAGCGGTGGCTCGCCTGCATCGAGCAGCGCCTGAACCCAGTCGATATGGCCAGCGTGCAGTCGTGCATCGAAGACAGGCAGGTTACCGCGCCGCGTGATGCGCGCATCGCCAGTCAGGTGCAGCTTGCCAAGTTGCAGTTGCAGGTCGTTGGCATCAATCGTTGCGCCGGCTGCGAGCAGATTGGCGCTAGCCACCAATGCCACGGGCGAACGACGGACGATGCCTAGGAACGCAAAGGCGTCGTCGAGCGAACCAGCTTCGATTGCCGCACTGAATTTGTAGCGCTGCAGTGCCGGGTCGAGCGGCAGTTGCCCGGTCATGGCAAGCGATGCCGCTCCTGCCTGTACCCGCAAGCTCCCGCTGGATGTCGTATCTTTCACGCCGAGTCGGCTCACGTCATCAAGCTTGCCCTGTACTTGCACAATGTGCCCGTCACGCGAAAGACGAAAATCGAGCGTCACACCGCGCCAGCCGGCATGGGCATCGAGCCGGGCACTGTCGACCAGCCAGATCGTGTCTTCATCGCTCCGGTTGCGGAAGCTGATCATCCCCTTGCGTAGCGTAATCGCGTTAAGCCGCACAGCAGCGAGGGACGGGCATGTAGCGGTGTCTTCGGATGAAGACGCTGAGGGTGCCGGCGTTCCCCAGTTCTTGCGGCCATCCGACGCGTCCTGCAGATGGATCTTGAAGTCGTCGACAGACAGACGGCCAATCACAATCCGTCCGGTGAGCAAGGGTAAAATTGCCACGCGCACATTGATCTCCTTCGCTTCAAAAATAGCCTTGTCGTGCGCCCAAGCAAGATTGGATACCGACACGTCAGTCGCGTGATATTCGGGCATAGGCGTGAATGACAACGACAGCTTGCCGACTGTCAGTTCGCGCAACCACACCTTCCGAACATGGTCTCGCGCCATTTGCTTAAGATGGTCACTGTCAGTCAGTGCGTGCAGTGTCAAGGCGCCTAGCACAAACACGGATGTCACCGCTGCGATACTCCACAGCGCGATCTTGCGTGACTTCATCATTATGTTAATTCTTGTTGTTGATTGCTCTTCCCCTGTGCTCCATCAGGAATCGATGTCGGCAGTTGGGCTTTGGGCCGTGACGGTGTGTCTGCCGGTGGCAAGAATTTAGTGCAAGGAAGTAGGTCGATGTAAGATATCCGCTGACAGGCCGGTCTTAAGGAGGGCAGAGAACTCCTCGGCGATCATGGGCGGACTCAGATAATTGCCTTGCGCTTCGGCGCAGTGATGGCCGCGCAGAAATGCGAGCTGTTCCCTCGTTTCGACTCCTTCCGCGATGACGCGGCGCCTGAGACTTTTCCCCAAGCCAATCACGGCGTCAACCAGAATATCGTCGTCGTCATTGCGCACGATGCCGGCTACGAATGATCGATCAATTTT
>DHXL01000427.1 GCA_002415335.1 Oxalobacteraceae bacterium UBA5157
TTCAAGGCCAGCGAGGCGGCGGTTATCGCTTGCACCGCGCCCATGCCGTTGCGCTCGATGCAGGGAATCTGCACCAGCCCGCCGATCGGATCGCAGGTCATGCCGAGGTGGTGCTCGATGCCGATTTCAGCGGCATTTTCGATCTGCTCATTGCTGCCGCCCAGCGCGGCGGTCAGTCCGGCGGCGGCCATCGCGCAGGCGACACCGACCTCGCCCTGGCAGCCGATTTCGGCGCCCGAGATCGAGGCGTTGCGCTTGCACAGCATGCCGATCGCGGCCGCCACCAACAGGAAGTCGCGCACGCCCTGCACCGGATTGCTCGGACGGCAATCCTCGGCGTAGTAACGCAGCACGGCCGGGATGATTCCAGCCGCACCATTGGTTGGTGCGGTCACGACGCGCCCGCCCGCCGCATTTTCTTCGTTGACCGCCATCGCATAGAGGCTGACACGGTGCAGCGCGTCGTGCGGCAACACGTCGGCCGGCTCATGCGCGGCGCGCCATAGCGCGGCGGCGCGCCGCTTGACGCGCAAGCCGCCCGGCAATTCGCCCGGTGTTTCCAGGCCGCGCGCAATGCAACCGTGCATCACGTCCCAAATCTTGTCGAGACCGGCGTACAGCGTGGCTTGATCGCCGTGCACGCCTTCATTGGCGCGCATCATCGCGGCGATGCTAAGTCCGCTGGTTTTGCCATGCTGCAGCAGATCAGCCATCGTATCGAACGGGAATGGCAGCACGGCCGGCGCCTCGCTATTGCGGCCTCGTGCTTCATCGTCAGCCCGGATAAAACCACCGCCGATCGAATAGAACACGCGTGCCGTGGACGTACCGTCGGCGCGCGTCAACGTGAAGCGCATGCCGTTCGGATGTCCCGGCAAGCTTTCCCGCTTGTGCCACAGCAGATCGCGCTGGGCATCGAACGCGACCGGATGGCGCCCCAGCAAAGGCATGCTGCCACTACTTGTCACTGCAGCCAGTTTGCCGGCCACCGATTCCGGCGCAATGTCTTGCGGAGTCTCACCCATCAAGCCAAGCAGTACCGCCTTGTCGGTTCCATGCCCGATCCCGGTCAAGGCCAGTGAGCCATAGAGCGCGATTTGCACATTGACGGCCTCTTCGATGCGCGGGCACTCGAGCAGAAAACGGCGTGTCGCCAGCATCGGTCCCACCGTATGCGAACTCGACGGCCCGATCCCGATTTTGAACAAATCAAACACGCGCATGTCCATACGTTTCCTTCAGCCGTACTAGATTTCAGTTTACGCCGCCTGATGCAGTTCGCACCGCGGCGCCTTGATATTGGCCAGCATGTCCAGCACCAGTTGTTCCAGTCCGATCCTGGCATGCCAGCCCCAGTCGGCGCGCGCATACGTATCGTCCAAACTATGCGGCCAGCTGTCGGCAATCGTCTGGCGACTGTCCGGCTCGTAGCTTATGCCGAACTGCGGCAAATATTGTTTGATCTTTTGCGCCAGTTCCCGTGGATTGAAGCTGAGGCCGGCCACGTTGTACGCCGAACGGATCCTTACCCGTTCGGCCGGCGCGTCCATCAATTCGATGGTGGCGCGAATCGCATCAGGCATGTAAATCATCGGCAACGTGGTCTCGGGTCCGAGATAGCACGGGTAGGTTTCGCCACGTTGCGCCGCATGAAAAATCGCGATCGCATAGTCGGTGGTGCCGCCGCCGGGAGGGGACTTGTAGCTGATGATGCCCGGATAGCGGATGCTGCGCACGTCGACCCCGAACTTGCTGAAATAATATTCGCACAAGCGCTCGCCGGCTTGCTTGCTGATGCCGTAAATAGTGGTCGGATCCATCACCGCCAATTGCGGCGTGTCGACGGCCGGCGTGTGCGGTCCGAACGCGGCGATCGACGATGGCCAGAATACGCGCAACGGCTTGCCGCTCTGACCGCGTTCGCGCGCGATTTCGAGGATATTCAGCAAGCCATTCATATTCAAGGTCCACGCCTTGAGCGGCACCTGCTCGCCCGTCACCGACAGCAGTGCGGCCAGTTGATACACCTGTGTCACGCCGTAGTTCTCGATGCAGTGTGCAACCGCATTGCTGTCGAGTACGTCGACCGGCTCATAACGGCGCGCGCCGAACAGGCTGCGCGGCCCGATGTCGGCCGCGATCACATTGTCGGCGCCGTGCTGGGCGACCAGCGCGTCCACCAGTTCGTTACCGATTTGGCCGTTGGCGCCAATGACGAGAATTCGTTCCATGTCTTTCTCCTTATACTTTCACTAGACCTAATTCGCGGCCGGCCTGGGCAAAGGCATCGAGCACCCGATCCAACTGTTCCGTCGTGTGCGCGGCCGAAAGCTGGACCCGCACCCGGGCTTGTCCCATCGGCACCACGGGATAGAAGAAGCCGCTCACCAGCACGCCGAGCTCATACAGGCGTTGTGCAAACTGTTGCGCGACCGGCGCGTCGAACAGCATCACCGGGACCACCGGATGCGTGCCCGCCTTGATCGTAAAGCCGAGTTGAAAAATGGCGCGCCGAAAGTACGCGGTATTGGCATGCAGGCGGTCGCGCAGATCGGTGGAAGAGGATAGGCGTTCGAGCACCGCCAGCGAGGCGCCGGCGATCGACGGCGCAAGCGTATTGGAGAACAAGTAGGGGCGTGATTTCTGGCGCAGCGTCTGCACCACTTCGCGGCGCGCCGCGGTGAACCCGCCCATCGCGCCGCCCAGTGCCTTGCCCAGTGTCCCGGTAATCATATCGACGCGACCCATCACGCCATGATGCTCGTGCGTGCCGCGCCCGGTCGCGCCCATGAAGCCAGAGGCGTGGCATTCATCGATCATGACCAGCGCTCCATAGCGGTCGGCCAAGTCGCAAATCTTGTCGAGTTGCGCAATGGTGCCATCCATGGAAAACGCGCCGTCGGTCGCGATCACTTTATGACGTTTACCCGCTGCGGCCTGCAGTTGCACTTCGAGGTCAGCCATGTCGTTGTGCTGATAGCGATAGCGCGCAGCCTTGCACAGGCGCACGCCATCGATGATCGACGCATGATTCAGCGCATCGGAAATGATCGCATCGTGCTCGTCGAACAGCGGTTCGAACAGGCCGCCATTGGCATCGAATGCCGCCGCGTACAGGATCGTGTCTTCCATGCCGAGGAATATCGACAGCGCCTGCTCCAACTGCTTGTGCACGGTTTGGGTGCCGCAAATGAAGCGCACCGAGGACAGGCCATAGCCGTATTTTTCGGTGGCCGCGATCGCGGCTTGTACCGTCGCTTCGTCGCCTGACAGACCCAAGTAATTGTTGGCGCACATGTTGATCAGTGTGCGGCCGTCGTCGCACACCACTTCCGGCCCCTGCCGCGAAGCGATCACGCGCTCCGATTTGTACAAGCCCTGCTGGCGCAGGCTCGCAAGATTTTCATCGAGGCCCGCGTAAAAAGCCTGTTTTGCGTTTATTTCGGTCATTGCCTGACTCCGTTTTCCGCTCGTTCCGGCCCAGCAATTACCTTGATGAGCCAAGTGTCAAGCAATTCAATGTGGCGACTTATGCCTGAAGAGCATTCCATCTGCTACGATGCAGTTCATCCAAAATCAAGAAATCCATTATTTCGAACTTAAGTTCAATATAATGGATATTACCGATCCCACTTAAACATTGCAAGCCCCTCTCATGAAGAAACTCAGCGCCTCCCAGACTCCGCCCGAAGTCGGTGCCACACTCCAGAAAATGCGGCTCAGTCGCGGCTTGACGCTGGAAGATTTGTCGCGGGCGGCCGGCGTATCGAAATCGATGTTGTCGCAAATTGAACGGGAAAAGGCGAATCCGACCATCGCCGTGGCGTGGCGGCTAGCCAACGCGCTGGGCATCGGCATCGAGGAATTGCTGACTGGCGCGACGCAGAAGGTCGAGGCCATCCATATCCTGGAACCGCATGAAACACCGACCCTGCCCGGCAACCATGCAGGTTACGTATTGCGGATCCTGGGACCGATGGAATTGGCCGGCAAATATGAATGGTATGAATTAACGCTGGCGCCGCAGGGCGAATTGGTATCGCAGCCGCATGATCCTGGCACCATGGAATACCTGACTTTATTGCACGGCACGCTGGAAGTCGAAGCGGATGGCGTAAAGAAAAAGCTTAAGGCCGGCGGCACCGCGCGTTATCTGGCGGACAAGAACCACGCGATTCGCAATGTGGGCAAGACCGAGTCGAAGGCCCTGTTGATAGTGATTCACAGGTAACAGGGTTTGACCGGCACATTGCGCGGCCGATTTCATCCGATCCTGCATTTCTTGATCCAGATGATATCTGCGCCTGCCCAGCGGTGATACAACATCGAGCTCATTCTCCATTTTGCCCGCCATGTTAAAACTTCATCTGCCCGATTTTTCCATTGAACATTTTCTAGAGCATTACTGGCAACAGAAACCCGTAGTAATTCGCCAGGGATTCCCCCACTTTTCGGATCCGATCAGCCCTGACCAACTGGCCGGCCTGGCGTGCGAAGAGCAGGTCGAATCGCGCCTTGTGTACAAAACGGCTGGTCAATGGCAAGCCGAAGTCGGCCCATTCGATTCTTATGAGCGCCTCGGCGAGCACGACTGGTCCCTGATCGTGCAGGCGGTCAATCACTGGTCGCCGGAAGTGGCTGCGCTGGTCGAACCGTTTTCCTTTCTCCCGAAATGGCGACTCGACGATGTGATGATCAGCTACGCCACGCCAGGCGGCGGAGTCGGGCCGCATATCGATCTCTACGATGTCTTTATTTGCCAAGGCTCGGGACGGCGCCGTTGGCGCGTCGGCGCCGCCGGCGAGCACCGGCAGTTCGCCGCCCACGCGGCGCTGCTCCATACCGATCCGTTCGAGGCGATCGTCGATGTCGAACTGATGCCCGGC
>DHXL01000259.1 GCA_002415335.1 Oxalobacteraceae bacterium UBA5157
TATTTATGATGCACTACACTAGCGTACACTGCCGCCTTGCGAACATCTAGCAGGAGAGTAGGCTTAAAAAAATCCGTATTCAAGTCATCAACTAGCACTAGATGCGACTCTCTCGTCCGCCCGTGTTTGTGAAGACGATGTGGAATGATGTCTCTTTCGAGCATCTTCTCCAATGTACGGCGGTCTATTCCTAGAAATTCCGCAGCACCCATCGTGGCTCGACCTCGGCTTCTGGCAGCTTCCTTGCAATTCTAGGGTCTACATAGCCGTCCGAAGCCAGAAATCGTTGAATCTCCAAGTAAACTTCATGGCACTGTGAAGTGTCGTTCGACGATCCGTATAGCGAAAGCATAAAATCATCAAGGCTACTCAAAACACTAGTTCGAGTTTGATTTGAATACACAGGCCGCTTTGCGAGCGAACTTAAAAGTTGATGGAACGCGTTCGGCCAATCCGAAAGAATCTCGGCCGCTGTTGCAACCACTTGCGAGCAACCATCGTCGAAAGATCCTTGTGAACGGGCTTGACCGAATATACGGTATGTTCCCAGCGCAAGAATGAAACGCAATAGAAATAGTAGCGATGCTCCCCTCAGTGGGCCGAGGTCAACTGCAACCTGTTGCTCGTTACAAATTGACATTTTCGCGAATGCAATTTGTTCCAATTTTTTGTGTAAATCAACGACGGACGGCGACCTTTCTTCACCGCTTGCCGAGTCAAGTGGTGCACCGCACCTGCAAATCAACACGCCCGGACGAAACCACGACAGCAAATTTCCACAGTGAGGGCAGCGATCGACCAATCCTCTCCCGTGGGTTGGGCAGGTGGTAACCAAGTTTATGTCCCACAATGCATCAATTGTCCCGCGTTCAACGATGCATTGTGGACAGATCTTTGGATGACGCAATGCCAAATCACCTGCTCGAATCTCCTGCTTCCTGAATTGGCAATACAGCTTTCCCTTTTTCTTGTTGCTGTACGACAGCTTGCCAAGAGTAACTGAATCGAAGCCCGTCCAAGGCGCAAATACCGAGGGTTGGAATGCAGGGCTCGTGATGCCGGTTTGGCCAATTCTTGCTAACTTGAAAAGCAGCCATGGAGAGCTAAGGAAATTTGCCTCTGAAAGTTTCAACACCCATCCAAGCCCACTCTCTCTAGGGGTCGGCGCAGGCGCAACGGGGAAACAACTTGGCATGGGTTGTCCTTAAAACTTTTGCGAGGCGTGGATTAAAGCCAGCACAAAGACGCGTTGCCGGTCATCCCCGATAAAAATATCACGAGCAGAGAAAGCGCGGTCATTTGACGCAAGTCACATTGAGGGCAATACCGCATTCACCAAAAGACTCAAAAACTGTCTGCAATAGTTTGTGTCAAATGATGATAACTGGTCCACATATTGCATGTCATGAAGGTCAAAAAGAGTTATTGTGACGGAACCATCATTTGGGTCGAGGGTGATCCAAACCAGTATCAGGTGTCGAGAAACTTCCTGCTCTTATTTCCGCCACGGCGTTCACGACGGCGCGGGCAACATTGCAAACCTCCTGTTACATCGCCAGATCGCGATCCAGGACTTCATGGCTTTCCGCATAGGATTCGTAATAGCCGACAAATCGGTCCAGTCGCGATAATGCGCCTGCATCGACCATGCCCATCCAGTCCAGCCAATCCGACAATCCCCTGCGCACCCCTTCTATGCCGGCGACATCCCCATGCACCACCAAACCGTAGGCTCGGCCGGCCAGATGTTTGGGGTATGGCCATCCCTTCAACTCCAATTCCTTCGCTTTCTTCACATTCTTGCCTGACGTCGTTGTCGGATCGGGATTGCCTCCGTCGGCACAAACCAGCCTGTCTATCATCAGTTTTAAGACCCCGGGGGTCTGATACCAATACACCGGCGTCATGATGATGACAGCATGAGCAGCCACCCATTTTTCATAGATCTCGGCCATCCAGTCATTGGTCTGACGCTGTCCGTGATTGGGGTAGCAACTGCAAGGCCAATGACATAGCGGCATCGCGGTGGAGACACAGTCCTTGCAAGGATAAATATGTTTGTCGTAGGCAGAAGTCAGCAGGCTAAGATCCAGCAGATCGACTTCTATATCGCCCGCTTCCAGAATTTCAGCCGCGAGTTTAATCATGCGGAAGGTTTTTGAGGTTTCGCCAGGACAACTGCCATCATTACGTGCAGAGCCGCAGATCAGCAATACCTTGGATTTGGTAGAAGGATCCTTTTGCCTGTCTTCCGCCGCAATCAATTTGTCGCGGGTAGATTTCCATTCCACCGACAGATCATAATCAGGCTCTGCAAACTCCGGCCCTGCCTTCGCGGTGATTGGTGCCTTTTTGCCGTTGATATAATTTTCCCAGGCAACCTGTTCAACTTTTTCGATTTCCGTCTGTACCGCGGCAAAGGATGGATCAAAAAAAGAGCGTCGGAATTCAAGGTGAAATTCATCTCTTTTCAGCACTGCGGGGGCCTGCCCTTTGCGCGGTTCCGTCACGACAATCTCCTGATGCGATTTGGAAAGCGGACACCATTGCTCCCATATAAAAGAAAATGGCACGATGCCGAATCAAGAAGCATGGTATTAACGCTGCATTATCCGACGCCAGAATGTCGAGCGGGCGGAGAATTACTGCATCACGCGAGTGTTCTGACGCTCGCCTCCCGGTCCCACTGACGTGTCTTTGCTGCTGCAATAAAGCGATCCATGGCGTCAATGGCAATCACGCCGGCGTCTTTTTCGATGCCCGCCTTTTTCAACAATCCTTCGGCTCCCTGGTCAGCGCTGATCGCTTTCAGATGGCCGAAGGCGTCGCGCACGAAATCAATGGCGGCTGCTTCCTTGCTCAATGCTGCGGCCCCTGCGTCCGACAGGATGATTGCGACTGCGTCGAACATCACCGACGGGGTGCCGGCCAATTGGCCATCGATTTTTAGCAGCGAGCCATCGGAGAGTTTTACGTCGCCGATTGTCGGTGCGACGAGCTTTACTTTTGCGCCAGTTTCGGCGACGGCCTTCTTTATTGCGTCGATGCTGGCGCGGTTCGATCCGTGTGTAATCAGGACTCCGACGACGCGACCTGCTAGCGTGTCTTTCATCTTTCCGATGATTTGCAGCGCCGGGGATAAGTCGAAGTCGCGAACCGCAACGGCAGCCGAAGGCGCCTGCGGAAGTGCATCAAGTCCGACGCCGCCCGCGACACGTTTTGCAAGGTCTTCGTCGATATGGCACAGGTGACCGACCATCGCGTCCCGGATATGCGGGTGCTCCAGCTTCGAGAGCTCAAATACCAGTGCGGAGGCAAGATGCGCCTGTTCGTATGCAGTCTGGCTACGATAGAACTGCCGCGCCTGGCTGTAATGGTCGGCAAAACTTTCTGCCCGAATTCGGCTCTTGGCACCGGCCTCGTCCACCGCAGCGCTGCGAAATCCCTTCGCCGGTTGTTCATGCGGAGAGTTCGCCGCCAGCGTATTCGGTTCGTACGACACGCGTCCGGTCGGTTGGGTCATTTGCATATGGCCGTCGCGCTGCTGATTGGCGAATGGGCATTTCGGCGCATTGATCGGTATCTGATGAAAATTCGGCGAGCCCAAGCGCGATAGCTGCGTATCCAGATAGGAGAACAGGCGCCCCTGCAATAGGGGATCGTTGGAGAAATCGATTCCGGGCACGACATGCGACGGACAGAACGCCACCTGCTCGGTCTCCGCAAAAAAATTTTCCGGCCAGCGGTTGAGCACCATGCGTCCGATGACTTGCAACGGCACCAGTTCTTCCGGTATCAGTTTGGTCGCATCGAGATGATCGAACGGGAAAGCGTCTGCTTCTTCTTGCGAGAACAACTGGACGGCCAATTCCCACTCCGGAAAATTCCCGGCGCTGATCGCATCGAACATGTCGCGTCGATGAAAGTCGGAGTCGGCGCCGGCAATCTTGACCGCCTCGTCCCAGATTGTCGATTGCAAGCCGAGTTTCGGGCGCCAGTGGAATTTTACGAACGTCGATTCGCCCGCGGCGTTGACCAGCCGGAACGTGTGAATGCCGAAGCCTTCCATCATTCGTAGCGAACGCGGCAAGGTGCGGTCGGACATGATCCACATCACCATATGCATCGATTCCGGCGTCAGTGAAATATAGTCCCAGAATGTGTCATGCGCCGATGCTGCCTGAGGAAAGCCACGATCGGGCTCCATCTTGACTGCATGCACGAGATCGGGAAATTTGATGGCATCCTGAATGAAAAACACCGGAATATTATTGCCGACTAGATCCCAATTGCCCTCTTTGGTGTAAAACTTGACGGCGAAGCCGCGGACATCGCGCGGAGTATCGGCCGAACCGGACCCGCCTGCCACGGTTGAGAAACGTGCGAAGAGCGGCGTTTGTTGGCCAACTTCGGTCAGCACTTTGGCCGTCGTGTATTTTTTCAGGGACTTGGTCAGTTCGAAAAAACCATGCGCGCCCGTGCCGCGTGCATGGACGATGCGCTCTGGAATCCGCTCGTGGTCGAAATGGGTGATTTTTTCCCGAAGAATGAAATCTTCCAGTAGCGTCGGACCGCGCGGATTGGCTCTCAGCGAGTTCTGGTTGTCGGCAATGGTCAGTCCCTGATTCGTCGTCAGAGCTGGCTGATCGCCTGCGGCAGTTTGGTGCCACTCTCCTCCTCTGCCCACTGAAGGTATTGCTGCTGGCGCTGACTTCGCCGGCTTGCCCTTGACAGGTGAATCGACTGCTTTAATTTTGGCCATCATGAATCTCCAGTTATTTTGCACGACAGTGACTTGTCGTCCACACGCAGGCTGGCTCTATCGCCTCAAGTTTTGAAGCTCATATTTCATGCAGCTGACCCTAAAGTTCCGTGTTGTTGTCGATAGATAAAAAACATACAGAATCTGGAAAGACTGCATACCGTTTCAGCATCGAGCTGAAGCGCCCTATTTCCCGACCACGGGAGTCACCCGCCAAATGACGTTGCCAACGTCATCGGCGACAAGCAGCGCGCCCACATGGTCAACCGCCACGCCGACCGGACGGCCCAGCGCGAAACCATCCGCACTAACAAAGCCGGTGAGTACATCCTCAGGTGTCCCGGCAGGTTGCCCGTCTGAGAACGGCACAAAAATCACTTTATAACCACTTCGCGGTTGGCGATTCCATGAGCCGTGCTGGCCGATGAATGCTCCGCCCGAAAAGTGCTTCGGCAATAAATTCCCCTCATAGAAGGCAAGCCCAAGGGAAGCGGTATGCGCGCCAAGCGCATAATCCGGCGCAATTGCTTTGGTCACTAGGTCAGGCCGTGGCGGCTTTACTCTCGCATCGACATGCTGGCCGTAATAGCAATAAGGCCATCCGTAGAAAGCGCCGTCCTTCACTGAGGTCATGTAGTCGGGCACCAGGTCGCTACCGATTTCATCGCGTTCGTTGACGGTAGTCCAAAGTGCGCCGCTCTGAGGTTGCCAGGCGAGGCCATTCGAGTTCCGCATGCCAGAGGCAAAGACGCGCGACCTTCCGGTTGCTGGATCAACTTCCCAAATCGCGGCGCGGTTAATTTCGTTTTCGACTCCGTTTTCGCCAACATTGCTGTTCGATCCGACCGTGACGCACAGAAGCGAACCATCGCGGCTGGCGATTACATTTTTGGTCCAGTGGTGGTTGATCGGGCCTGCGGGCAAATCAATCACTTTTACACCCGGCGTGGTGATCTGTGTTTCGCCGGTGCGGTAGGCAAAACGCACAAGCCCATCGCTATTCGCAACGTAAAGGTCGTTGCCGACGAGCGTCATGCCAAACGGAGAATTTAGCCCCTGCAGGAAGACCGTTCGTGTCTCCGCGGTGCCGTCGCCGTTTGCGTCGCGCAACAACGTGATGCGATTAGCGCTCGGCACACCCGCCCCCGCGCGTTTCATGACCAGCTTCATGATCCAGCCCTTAATGCCTTTGCTGTCCTCGGACTTGGGTGGTGCATTGCTTTCGGCAACCAGTACGTCGCCGTTGGGGAGAACATAGAGCCAGCGCGGGTGCTCGAGGCCGGTCGCAAAGGCGCTCACGGCAAGGCCGGCAGCAGCCCTCGGCGTTTCGCCTGCAGGCCAGCCTTTTGCCGGGGCTATATTGACGGTAGGTATTAGCGTGTGGTTGGGCGACGGTAGCGTCGGATGGAGACCGAAGCCGGCCTGTTCCGGCAATGTCGCCACTTCACCACAGGCGCCAAGATTCAGTATAAAAAGGCAGACGAGCGTGCGAGAAATAAAAGGGTGGAGCATTCGGCATCTCCAGTTGGAAGATCAATTACCGAGGACACAGAATCGAGGACACCTCCGGCTTGCGTCCATCGTGATCTGTCTTGCTGCATGGATTTCTTCTACCTGGTGTGGGCGAGCCAGGATTCTGTGTGGATTCCTGCACGCATGCTCACAAAGGCGAGTATCTCCCATCGCTTTCCTCCAACTAGGAAGCGCGCCTCGTTAAGCAGGCGCGCGCTCCAAGCTTAATGTTTCTTGACTGCATCCTTGACGACTTCTTTGGCATCGCCAACCGCTTTCTCAGCTTTTCCCGTGGCCTGCTTTTGCAAACCCTTTACTTGTTGCTCTTTGCTGCCGACTAATTTTCCGGCGCCCTGCTGAACTTTACCAGCGATGTCTTTGGTAGCGCCCTTGACTTGGTCTTTGTTCATGATTGTTTCTCCTAAAGATGGTGGATGCTTATTGAATCCGCTGTGCTTTCTCGACGAGAAATTTTCAACAGCATTACGACGAAAACGATCGGTGGAATGGATGCGTTGCTGTGATTGACTAGTGCATGAACAAATAGATCACAACTAACACCACCACCGGAACACCTGGAATCCAGCAAAATATGTATTT
>DHXL01000172.1:0-2629 GCA_002415335.1 Oxalobacteraceae bacterium UBA5157
TGATGACGTTCACCGCGCACAAGACTTACGGCCCGAAAGGCATCGGCGCGCTCTACGTGCGCCGCAAACCGCGCGTGCGGATCGAAGCGCAAATGCACGGCGGCGGCCATGAGCGCGGCATGCGTTCCGGCACCTTGCCGACCCACCAGATCGTCGGCATGGGCGAGGCGTTCCGACTCGCGAAAGAAGAAATGGATACGGAAATCGTCCGGATCAAGGCGCTGCGCGACCGGCTCGCGGCGGGCCTACAGGAAATGGAAGAGGTTTACATCAACGGTGACATGGCGCATCGCGTGCCGCACAACCTGAACGTGAGCTTCAATTACGTCGAAGGCGAATCGCTGATCATGGCGATCAAGGACCTGGCGGTATCGTCCGGCTCGGCTTGCACCTCCGCCAGCCTCGAGCCATCCTACGTGCTGCGCGCACTGGGCCGCAGCGACGAGCTCGCGCATAGCTCGATTCGTTTCACGTTCGGCCGCTTCACGACCGAAGAGGATATCGATTTCACAATCAAGCTGATCAAGGAAAAGGTGGCGAAGCTACGCGAGCTGTCGCCACTGTGGGACATGTATAAAGACGGGATCGACATCAGCTCGATCCAATGGGCAGCGCATTAGCAAATTATTGTCGGACCGAGTGTAGCGTAGCGCCACTCTGTCCAAACAAACCAGGAGTCTCAAAATGGCATATTCTGAAAAAGTTCTCGACCACTACGAAAATCCGCGCAATGTCGGCGCGTTCGACAAGGGTGACGACACGGTCGGCACCGGCATGGTGGGTGCGCCCGCTTGCGGTGACGTGATGAAACTGCAAATCAAGGTCGGCGCCGACGGCCTGATTCAGGATGCCAAGTTCAAGACCTACGGCTGCGGCTCGGCGATCGCTTCGTCCTCGCTGGTGACTGAATGGGTCAAGGGCAAGACGCTGGATCAGGCGCTGTCGATCAAGAACACGCACATCGCGGAAGAACTGGCTCTGCCGCCGGTGAAGATTCACTGCTCGATCCTGGCGGAAGACGCGATCAAGGCCGCGGTGCTCGACTACAAGACCAAGCACGCCGCGGAAATCAAGGAAGCGGTGTAAGTTCAATAACGTCTGCTCGGTGCGGCAGCATAGGCGCGGGGAAAATATGGCAATCACACTTACTGAAAAAGCGGCAAAACACATCAGCCGCTATATCGAGCGGCGCGGCAAGGGCATCGGTTTGCGTTTTGGCGTGCGCACCACCGGCTGTTCCGGCCTCGCGTACAAGCTGGAATACGTCGATGACAGTGCAGCGGAAGACGAAGTGTTCGTCTCGCACGGCGTCAAGGTTTTCGTCGATCCCAAAAGCCTGCCGTATATCGACGGCACCGAACTCGATTTCGAGCGCGAGGGATTGAACGAGGGCTTCAAGTTCCACAATCCGAACGTAAAGGATGAATGCGGCTGCGGCGAGAGCTTCCGCATCTGATGCGTGCGGACGCGCATTCCTGACGGAGCGGCGTCCGAAGCTTGAAATCGGCTGGTCCGGTTTCTAACGAGCCTGTTGAAGTTGGACAGGCTTTTGTTTTTAAGTAGCGAGGGAAAGAGTCGAGCGATAGCGATACCGCGCCTTCCCAACCAACCAGTGCCATGCAAAACCACTTCGACCTGTTCCACTTGCCGCAACACTTCGCGCTCGATATGAGCGCGCTGGATCAGGCCTTTCACGAAGTGCAGAACCAGGTTCATCCCGACAAGTTCATCATTGCCACCGGCGCCGAAAAGCGCGTCGCGATGCAATGGGCCACCCGTGCCAACGAGGCTTATCAGACCCTCAAGAGTCCCTTCAAGCGCGCGGCCTATTTGTGCGAGCTGAACGGCGTCGATTTGCAGAGCGAATCCAACACTGCGATGCCGCTCGACTTCCTGATGCAACAGATGGAATGGCGCGAGGCACTGGAAGACGCGAAGGCGGCAAAGGATATCGCCGGCCTGGACAAGCTGGATGCCGCGTTGCGTGATGCACGCAAGACTGAAATCGCGCAGATCGGCGCGCTGCTGGACGCCGGCGATTTTGTGCAAGCGGCGCAAGGCGTGCGGCAATTGATGTTCCTCGAAAAATTCGGGGATGAAATCTCACGTATTTTCGAAGCACTGGACGCGTAACCGGGTTGCATGACTAATCATTCTATTTACTGAAACGAATTTGCGCGATGGCTCTTCTCCAAATCTCCGAACCCGGCATGTCCACCGCCCCGCACCAGCATAGGCTGGCGGTTGGCATCGATCTCGGTACCACCAATTCGCTCGTCGCGACCGTGCGCAATAGCATTCCGGAAGTGTTGAACGATCAGGAAGGCAGGCCGCTGCTGCCGTCCATCGTGCGCTACCTGGCGAACGGCCGCGCCAGCATCGGCTACAAGGCGCAGGCGGCCCAGACCACCGATCCGAAGAATACCGTGTTGTCGGTCAAGCGTTTCATGGGGCGCGGACTAAAGGACATCGCGTACGCCGAGAACCTGCCTTACGACTTTCTCGATACGCCCGGCATGGTGCAATTGAAGACGTCGGCCGGCGTGAAGAGTCCGGTCGAGATATCGGCCGAGATCCTTGCGACCCTGCGTCAACGCGCGGAGGATGCCCTCGGCGACGAGTTGGTAGG
>DHXL01000172.1:2800-3939 GCA_002415335.1 Oxalobacteraceae bacterium UBA5157
TGAACGAACCGACCGCGGCGGCGATCGCCTATGGACTGGACAATTCTTCCGAAGGGACTTACGCCGTCTATGACCTCGGCGGCGGCACGTTCGATATCTCGATCCTGAAGCTGACCAAGGGCGTGTTCGAGGTACTCTCCACCGGCGGCGATTCCGCGCTCGGCGGCGATGATTTTGATCATCGCCTGTTCTGCTGGATTATCGAGCAAGCCGAGCTGGCCCCGCTGTCGGATCAGGACACCCGCGTGCTGATGGTCAAGGCGCGCGAGGCGAAAGAACTGTTGTCGACCAAAGCTGAAACCCATATCGATGCCGCCTTGAGCTCGGGCGAAGAAGTGCATCTGACCGTGAGTGCGGCGACGTTTATCGAGATTACCAAGCATCTGGTGACCAAGACCATCACGCCCAGCCGCAAGGCCTTGCGCGATGCGGGCTTGGCGGCGGATGACATCGACGGCGTGGTGCTGGTCGGCGGCGCGACGCGCATGCCGCATGTGCGCAAGGCGGTCGGTGAATTTTTCCAGACTACGCCGCTGACCAATATCGATCCGGACAAAGTGGTCGCGCTTGGCGCGGCGATTCAGGCCAATCTGCTGGCCGGCAACCGCGCCGCCGGCGACGACTGGCTGCTGCTGGATGTGATCCCCCTCTCGCTCGGGATCGAGACCATGGGCGGCTTGGTGGAAAAGGTGATTCCACGCAATTCCACGATTCCCTGCGCACGCGCGCAAGAGTTCACCACGTTCAAGGATGGCCAGACCGCGCTGGCGATCCAGGTGGTGCAGGGCGAGCGCGAACTGGTCAGCGATTGCCGTTCGCTCGCCAAATTCGAGCTGCGCGGCATTCCGCCGATGGCAGCCGGCGCGGCGCGCATCCGCGTCACCTATCAAGTCGATGCCGACGGCTTGCTGTCGGTCTCGGCACGCGAACTGCGCTCCGGCGCCGAAGCGTCGATCACGGTCAAACCTTCATACGGCCTGGGCGACGATCAGGTCGCGCAGATGCTGCAGGATTCATTCAAGTCGGCCGATGTCGATATGAAGCTGCGCGCGCTGCGCGAAGAACAGGTGGAAGCCGAGCGCATCATGCTGGCGACGCAATCGGCGCTGGATGCGGACGGCGCGCTGCTGTTGTCCGAC
>DHXL01000143.1 GCA_002415335.1 Oxalobacteraceae bacterium UBA5157
ACCGCTTGCGCCAATGCAAATAAGGCTTCGCGCGAACCGTTGACAGGCAGTATCTGGCTGGCCACGTCCAATTTTGGCAAGCCGTAGCGCCGCTGCAACCAGTCGGCGATGGCGCCGCGCAATGCATCCGAGCCGGCGGTCGACGGGTAGCTTGCCAAGCCATCCAGATTGGCGGCGAGTGCTTGCCGGATGAATTCCGGGGTCGGATGTTTTGGTTCGCCTATGCCGAGGCTGATCGGCTTGTAATCGCCATTCGGTTTGACGTCTGAAAACAGGAGCCGCAGCTTTTCGAACGGATAGGGTTGCAGTTGGTCTAGGAGAGGATTCACGGAGATAGCGCTGGGTCAGGAACGTCGAGGACGGCAATCGAACATTATACCGGTGGCATCGGTATTCCGCGAGTCAATTACCCTTCGGAAAATGATGAGGCGGATACTTCAAATGATATGATAGGAGCCTTTCGCGAGCTCTGCCTCGCATCCGCTATTCAATCTGGGCAGAGCGACATGCTTTTCGCTTACCCACGCTAAGAGTTAATAACGTGCGTCTAACCTCCATTAAATTGTCGGGATTTAAGTCTTTCGTTGATCCCACGAATTTCCAGGTTCCGGGCCAACTGGTTGGTGTGGTCGGCCCGAACGGTTGCGGCAAGTCCAATATCATCGATGCGGTGCGCTGGGTGCTGGGGGAGTCCAAGGCCTCCGAACTGCGCGGCGAATCGATGCAAGACGTGATTTTCAACGGCACGACGACACGCAAACCGGCCGGTCGCTCGTCGGTTGAATTGATATTCGACAACGCTGAGGGCAAGGCTTCCGGGCAATGGAGTCAATACGCCGAAATCGCGGTCAAGCGCACCTTGACGCGCGACGGTACTTCGACCTATTACATCAATAATCAAGCAGTGCGGCGACGCGATATCCAGGATATCTTCCTCGGCACCGGCCTCGGCCCGCGCGCGTACGCGATCATCGGCCAAGGCATGATCTCGCGCATCATCGAAGCGCGTCCGGAGGAGCTGCGGATATTCCTGGAAGAGGCGGCCGGTGTTTCAAAATACAAGGAACGCCGCCGTGAAACCGAAAACCGTTTGCACGACACGCGCGAGAACCTGATCCGCGTCGAGGACATCCTGCGCGAATTGAATGCAAACCTGGAAAAGCTGCAAGCGCAAGCGGCGGTCGCCCATAAGTTCCGTGCGCTGCAAGCCGATCAGGACGAGAAGCAAAAACTGCTGTGGCTGCTGCGGAAGAACGAAGCAAAGAACGAGCAGGAAAAACACTTCCGCGATATCGAAAAAGCGCAAACCGACCTGGAAGAACAGAACGCCAAGCTGCGCCATGTCGAAACCGAACTCGAACACATGCGCCAGGCGCATTATGCCGCCGGCGATCGCATGCACCAGGCGCAAGGCCATCTATACCAAACAAATTCAGAAATCGGCAGCCTGGAAGCGCAAATCAAGTTCGTAATCGAGTCGCGCAATCGTTTGCAGTCGCAGCTCAATTCATTGAAGGTCCAGCGCGACCAGTGGCAGCGCCAGGGCCAGCAGCACCAAGACGATTTGGCCGAAGCCGAAATGCATCTGGAAGAACACGCGATGCGGGTCGAGCAATCGCAAGAAGCCGCGCACCAGGAAAACGACCGCTTGCCGGCGCTGGAGCAGGCGTGGCGTGAGGCGCAGCTGAAGACCACCGAATCGCGCGGCAAGATCATGCAAGTCCAGCAGCAGATCGAGCTCGAATCCGCGCATCAGCGCAACGCCTCGAATATCCTGGTCGGCTTGACCGTGCGCCGCGAGCGTTTGTCGCAGGAAAAGAGCGGTCTGAACCTGCCCGACAGCACGCATCTCGCCAACCTGAAGATGCAGCTGGAAGAAAAGCAGATGGCGCTGGAAGAGGCCGGCGGGCAACTCGAATCCGCGCAAGAGCAGCAGCCGAAACTGGAAGAAGAGCGCCGTAGCGCGCAGCAGCAAGTCAACACCGAAACCGCCAACAACGCGCAGCTGGAAGCACGTCTGACGGCCCTGAAGCAGCTGCAGGAAAGCGTGCAGAGCCAAGGGAAAGTGCAGCCCTGGCTGAAGAAGCACGAGTTGGGCGAATTGCCGCGCCTGTGGCAAAAGCTGCACATCGATCAGGGCTGGGAAACCGCGCTGGAATCGGTGCTGCGTGAACGCACCTCGGCACTTGAAATGTCGAATCTCGATTGGGCCAAGGCATTTTTCAACGACGCGCCGCCGGCCAAGCTGGCCCTATTTACGTCAAACCTCACGCCGAACGCCGCCGACAGCGTGGCAGGCGACGCGCCTGCCGGCCTCAAGCCATTCTTGAATCTTCTGCAATTGAACGATCCCGGCTTGCGCGCACTGATGCAGGACTGGCTGCACAACGTCTATGTCGCCGACGACACGGCAGCGGCCTTCGTCGATCGCGCCAAGCTGCCGCTGGGTGCGTATTTCGTGACTAGGCAAGGACACGTCATCAGTAAATCGAGCGTGCGCTTTTACGCGTCCGATTCCGAGCAGGACGGCATGCTGGCGCGCCAGCAGGAAATCGAAAACATTACCAAGCAGCTGCGCGCGCAACACATGCTGGCCGACGAAGCGCGCTCGCGCTCGGTGCGCGCCGAAGCGGCGTTGTCGCAAGCGACGCAGCGGCTGCAGGAAATCCGCCAGCGCGCCAATACCTTGACGCAAACGGTGCATGGTCTGCAAATCGACGTCATGAAATTATCCGAAGTGCAGGAACGCTTCAACCAACGCAGCACCCAGATTGCGGCTGACCTCGCCGAGATCGCGGAGCAGGAAGCGGAACAACAGCAAGCCAAAGCCGAATCCGAAGCGAAGTTCGAGCAGCTCGATGCAGAGCTAGCGGACATGCAGGAGAAACATGAAGATGGCCAGACCGATTATCTCGCAAAAGAACAGCAGCTCAGCGATGCGCGGCAACGCGTGCGCGAACTGGAGCGCGCGGCGCAGGAAGCGGAATATGCCGAAAAATCGCATCGCAACAAGATCGACGAATTGAAACGCAGCATCGCCACCGCGCTGGAGCAGTCGGCGCAACTGTTCGCCAATATGCAGCAAGGTAGCCTGGAACTGGAAAGTCTCGATGATCAGACCGCGCAAGCCGGCCTGCAATCATTGCTGGAAAAGCGCAGCGATCAGGAACGCGCGCTGGCCGATGCACGTCACGAACTGGATCAATTGGCGCAGAAGCTGCGCCAGCATGAGGAAGCACGGATGCAAGCGGAGCGCAGCCTGCAGCCGCAGCGCGACCGCATCATGGAACTGCAGCTGAAGGAACAGGCTGCGCGCCTGAATCAGGAACAATACGCGCAGCAACTGGTCGAAGCCCAGGCGGATGAGGTCGCGCTGGCCGAGAAACTGAACGAAGAAACGCGCCCTTCCTACCTGCAAGGTGAGGTGACGCGCCTGACCAATGCGATCGCGGCACTCGGCGCGGTCAACCTGGCCGCACTGGACGAGTTGGCGCAGGCGTCGGAACGCAAGAACTTCCTGGACGCACAAAATGCCGACTTGACCGAAGCGATCAATACGCTGCAGGATGCAATCCATAAAATCGACAAAGAAACGCGCGATTTGTTGCAAGACACCTTCGACAAGGTCAATCACCATTTCGGCGAACTGTTCCCGATCCTGTTTGGCGGCGGGCAGGCGAAGCTGATGATGACGGGCGAAGAAATACTCGACTCCGGCGTGCAAGTCATGGCGCAGCCGCCGGGCAAGAAGAATGCGACGATCCATTTGTTGTCGGGCGGCGAGAAGGCATTGACGGCAACCGCGCTGGTGTTCTCGATGTTCCAGTTGAACCCGGCGCCGTTCTGCCTGCTGGACGAAGTCGACGCGCCACTCGACGATGCCAATACCGAGCGTTTCTGTAACATGGTCAAACGGATGTCGGCACATACACAGTTTCTGTTCATTTCGCATAACAAGATAGCGATGGAAATGGCGCAGCAGTTGATCGGTGTGACGATGCAAGAACAGGGAGTTTCCAGAATCGTAGCGGTGGACATGGAGTCCGCCGCGAATTTTGCAGCCGAGGCGCAAGCAGCATGACAGACCTTCAAACAAGCCTGATGGCAATCGGTGGCGCTATTGTGTTTGGCGTCATCACTTTCAACAAATGGCAGGAATACAAAGCTAGGAAAAGCGTCGAGCGAGCCTTCGGATCGACCCATGACGATGTGCTGATGCACGCAAATCCATCGTCGTCCGGGGCGCAGGAGGCGCGCCAGGAGCCGAACCTGATCCAGGAATCCGATGATCCTGCGCCATTGCACGGCTCCGCAGAGCATCCGGCGGAGCAAGTCGCCGCAGACATTTCGGAACCGATGCGGCAGGCGCCTCAGCAACTTGACTTGCCGGTCGATCCGATGATCGATTGCGCGATCCCCATGGCGCTGGCTGGCATGATGCGTGGCGACAAGATCATCACTCCGCTGCAATCGCTGCGCCACGTCGGCAACAAACCTGTGCACTTCATCGGTCAACGCGACGATGGTGTGTGGGAGACGATTGTGCATGGCGGGGCGTATGCATCCCTGCTGGCCGGTGTCCAACTGGCCAACCGCAGCAACGCGTTGAATGAGCTCGAATACTCGGAGCTGGTCACCAGATTGCGCCAGGTCGCCGACGATCTCGATGCCGAGCCGGATGTGCCGGACATGACGGTGGTCATGCAAAGTGCGCGAGCACTACATCAATTCGTCTCCGATTACGATGCGCAATTGAGCGTGAACATCCACTCGAATGGCGCACCTTGGGCCATCAGCACCTTGCTCGCGGCACTCGAGCGCCAAGGATTCGACGTGCGGCCGGATGGACGCCTGGTAATGCCCGACGGTGACGGCGGTATCCTGTTCACGCTGTCCACCAATGTGACGCTGGCGGAAGACACTACATCGCGCCTGACTTTGCTGCTGGACGTGCCGTGCGTGGCGGCATCGCGCGACGGCTTCGGCGCGATGACGGCTTGCGCCAAATCGCTCGCCAAGCGCCTCGACGGCACCGTCGTCGATGACGGCGATCAACCTTTGTCCGAGGCGGCGATGGGCGAGATTGCCGGCCAGGTCAACGCGTTTTACGGCGACATGGAAGCGGCCGAGATTCCGGCCGGGTCGACCCGGGCGATGCGTTTGTTCAATTGACGATGATACGGGATCCATCTTCCGTCCGGACCGTGAGCCATGGAGTCGATATCGAACCGGATCCTCATGATATTTCTGCCCGTGCCTCCTGGCTCAGGGGTGAATTGAATCGGCACAACTACGCCTATTACGTCCTCGACAATCCGACTATCCCGGACGCCGAATACGACAAGCTGTTTCGTGAATTGCAGGCACTGGAACAGACACATCCGGAACTGGCCAGTTCCGACTCCCCCACCCAACGCGTCGGCGCCGCGCCGTTGCCGCAATTCGCGCAAGTTACGCATTCGGTGCCGATGCTATCGCTCGGCAATGCCTTCGACGATAGCGACATCATCGCGTTCGACCGCCGCGTCAAGGACGGCTTGAAGCTTGACGGCAGCGTGGCTTACGCGACCGAATTGAAATTCGACGGCCTCGCGATCAATCTGCGTTACGAGGACGGCATTCTGGTGCAGGCAGCGACGCGCGGCGATGGCGCGACTGGCGAAAATGTGACCGTCAATATCCGCACCGTGCACGCCATTCCGCTGCGCTTGCGCACTGCTCATCCACCGAGGGTGCTCGATGTGCGCGGCGAGGTGTTGATGTTCAAGGCCGATTTCGCCAAGCTGAATGCGCGCCAGCGCGATGTGGGACAGAAGGAATTTGCCAATCCGCGCAATGCTGCGGCCGGCAGTCTGCGTCAGCTGGACTCGCGGATCACGGCGCGGCGCGCGTTGCGGTTTTTCTCTTATGGTATCGGCCTGCTGGACGGTGCAGACATGCCGCCGTCACACTCGGCCCTGCTTGACTGGTACGCCGAACTCGGCCTGCCGGTATGCGGCGAGCGGGCGGTGGTCGAAGGTGCAGACGGATTGCTCGCATTTTTCCATGGCATTGGCAACAAGCGCGCCAGCCTCCCCTACGAAATCGATGGTGTTGTTTACAAGGTCAATCGTCTCGACCAGCAGCGAGCGCTAGGCTTCGTGTCGCGCGCGCCACGCTGGGCGATCGCACATAAATTCCCGGCGGAAGAAGCGCTGACCGTGGTGCAGGGTATCGAAGTCCAGGTCGGCCGGACAGGGGCGATCACGCCGGTTGCACGCCTCGCCCCGGTGTTCGTCGGCGGCGTGACCGTGACCAACGCGACGCTGCATAACGAAGACGAAGTCCGGCGCAAGGATATCCGCATCGGCGACACAGTGATCGTGCGCCGCGCCGGCGATGTGATCCCCGAAGTCGTGGCGTTCGTGCCGGAGGCGCGGCCAGCCGATGCGCGCGAATTCACGATGCCGAGCGTATGTCCGGTATGCGGTTCGCCAATCGTCAGGCCGGAAGACGAAGCGATCGCGCGATGCTCGGGCGGCTGGATAAAATGTGCGGCGCAGCGTAAGGGCGGCCTGCTGCATTTCGTATCGCGCCGCGCGATGGATGTGGAGGGCCTTGGCGATCAACTGATCGAACAATTGGTCGACAAACACATCATCACGACAGCGGCGGACCTGTACAAACTCGGCGTGACCGCGTTGGCCGGACTGGATCGGATGGCGGACAGGTCCGCGCAGAACGTCTTGACGGCACTGGAAAAATCGAAAAAGACGGCCCTGGCGCGCTTCATTTATGCGCTGGGAATTCGCCACGTCGGCGAGGCGACTGCAAAAGAGTTGGCGCGCCACTTCGGTAGCATGGATGCATTGACGCAAGCGACCGAAGCGCAACTATTGGAAGTATCCGATATCGGCCCGGTAGTGGCGCGTTCCATCGTTGCTTTTTTTTCCGATTCGCTTAATATCGAGCTGATAGAACAATTGCGTGCAGCGGGCATTCACTGGCCGGAAGGAGTGTCCGAGAGCAAGCCGAAGCCATTGCTGGGAAAAACGTTCGTGCTGACAGGCACCTTGCCGACGCTGACACGAGACGCCGCTGCCGAAATGATCGAAGCCGCTGGCGGCAAGGTGGCCGGCTCGGTGTCCAGAAAGACGTCTTGCGTGGTAGCGGGAGAAGAAGCAGGCAGCAAGCTGGTGAAGGCGCAGGAGTTGGGCATCACGGTCCTCGACGAGGCTGCGTTGCGGGCACTCCTCAAGAGCGACTAATAGTGACCGAGGCACTGGAGTTACCTAACTGGCGAATGGACAAAAAATGAAAAAAATCACAAAAGCGGTATTCCCGGTAGCCGGATTGGGCAGCCGTTTCTTGCCCGCGACCAAGGCGCAGCCGAAAGAGATGCTGCCGGTCGTCGACAGGCCGGCCATCCAGTACGTCGTCGAGGAGGCCTGTCTCTTATACACATCT
>DHXL01000145.1:0-5435 GCA_002415335.1 Oxalobacteraceae bacterium UBA5157
TGCTGGCCGAAGCCGGCCATGGTGAACATTTCCCACATCTCCTGCGCCGGCATTTGCAGCGCGATTTTCGCGGTGCCGATATTAGACGACTTTTGAATGATCTGCGCCACAGTCAGTGGCCCGTGTTCATGCGAATCGTGGATCGTGGCGGTCCCGATCGTCATCGCTCCCGGCGACGTTTGGAACACCGTGGATGGCGTCACGCGATGCGTATCCAGCGCCAATGCCACGGTAAAGGGCTTCAAGGTCGAACCGGGTTCGAATGTGTCGGTCAATACCCGGTTGCGCAATTGGGCGCCGGTCAACACCGCGCGGTTGTTGGGGTTGTAAGTGGGCAAATTGGCAAGCGCAAGGACTTCGCCAGTCTTGGTGTCCAGCACCACGATGCCACCCGCCTTCGCCTTGTATTTTTCGACCGCTTCCTTCAGTTTCGAAAATGCAATGTACTGGATCTTGCTGTCGATCGAGAGCGTCAAGTCCTTGCCGTCGTGCGGCTCGTGGATCGCGCCGATGTCTTCGACGATGCGGCCGAGGCGGTCCTTGATCACGCGCCGGCTGCCAGTCACGCCGGCCAGAGTTTTCTGATTGGCCAGTTCCATGCCATCCTGTCCGGCATCCTCCACGCTGGTGAAGCCCACGACGTGCGCCATGACTTCGCCTTCGGGATAGAAGCGCTTGTACTCCCTGCGGGTTTGAATGCCCGCAATCCCGAGCTTGAGGATCTTGTCGACCGTCTCTTGCTCGACCTGGCGCTTCAGGTAGACAAAATTGCGGTCGGAGTCGAGCTTGTGACTCAGTTCGGATTCACTCATGTCGAGCAATTTCGCCAACGCGCGCAGCTTGGACTGAGGGGTCGGCAGTACGTCGTCGGGAATCGCCCAGATTGCCTTGACCGGGATCGACGACGCCAGCACCTCGCCGTTGCGGTCCGTAATCTTGCCGCGCGTAGCGGGAAGTTCCAGCGTGCGCGCATAGCGCGATTCACCCTGCTTTTGCAGGAATTCGGTCGAAATACCCTGCAGCCAGAGTGCCCGGCCGGCAAGCATGAGGAACGCGGCGAACAGGCTAAACAGCACCACTTGCGAGCGCCAGGCCGGCAGTTGCACGGCCAACATGGGGTTGACCGAGAATGGCATCCCCTTGGCGGAGGCGGTGCGCGACGTACGTGTCATTTGGCGTCTCGCGTCAGGTACTGGGTGCGCGCCGGCGTCAGCGCGACCATACCAAGGTCATTCCTGGCGACCGCTTCGATCCGGGCATGCTTGCCGAGCGTCGATTGATCCAGTTGCAGTTGTGCCCACTCGATGTCGAGTTGGCGCGCCGATGCTTGGGCACGCTCGAGTTCGATGAACAGGCGGCGCGATTGATATTGCGCGTTGACCAGAGACAGCGCACACAGCACAAGCACGGCGGCAAGAACGACGTTGATGCGGCCGCTCATTGCCGATCCCCGGCCGAGGACGGCGCCAGCCGTTGCGCCACGCGCATCACGGCAGAACGCGCGCGCGGATTATCCGCAACTTCGGCCGCCGACGGTTTCATTTTCGCCAACAACTTCATCTCGGACTTTGGCAGGTCGACCGCGCGTATCGGCAAGCGACGGTCAGGCTGCGGCACATTCGCCTTGGCGGCCATGAACTGCTTGACGATGCGGTCTTCCAATGAATGAAAGCTGATCACTACCAACCTCCCATGCGGCGCCAAAATGCCAAATGCCCGGTCCAATCCTACTTTGAGTTCTTCAAGCTCTTGATTGATGAAAATCCGGATAGCCTGAAAGGTACGAGTGGCCGGGTCTTTGCCTTTCTCGCGGGTTTTGACGGCGCGTGCCACGATCGCGGCAAGCTGTCGTGTGCTTGAAATTGGCGCGCCTGTCCGGCAAGCAACAATCGCCTTTGCAATCTGAAAAGCAAACCGTTCTTCCCCATAGTCCCGTATCACCTTTTCTATTTTTTGTTCGGTTTCAATTGCCAGCCACTCCGCCGCCGAGATGCCGCGCGTGGTGTCCATGCGCATGTCGAGCGGGCCGTCCAGACGAAAACTGAAACCGCGCGCCGCGTCGTCCACTTGCGGCGACGAAATTCCCAAATCGAGCAGCACCCCATCGACCTGCACGATCCCACGGGCCGCCAGCGCCGCGTGCATCGTGGCAAAGCTGTCATGCACGATCTCGAAGCGCGCATCCTGCACCGTCTGCGCCGTGGCAATCGCCTGCGGATCCTTGTCGAATCCGATCAGGCGGCCGCGCGGACCCAGGCGCTGCAGGATCAGGGCACTGTGTCCGCCGCGCCCGAACGTACCGTCGACATACACGCCGTCGGCGCGCTCCCCTTGAATGTCGAGCGCATCGACCGCTTCATCCAACAACACCGTGCGGTGCTGAAACTCTGGCACCGTTTGCGAACTCATACGGCTAGAAGGAAAAGTTATTCAGTACATCGGGCATGCCGCTCGCGATCGCTTGCGACTCGCTCTCGGCGAGTTTCGCCGCATCCCAGATTTCAAAGTGGCTTCCCATCCCGAGCAGCATCACGTCGCGCGCCAAACCGACCGCCACGCGCAACTCGGGCGCGATCAGGATGCGGCCGGCGGAATCCATTTCGACGTCGGACGCGTTGCCGAGGAAGATGCGTTGCCATGCGCGCGCCGACATCGGCCAGGCGGCGATTTGTTCGCGATGGCTCTCCCAGGTCGGACGCGGGAAAAACAAGAGGCAGCCGTGCGGATGCTTGGTGAGCGTGACGCGCCCCTCGCATTGCAGCGAGAGGGCGTCGCGATGCTTGGCGGGAATCGACATCCGGCCTTTTGCATCGAGATTTAATGCTGACGCTCCCTGAAACACCCTAGTGCCCTCTTTATTTATCGTTAATTGTTTATCGTTGATTGGGTGCGGCCCTACTGGCGTTTATCCAGCGAAGATAACCCCCCCACAAATAAACACTTTTCCACACTGGCACCCACTTTAGAGGATGCCTTATAGGCGGTCAAGTGATATTCGAGGGTGGAAATAGGGATTTTTTCAATGAAGTCAAGGACTTAGCGCGTTATGTTGAAGCAATTGTTTTATGGAATTCATAAAAGAATTAAGCACTTATCGCTGATAGTGAAGGTGAGGTCTCAGATATACACATGTGTTTATCTGAAAAAAGTAATTCGGAGGGGAGCGGAATGAGCGTCGCGAACCGGAAGTTCACGATCAGTTTAATGCAGGATTCGAGTGTGATTTGATCGGATGAAAATCAGATGAAATGGATTTCGTCGACGCTTGTGCTGAATCGCCCGCTACCGATTAGGCGATGCTAAAGCAGCCACTTCCGGTCACGTCAGGAGCCGGTTAACAACCGTGTAATCATGGCGGGCGTCAGTACGCCGGAATATGGAACCCGCTCACCGGCGCCATTGAACCAATAGCTACGCGGCATTTCACCATGCCAGCCGGCATCAATCGCGTAACGCAATCGTTCCGGTGCAGCCGAGCCGAAAGCCCATGCGTCGGCCGTCAAGCCGGCGGCCTCCAGTCGCTTGCGCAGCAGGGCTGCGGCTTGCGTGTCGTCCAGCGGATCGGTCGCCAACGTGATCACTTTCAATTGCTTGTGCTTGCGTTTTTCGCGCGCGAGTGCGCGCAGGCTGGTCTGGCAATACTGGCAATCGAGCGACCAGATGACGAGCGCGAAAGGCTTGCCTTTCTGACTCTGGACGATACGAGCCATGCTATCGGGATCGAACGCCTGGATCGCCGGCGCGGCGTTCGCGATCCTCGCGATCGACGCGAAGCCGAACGCCAACGCGCAGCCCAGCAAAACGACCATCGCCTTTTTCATTCTTCATTCTCCATTTTTTGTTGGCACGACGACTACGCCCTCGCCTTGCGTTCGCCACACCAGCAGGATGCCGCCGGCTGCAGCGAGCAAATGCGGCTGGTCCGACGCGCCTTGGGTGCGCGCAAACTCATGCTCGCGCCAAGTTCGTCCACCGTCGTTCGAGAGCCTGCCGAGAATCGCGGTCGATTCGCCATCGAACTGTTTCCAGGCGATGACCACGCGCCGGCCCTGGACTGCGACATCGGCATGCTCGGCCTGCGCCGAGCCGAGTTTCTGCGGCGCTCCGCGCACACCATCGGGACCGACGGCCTCATAGAAGATCCCGCCTTGCTCCGCGGCGCCATTGAACCAGGTTTGGTGCCGGGTGCCGTCGCTAGAATAAGCCAGCGCCGGTCCCTGATGCGGACAGGCGTCGATGCGCCAGTCATCGAATGTGGCGCGCACCGGCGCAGCCAATCGACGGCCGTCGGGAGTCAACTCGATCAGCGCGTGGTCACGCACGTTCGGCGCGAACACGTGGCGCCACAGCGCGACCGGTTTGCCTTGGGGATTGAGCGCAAGCGCAATGCGGCAGCATTCGCAAGAATGGTCGGCGATCTTGTAGTCGCCCTTGAAACTGGCGCCGCCATCGTCGGACACCGCATAGTAAAGCGCGGCGCCGGCGTATGGCTGCTTGCGAGCGGTGGCGGCTTGCAGATCGCGCTTATCGATCCAGGCGATGTAAATACGCCCGGCCGGGTCGACGATCATCGAGTCGAAACGATGCGTGATCACATCGCGATTGGCATGCACGGTGATCGGCGGCGCAAAGCTCCGGCCGCCGTCAATCGAACGGACGAATCGGATCGCTCCGGTGTAGGGTTTGGCCAGCGGCTTGGTGTAGCTGATGTAGATCTCGCCCTTGCTGCCGAACGCCAGCTTGGGACGGTTCTCGCCTTCGGCGGAAATTGCTTCCGGTTCGCGCTGGACGCGTTGCGGCGCCGACCACGTCCGGCCCATGTCGTGCGACATTTGCAGCACCACATATTGTGCGTTGCCGGCCGTCTCCTTGCTGGCGATCCACAGGCGGCCCTGAGCATCAACGGCGGCCGACGTGCCGAGTTCGGGCCCGGACGATTGCATGCCGTGATGGTGCGCGTGCTCCTCATGTGCGCGGCAAATCTGTGCCAATCCGGCCAGCGCAAGCAGACAACAGGTGACGGCGCGATGAACAGCATTCATCGACTTGGAAACTTGCATGACGATTTCCTGAATCAGAACGGTGATTTGACTGCTGCACAGATACGGTACCGGGATGCGGTGCCGCGCGGCGAAATGCGATGCGACATCATAACGCCTGGCGGCTGGTGCATCGGTCGGCTGCGACAATATGTCACATGTGCGGCGCCGGTATAAGCAAAGATAATGCGTCGGGACAAGCGCAATGATGCGCTTGTCTAATTTAGGCTAGTGCCGAAGCATTCTGCGAAAAAGATCGATGACGACAACCGAACACCAACGCTGGATCACGGCGCTCACTATCGTGTGCAGCCAGGCTGTTACTGCCGCCGCTGCGGCCGATATTGAGGATCATCCCGGCGACAAGACGCTCGACGTCGTGGTGGTCACGGCCAG
>DHXL01000145.1:5635-8121 GCA_002415335.1 Oxalobacteraceae bacterium UBA5157
CTGCGCGCAGTTCCGGGATTTAATTTCACCGGCATCCCGGCGGCCTTATCCGATCCGACCGGGCACCAAACCAAGATGCGCGGACTGGGCAATGCGAAGGTGCTGGTATTGCTCGACGGGGTGCCGATCCACGATCCGTTTTACTTGACCACGCAATGGTTCAAAGTCCCGTTATCCAACATCGAGCGCGTCGAGGTCATCCGTGGCGGAAACTCAAGCCTGTGGGGCAACATGGCGGTTGCTGGCGTGGTCAATATTATCTCCAAGCGAGCTGTCGACAATGCCGCCGAACTGATGACGAGTATCGGCAGCCAGGGTAGCAAAAATATCGCCGTTAGCAAGAACGTGGCGCTTTCCGATGCACTCGGCTTCAACCTGAGTGCCGATATTTCTCATACCGACGGCTATCAAACGACGCCGGCCGAATATCTATATCGGTTCCCCGACAAGCAACCGGTCGTCGCCGAAAACAAGAATGTCCAGCTCACTGCTTACCTCCGGCCATCGACCGACCTAAGCGCCTATCTGCGCGTCGGATACCACATCCAGGATCAAGACATCAGCTACCAATTCGGCAGCAACGTGCAAAAGAGCCCGGACATTGCGGCCGGCGTCACGCAGAAGCTCGCCAACCATGACAGCCTGCACGCCAAAGCCTGGGCGCAGTACGTGAATTTTCAGAAGTACAACGGCAATACCTGTTATTACCAGGGCGGCACCAACTGCCTTACCTCCAGCAGCGCGGCACTCAGCCCGGTGCGGGCCAACAGCGACGTGGTGCAGTTTTATACGCAGCAGGGATCGCAGCATTACCGCGAACAAGGTAGCTCAGTGACTTACTCGAGGAATCTGCAAGGCACGCTCGAAAGTGTTCAGGTCGGTGCCGACTATCGCCGCTTGTCGGCCGGAGACGCTGAATCCTTCTACAACACGCCGACCAATCCGGCCAGCCCGCAAGGCAAATTCAATAGCAGCACCGACGGTCGAGCAACGCAGAACTTCGGCGGCGTATTCGTTCAAGCCCGGATTGCACCACTGGCCGCGCTGGAAGTCACGGCGAGCGCGCGCTACGATATGTATCGCATCGGTCAGCGTGCCAACACCCGGACCACGGCCGCCGGCGTCACCACCGGCGGCGCGCTGCCAGATGCAAACAAAGGCGCCTTCAATCCCAGCGTCGCAGTTCGCTATCCAGTGAACGAGGATGTCGCGTTACGCGGTGCCACTTACAAGGCGTTCCGCGCACCCGGCTTCAACAACCTGACACGCACATTCGGCACCGGCACCGCCACCACGATTGCAAACCCGGACCTGGTGCCGGAAAATCTGGTCGGCGCGGAGCTCGGTAGCGACTACAAGAATGGCCCGTTCGTGCTGGGCGCTACCTATTTCATCTACGACATCAAGAACATGATCGCGACTTACACCGCGAGCGGAGCCAACGCGCCGCAACAGGTGCAAACCATTTGTGGCGGAGCCGCCTTGCCGAATTGCGGCGGCTCCGCCAAGTATTACACCAACGATCAGGACGGCCGATCGCAAGGACTGGAGTTGACCGGGAGTTGGAAACTGCAGAGCAAGCTGATGGTGGACGCCTCCTACACGTATACCGAAACTTTTCTGACGCGTCACGGAGCCATTGTGACCGACCCGCTGCACGTGCAATTGACCGGCGTGCCGAAGCATGTGGCAGCGATCGGCGCCACATGGAAGCCGATCGCCAAACTGCGCACGTTTGCTGAATTGCGTTACATCGGCAGCATGCTGCTCGACACCACCAGCAACAACAACACGACCCGCTTCGCGCAAGGCAGCAATACGATCCTCAACGCCAGCACCGGCTATGCCTGGGACAAAGACGTCGAACTATTTGGCGGCGTCGTCAACGTGTTCGACCGCCGCTATTCGGAAAATGCGTACCCGGTTAACCAACCGTACAACCGCACGCTCTCCATGCCCCGCGCGCTTAACGTCGGATTGAGGGTCCGCTTCTAGACGCCGGTTCGCTATAATCGTCGCATGAAATTTTCGACGCTATTCAACCCAATGCCTCAGCATGAAACCTTGCGCACAATCGTAGTGATGCGCGTGGTTGCGCTGGGCGGGCAATTGCTGGTGGTGCTGGCCGCACAATATTGGCTCGGCATCAACCTGGCGCTAATGCCATTGTTTGGCACGATGCTATGCTTGGCGGCGTTCAACGGCTGGACCTGGCGCCGCATGCACCGTGTCGATCCGGCCAGCCACCACGAGCTGTTCCTCCAGCTGCTGATGGACGTACTGGCCCTGTCCGCCTTGTTGTACTTTTCGGGTGGCGCCACCAACCCTTTTGTGTCGTTCTACCTGCCGGCGCTGGCGGTCGCGGCCGCCATCTTGCCGCCGCTTCACGCCGTCGCACTCGCCGTATTTTCGATCGTCTGTTATTCGCTGCTGACGTCTTTTTATGTGCCGCTGCACATCGCAGATCCGGATCGCGCCGTGACCTA
>DHXL01000256.1:0-4048 GCA_002415335.1 Oxalobacteraceae bacterium UBA5157
TTCAGATCCATCGGGTTCATGCCCGCGGCGACGAATTTCATGCCTTCGCGCACGATCGCTTGCGCCAGCACGGTTGCCGTCGTTGTACCGTCACCGGCGTTGTCGCTGGTGCGGGAAGCGACTTCCTTGACCATTTGCGCGCCCATGTTCATGAGTTTGTCTTTGAGTTCGATTTCTTTCGCGACCGAGACGCCGTCCTTGGTCACGGTCGGGGCGCCAAATGAGCGCTCCAGCACGACGTTGCGGCCTTTAGGGCCCAAGGTTACTTTTACTGCGTTGGCGAGGATGTTGACGCCTTCGACCATCTTGGCGCGCGCTGCGTCGCCGAATACAACTTCTTTAGCTGCCATGTTCGTTACTCCTGGTATATGTTGGGAACAGAGCAGGTGGCGTTGTGGCGCTCACTCTGTCCCGCAATGGGTAATTCGTTGGATAGTCTTCGTCTTACTTCTGAACGATTGCCATGATGTCTTCTTCACGCATCACCAGCACTTCGTTACCTTCGACTTTGACAGCTTGGCCAGAGTATTTGCCGAACAGGACGCGATCGCCGACTTTGACGTCGAGCGGGCGAACTTTGCCGTCTTCCAGGATCTTGCCGTTACCGACCGCCAGAACCTCGCCTTGATCCGGCTTTTCAGCAGCGGCTTCAGGGATGATAAGACCGGACGCAGTTTTTGTTTCCTGGTCGAGGCGCTTGACGATGACGCGATCGTGCAATGGACGAAGGTTCATAGAAACTCCTTTAAATTCAATTGGTTATGGTTTTTTGCAGCACATCTGCCGCAAATCGCACTTGACCGTGCCAGTATCTGCACGGGAAAAGTTAGGAGGCCAGGGAATTGTTAGCACTCTCCCCTAACGAGTGCTAAGTATAGGGGCGGTCAGTGCTTTTTTCAAGTATGCCAACTCGGATGAAACGAAATATCTTTGACATGCGGCCAAGGTCGGCTTGCGGCAAATGGGAAATTTTCGTCACTGAAAGTGGAATTTTTGTTTCTGTTTCTGAGCCTATGTTGCCGCGGACCCATTGATTCACATCGCGTTGTGGTCAACATGGAACGAAAGGTAGCCGGACCTTCGACGGTAACTGAGTCAAGATGAAAACGAGTTTGGAAATGAGGTTGGAATTGAATCCGGGTTTGGCCCTTATATGGCAGGAAAGGTAGACTAAACATCGTTGGGAAGAGGGCTCTGTCCCACGCACTGAACACGGCAAGGCTATCGCGGAGCGGACAAATGGATGGACCTGGTCATAGCGTCGCCGGCATCACGAAATTGTTTGACGAGAAGAACATACATGCCGCCTTTGAGATCGGTCTTGTGCTAAAAGGCATGTTTGCGCTCGCGGAAATCGCCGCCGGAATTTTCGCCTACTTCACAACCACACAATTCCTGCTCGACCTCGCGCGCGCAATCACACGGACGGAATTGACGGAGGACCATCGCGACTTCGTCGCAAATCATCTGCTCCATGCCGCGCAAGGTTTGTCGCTAAGCAGCCAACACTTCACCGCCTTCTATCTGCTCATCCATGGCGTAATCAAACTCTCGCTCATCATCGGTCTTTTGCGGGAGAGGCTGGGCTACTATCTGGCCGCTATGGCGATCTTCAGCTTGTTTGTCCTCTATCAAGTGTATCGATACAGCTTCACGTATTCGCTATCGTTGCTGCTCATTACGGTATTGGATGTTTTCGTCATTGGACTGACGTGGTTGGAATACCAGCATTTGCGCCGGCAACTTGCCTCTCAAATTGAATAATCTCCGACGGTGAAGTCTCAACGTGGTGCGGCGAGCCATGGCCCAAGCCAACAGGCGGATTAAGTTTCGGAGGGTCCGGTGGTATGGCGAAGGTCGCCGCACGACATGTCGGCGAACAGCCGATCGCATTCTGTTTTGATCACGGCGTAGCATTCGCACGCGACCTGTTCCAATCCCGCCCGGTCAAGCACCTCGATACGCCGGTCGCGATAACAGATGAGTCCGGCGCCCTCCAGCTTTCGGGTCGCTTCCATGACTGCGTCGTAGCGTCCAACGAATATGTTCGTGACCAGGTCCCGCGTTACGCCCAACGCATTCGACGACAAGCGGTCCGTATTCAGTAACAGCCAGCGACACAGTTGCTGCTCGACCGAATGGTGCCGATGGCAGGCAGCGGTCTGCTTCATTTGCGTGCTGAGCGCCCGCGCGTAGTGCAGCAACAGGCGCAACACCGGTCCCGCGCGGTTAAATTCATACTGCAGCAGTCGCACCTGCAGACGATAGCCGTAACCGGCACGCTGAACCACGGCTCGGCTGGGTTTGATTTCGTCGACGATCAACTGCGAAATGCCGAGCGCACCCTCATTGCCGACCACCGCGATCTCGGCCGATGCGCCATCCTCGAGAGCATAGAACAGCGACACGATGGAAGTGGTTGGAAAATAAACGTATTCCAGCGGGACGCTCGATTCGTAAAGGATCTCGCCGAGCGGCATCGAGACCAGCTCCAATTGAGGAAACAATCGATCCAGGTCGGCGGAGGGCAGAGCCGCCAGGAGATGGTTGCGGGTGGCGCTATTGAGAGTTGGCATCAGTGAGTCTCCGGGTTGCTATCCCGATTACAGGCTTGCTGCGTTGACGTGGCCAACAAAAGCTTATCACGAACAATTGTTGTCTGTACGGCGCCGCACAGACAACATGCCATGCGATCACCGCGGCGCGAGCGCGCTCGACGGAAACCCGCTGGGCATGATGAAAGCGAATGCGGCCGCGCAAACAAAAGTCAAAATATCGGCCCGATGTGCGGCACCGAACAGAATCGGCGTTGAATGTCGCATAGAGTCACTGCATCGATACGGATAAGGACGCATTCGGATTTGGCAGGTTGGCCACACGCATGGCGGGGCAACTGTTTAACGGAATACTTGAATTTGAAATTCAACGACGCAAACGACGCCTTTGTCGGTTGCGCTGTTCAACTTGGAGATTGCTATGAACTGGGATGTTATCGAAGGAAACTGGACCCAATACAAAGGCCAGGTAAAAGCGCAGTGGGGGAAATTGACCAACGACCACCTTGACGTTATCGCCGGCAGGCGTGATCAGTTAACAGGTCAGATCCAGAAATCTTACGGTGTCGGCAAAGATGAAGCAGACAAGCAGATCGATGCCTTTGAAAAGTATTTGGCGAATAGCCGTCCGTCATAAATAGCTGCACCATCGCTGTTTGTTCTGGCCTTTTGGTTTTGCATTGCACGCACTTTCTTGCCGCACCATGCACGTATTGTGCGTACCGTTTTCTCATCAATTCAAAGGATTAATATGAAATATTCATTACTGTTGGGCGCATTCGTCGCGATGCTCGGTTTGAGCGCTTGTGAAAAAACGGTCAATAATCCGCCGGCACCTGAGGTAGCGGTTCCCGGTCCGGCCGGTGCCACCGGGGCGACCGGCGCCACCGGTGACAATGGCGCCAAGGGTGCTACCGGCACGAGCGGTGATACGGCGGTGGTCCCCGGCCCGGCCGGTGCGACGGGCGCTACCGGCAACACCGGCAACGATGGCGCCAAGGGTGCAACCGGTGCGACCGGCGCAGACGGCAGCCAAGGCGATACCGGCAAGACCGGCGGCGGCACCGTCATTGTCGTTCCTCCCGAGAAATAAGGCTCTATGAAGCAACGCATGGGAGAACATCGCATGCGTTGCCGATGGAGGAAGCTCGCGCCTCGAACAATTACCTCAATGGCTCTTGGAGACGCATTCAGGCCAAGTCGCGGCGCATGCGATGGCTGACGTCCATACCGATCCCGCGATAGCCGATAAAGCGGCTCGCCGAATCGAACATGGGCTCGCCGCTCACCTGCAGATACTGCATGGTGCCATCGGCATTGGTGCGACTGTAAACAAAGTCGAGGAACGGTCGGCGGCTCGCAATATTGGCGCCTAATTGCGCGCGCTCATCGGCATTCCACCCCGCCAATACGGTGCTGGTCTCGCCCAGCATTTGATCCGCTTCGATTCCGAGCATTTCAAATACGGGACCGGAGACCTTGGTGAATTTACC
>DHXL01000256.1:4286-4681 GCA_002415335.1 Oxalobacteraceae bacterium UBA5157
GCGGTGCGCTCCAGCACGGTCTGTTCCAGAACCTTGTTGTAGTTATCCAGCTTGCGATATAAAAGACGCACTTCCAGCATGTTGTGGATGCGCGTCTGCACTTCCAGCATGTCGAATGGTTTACTGACGAAGTCTTTGGCGCCCGCCTGCAGCGCGCGCAGCTTGTGGCCCGGTTGCGCGGTGATCACGAGCACCGGAAGATAACCGTCCGTCTCGATTTCCTTCAAGCCTTCGATGACCTCGAATCCATCCATTTCGGGCATCTGCAGATCGAGCAGGATCAAGTCATAGCGATGCGCCGCATGCAAGGGGCAGACCGCGCGCGGATTCATGGTCGACGTCACGTACCGATAACCGGCGTTGGCCAGCATTTTTTCCAGCAGGGTGACATTGGC
>DHXL01000256.1:4930-7005 GCA_002415335.1 Oxalobacteraceae bacterium UBA5157
TCCTGATCGTCGACGATCAGGATGCTGGCGTTTAGAATTTCGGATGCTTCAAGCATTACATTCTTTCCAAAATGATCGTCCGCTTGTGATTTTGCGGATTACGCTACGGTCTCGGACTCGTCCGCCAAGCCATGTTGCGCCGCATGATGCAGGGCGACGTCAAGTGCATCCATGAACTCGGTGACCATGATCGGCTTGGTCAAATAGCGGAAGAATCCGGCCTCCATGCCGCGCTCGATGTCACGCGGGATGGCATTGGCCGACAGCGCCATGACCGGGATGTGGGCGGTTGCCGGATCCTCGCGCAAGATTTTCAAGGCGCCAAATCCGCTGATGCCGGGCAAATTAATATCCATCAAGATCACATCCGGCTGATAGGCCCGGGCCAGTTGAATACCCAGGTGGCCATCGATGGCGGTCAACAACTTCAAGTCGCTGCGCCGCGCAATCAATTGCTCGACCAGCGCCAGATTCGCGGGATTGTCCTCGACATAGAGCAGCGTACGTTGCGACGACGAGGCATTCGCCGCCGCCGGTGCGCGCTGGACTGCGGCGCTGTCTTTGCCGTCGCCATACACCAGGGCCGCCGCGCTCGATGCTTCCAGCTCAAACCAGAATATGCTGCCGACGCCGATGCTGCTTTCGACGCCGATGGAGCCGCCCATCAGCTCGATCAGCTGTTTGGTCACGACCAGGCCGATGCCGGTGCCTTCTTCGGCCCCGGTCTCTTGTCCCAGGCGATTGAATGGCTGGAATAGTTGCGCCAACTGTTCCGGCGCCAGTCCGCCGCCGGTATCCCTGACGCTGACGCGCACGCGATTCTCGGCACTCATCGTGCATTGGACAATCACCGCGCCGCCCTCGCGATTGTATTTAATCGCATTCGACAGCAGGTTGATCATCACTTGCTTGAGCCTGGTGCGGTCCGCGTGGACATAGACCAGGTTGTTGTCAAAGCGGGGGAAGGTCATCTGGATCCCGCGTTTTTGCGCCTGCGGCTCGATCATGGACTGACAATCTTGCAGCACCTCTGTGAGCGACAGCGATTCTTGCGACATCGTCACTTTGCCTGATTCGATCATCGCCAGGTCGAGAATTTCATTGATCAAGCGTAGCAGATACCAACCGGCTTGCAGTATCTGGTCAATCGACATTTTTTGCGCCGGGGAGGGTGGTGGCGTATCGGACGCCATCAGCTGCGCGAATCCAAGCACCGCATTGAGCGGTGTACGTAACTCATGGCTCATGCTTGACAGGAATTCCGATTTTGCCAAATTAGCTTTTTCCGCGGCGCCCTTTGCGTTTTCCAGTTCGAGGTTATTTTCCTGTAGCATAAGCTCGAATTCCTTGCGGTCGGTGACGTCACGGGCCGCCGCGAACACGCCCTGCAACTTGCGATCACGGTCATAGAAGGTGGTCGCGTTGTATGAAACGACCGTTTCGGTGCTATCCCGGGCGTGGGCGGTCAACTCGAAATTGGTAACCTTGCCTTCGCGCAGCACACGTTTGATGGCCTCCTCGGCGCGCTCCGGGTCGGTAAAATAATTCTTGAACGGGGCGCCGATCAGCTCGTCGCGCGTGCATCCGGTGAGTGCCTCCATCTGCTTGTTGACGTCCGTGATGATGCCCGCGGGGTCGGTCGTCATCAGCGCGTCGATGTTGGATTCGATCAGCGAACGCGTGTAAAATTGCTGGTCGCGCAGGCGCTGATCCGATCTTTTCTGCTCGGCTTCGACCAGCTTGCGCGCAGTGTTGTCCGTACCGATCAGCAGATAGCCGATGATGGCGTTCTGCGCGTCGCGCAGCGCCGTAACGGACACCACCGCCGGAAACCGGCTTCCATCCTTGCGGATATAAGTCAGTTCGTAGATGTCTTCGATACCGCGCGAAGCCTTGAACACGAGGGCTTCAAAGCCCGGCGTGATGGGGGTCGCAAGTTCCAGGCTCAGTGCCTCGGCGCGGGCAATCAGTTCCTGCGGATCGGAAATATCGGCAGGCGTGATCTTGTTCTTAACCTGGGACGCCGTGTAGCCGAGCATCCGCTCGGCCCCGACATTGAAGATCTGGATGACGCC
>DHXL01000008.1:0-4083 GCA_002415335.1 Oxalobacteraceae bacterium UBA5157
GTCTTGGTAAATGCCGTGGTGGCCGTTTGATAGCCGGAAAAAAGATAGCTGCCGGTGCCGTCCCTGGCATTCGAAAGCGCAATCAGGTCGTCCAGGCGTCCACTCAGGTCGGTGGCAATCGAGGCGCGATCGGAATTCGACAATACCGCGTTGCCGGCCTGGATGACGAGCGTCTTCGTGTCCTGCAACAAAGAGGTCGCGCTTGCCAGCGTGCTTTCTTCCTGGTTCAGCGAACTCTTTGCGCCTTGCCGGTTGGTTGCGAACTGCAGATTGACGCCTTGCGCCTGTGTGAGATCCAGTGCTTGCGACGCGGCGACCGGATCGTCCGCCGGGGTCAGGATGCGGCGGCCGGTTGACAGCTGGACCTGTGTTTTCGACAGCCGCGCTTGCAGATCGCTGAGCCGCGTAGCGCCTGTTTCAAAAAGGGTATTGGTGCTGATACGCATGATAAACCGCCTCTAATTACGGACCGCCCAGAGTGAGCAAGACATTAAATAGCGTGCTGGCAGTCTGCATGACTTTGCCGGCCGCCTGGTACGCCTGCTGATAGCGCAGCAAATTGGTTGCTTCTTCGTCCAGGTTGACGCCCGATTCGGACTGCTGTGCCTGCACTGCCTGGCTCAATAACGCGCTCTCGGCACTGCTGGTGACATCCAGCTCGTGCGCCTTATTGCCGATCGTATTGACCAGTTGGCCGTAAGCGCTCTGGTAGCTGGCGGTCCCGTTGGCCAGCGTGTTGGCGGTCTGTAGCGATGCCAGCAGCAATGCGTTGCGGTTGTCTCCGACGCCGCCGGTATTCGGGCCGACAGCGAAGGTGTCTCCGCTGGCCGGCGCCCCAGTGATCTGCGCGGTCCAGCCGTTATAGGAAATACTGGCGCCGGGAGTGTAGATGATGCCGGTGGTGCCCGGCAGAATTCCCGTTCCGGTCACATCGTATTTCGTTGCCGACCTAAACGTAATCGTGACCGGCTGCTGCAAATTCGCGTTGGGCGGAGGCGGCGTATTCACGGTGCCGGCGCTGATTTTCCCAGTGCCTGTGTTGACCGGAGACAGAGGAGCCGGAGCCGACGTGCGAATCGGTGCCGCCGCCGCTATCTTCGCGACGTCGGTAATGGCAACCCCTATTCCCGAAGCGCCGTTTACGGTCGGCTTGACGAGGAATTCATCGCCCGCAACCTGCGTGCCGGCAGAGATATTGAAATCCACGCCGTCGATTGTCTGCGGTAATGCGGAGCCAAATGTCGTGCCATCCGACAGCCGCGTCACCCGGTAGGCGCCCGCCACAGCCGGGGGCCCGGCGACCGGCGCCGTCAGTACCTGCAAGCGGTAGTCGCTCGTCGTCAGCGCGCCGGCATCGCTGATGCTGGCCGTCACATTGGCGGTGCCGGCATTGGCGGTGCTGGAGTTGACCAGCGGCGGCGCCACGGTGAAGAAAGCGCCACCCAGCGCGCCATTCTGATCCTGCCCCAACTCGTGCTGCGCATTGAACGTCGCGGCCAGGCCGGTGGCGACCCGGCCGAGCGAATTTTGAGCAGCATCCAGCGTATTTGTGCGGTAGTCCATCAGCCCGCCGAGCGTGCCGCCCGGCAGTCCGTTTTCGGCCAGCATCGTGGTCTTGCCATTGGCGACGTAGCCGACTTCTATCCGGCCCAGGTCAGTCGGCGCCGCCATCGGCGTCAGGGTGAATGCCTGGTTGCCGACCACCATCGGCTGCCCGTTTCCGATGAAAACGCTGTAGCTGGCATCCTGCTTGACGACGGTCACCTTGACCTGTTTGCTCAGCTCGTTGACTAACTGATCACGCTGATCAAGCAAGTCATTCGCCGGATGCGCATCGGATCCGCTCTGTGCCGTCACGATCGCATCGTTCAATTTGGCGATCTGTTGCGCATACGAGTTGATCGTGCCGATGCTTTCCGTGATCGCACTGTTGACGCCCTGGCGCATCTCGTTGAATTGACCGTCCATACTCTGAAAACGTCCAGCCAGGGTCTGTGCTGCCGACAGCGCCGATTGGCGGGATGCGGTCGAAGACGGATTCGAGGCGAGATCCTGCACGCCGGCGAAGAAATCCTGCAATGCCGGCGACAGGCCGGAGGTCGAATCGGCCAGCAAATTATTGATGCGACCGATCTGCGTCGAGTAAGTATCGAGTTGGCTCGACGTGGTCTGCGCTGACAGCACTTGTGTGTTCAAGAACTGGTCGAACACGCGCCTGACGTCGGCGACCTCGGTTCCCGTCCCGACAAAGCCATATCCGAGATTCTGCCCGCCGGCCGTCGCCTGTATCACCTGCTGGCGGCTATAACCGGGCGTGTTGGCGTTCGCGATATTGTGTCCGGTCGTCGTTATCCCTGCCATTGCTGCGGCAAGTGCGCTTTGACCGATGCCGAGAATATTAGTGGCCATCTTGTGTTCTTCTTTATCGCGATAACTAGTAATCGGCAACCAGCCGGTAAACTTGAGTCCGGCCGGCTAATCGCAGGTTAGTTCAGGTCCCGCACCCGCCATCCTTTCTTATCAAGCGGACAAGGATTGTTGGATGATGCGCGTCAGCTTGGCCGCGTAATTCGGATCGGTTGCATAGCCGGCGCGCTGCAAGCCCTGCGCGAAGCCGACCGCGTCTTTGGCGTTTGCCAGGACGTTCTCGTAGCGTGGATTACTGCGCAGCAGCTTGGCATAGTCGCGGAACGCATCCGCATACGAATCGTAAACGCGGAACTTCTGCAACTTGGTTTGCACCGCACCATTTTGATATTCCGTGGTCGGCACTTCAACCACCCGCCCCTTCCAGCCACCGGTGGCCTTGATGCCAAACAGATTGTGGCTGGCGCTGCCATCGGCGGCCGGAATTTCATGCTTGCCCCAGCCGCTTTCCAGCGCCGCCTGGCCCAGCATGAATTTAGCCGGGATGCCGGTGGTGAGACTTGCCTCTTCGGCATGCGCGCCGAGACGGTCCTCGAACGCCTTGACGTTCGCCGCTTGCGGGGAATTGATCTTGCCCGGGTCGGACACTGCGCCGGTCGTGTTCTGCAGCGGCGCAGCCGGCGCCTGCACGCCGCCATTGGCCGACAGTTGCCTGACCAGCACATCGGCCAGCCCGACGCCGCGCTTGGCCAGGTTCTGACTGATTTGCTGGTCCAGCATCGAGGTGTATATCTTGCTTTGCTCGGTATCGAACGGACCATCCTGAGGCGTCGCATCGCGCATGCTTTTCATCACCATATTCATGAACAGCGCTTCGAATTGCTTGGCGGCGGCCTTCAAAGCATCGGGCGAATTCTGTTTCGCGGATTGGCGCAGGGCGTTCATGTCCTGCACGTCGATCGCCAGCTTTCCAGACAAGTCGGTGGGATTGATCATGCTAGATAATCTCCAGTTCGGCGCGCAAGGATCCGGCCGCTTTCATGGCTTGCAGGATCGCCAGCAAGTCCTGCGGCGTCGCGCCGATCGCATTCAATGCCTTGACCACTTCGGCCAGCGATACGCCACTTTTCAACAACAAAACCTGGCCGGGCTCCTTCTTGATCTCGATCTGCGAGGTCTGCGTCACCACGGTCTGACCGCCCGATAACGGGGCCGGTTGACTGACCGCGGAATCGGTATTGATCACGACCGACAGATTGCCATGCGAGACTGCGCAGCTATCCAGCGTCACTGCCTGGTTGATCACTACAGAGCCGGTACGCGCATTAAGAATAACCTTGGCATTTGTCTGCGCCGGCGTCAGGCTGATGCTCTCCAGCGCACCCAGGAAGGCCACCCGGTCGTCGCTGGCAAGCGGCGCACGCACCCGGATCACCCGTCCATCCTGCGCCGCGGCGGTGTCGGTGCCGAAGCGTTTATTGACGGCATCCACGACCCGGCTGGCGGTCGAGAAATCGGTGTCATTCAATTCGAGGTAAATAAGATTGCCCTGCCCCAGCGTCGTGGGAACCGCGCGTTCGACCGTCGCGCCGGCAGAAATTCGGCCGACGCTTAGGTGATTGACCTGCGCCTTGGCGCCGGGAGCCGCCGCGCCGACGCCTCCGACCAGCACATTACCCTGCGCCATGCCGTAGATCTGGCCATCAACGCCTTTCA
>DHXL01000008.1:4372-4990 GCA_002415335.1 Oxalobacteraceae bacterium UBA5157
AGCTGCAAGGTGGTGCCGGCCGGCAGGTTGACGCCCATTTGGGTCAGCATGCTGACGATGCTTTGTACGGTGAACGGCGTCTGCGTGGTCTGATCGCCGCTGCCATCGAGGCCGACCACCAGGCCATAGCCGATCAATTGATTCTGGCGCACGCCCTGGATGCTGGCGAGGTCTTTCAAGCGCTCCGCGCGACTGATCAGCGGTACGGCTGCGCACAGGACGCAAAGCGATGCGAGGAATATCTTGCAGGCGGCGAAGAAGTTGAACTTCATATCGGTATCCGGCGACCCTATCAGAACGGCGAAAGGCTAAAAACGAAGCGCGCAAGGTGCGACAGCACTTCGGTGGTATCGATCCGGGTATTGGTGCGGTATTCGACGCGGGCATCGGCCACCTGGGTGGACGCGATGGTATTGCTGACGATCGCATCCGGATTGACCACGCCGGAGAAACGGATGAATTCAGCATTCTTGTCGAAGGCCACCTGCTTTTCTCCGCTGACCATCAGGTTCCCGTTCGCCAGCACCTCGATCACCGTGACCGCCATGGTTCCGGAAAACGTATTCGCCGAGCTGACTGCCGCCTTGTTGTCCGACTTGTTCGCGGACGAACTGGTCA
>DHXL01000008.1:5083-6137 GCA_002415335.1 Oxalobacteraceae bacterium UBA5157
GCGATACTGCCGCTCTTGCTATCGGAGTCGGAGGTGGCTTTCGTGGCGGTGGTTTTCTCAACGATGTTCATGGTCAGAATATCGCCGACCATGCGCGCCCGCCTATCCTCGAACAGAGGACGATATGCGGCGTTCTGAAAAATCGCGCCATTGTGGGCAGCCGTCGCGGCGAGCGGCTGCGCCCTCGCGGTGGTCGGCTGCTGCACGATCGAATCGGGCACCGACGCGCAACCGGCCAAGATTGCTGTCAAGACGACGAATACATAATGCGTTTTCATCCTCGCGTCCTCATCCTCGTATCAATCGCATGCGAACACCGTTATAGCTGCGTCAAGCGCTGCAGCATTTGATCCGAGGTCGTGATGGCCTTGCTGTTGATCTCGTAGGCGCGCTGGACCTGGATCATGTTGACCAGTTCCTCCACCACGTTGACGTTCGAGGTTTCGACATAACCCTGCGACAGCGTGCCGGCGCCGTTGGTGCCGGGGGTGTTGGTGCCGGGACTGCCTGATGCGCCGGTTTCGACGTACAGATTCTCGCCCTTGGCTTCCAGGCCGGCCGGATTGACGAAGGTCGCCAATTGCAGCGTTCCGACCTGGACCGGCGCAGCCACGCCAGCTTGCGTCACCGATACGGTGCCGTCGCGCCCAACGGTCAAGCTTTCCGCATTGGCTGGAATCGTGATGGCGGGCTGGACCACGTAACCGCTGGACGTCACCAGCTGTCCCTGGCTATCGCTTTGAAATGAGCCATCGCGGGTGTAGGCGCTGGTGCCGTCGGGCAGCAGCACCTGGAAAAAACCGGCGCCCTGAATCGCGACATCCTTGTCATTGCTGGTTTGCTGCAGGTTGCCTTGCGCGAAAATACGCTCGGTCGCAACCGGCCGCACGCCGGTGCCCAGTTGCAGGCCGGATGGCAGCTGCGTCTGCTGCGACGATTGCGCGCCCGGCTGACGCAGTGTCTGGTAAAGCAAATCCTCGAACACGGCGCGCGAGCGCTTGAAGCCGCTGGTGCTGACGTTGGCCAGGTTGTTGGCAATCACGTCCATCTGCGT
>DHXL01000082.1 GCA_002415335.1 Oxalobacteraceae bacterium UBA5157
CGCAGTTCCCGGTCCTCGAGCGCTACGCGTACCTGAACGCCGGCACGAACGGCCCGATGCCGCGCGCGGCGACCGAGGCGATGGCCGCCAAGACCGCAATCACCAGTCCCGGCACGGCGCGCGCCAAATCGCCCCGGGCGCCCTGAAAGTCCTGCTTTTCGAACAAATAGGCCAAATGAAACGCTGCGAACGGCATCACCGCCACCAGGTAGTAATTTGCCTTGGCGCTCGAGGCAGAAAAGAAGATCAGCGGCATCAACCAGGCCAGCAGCAAGAACCTTCTTAACCGGGCGTCATCCGCATGACTTTCGCGGCGCGATCCCATCAGCAGGCAAGGCAGCAGGAACGACCACGGAAACAGGTAGATCGCCATGCGCGGCAGGTAATACCACCACCCTCCCGCGTGATAGTCATGCGGTTCGCGCAGCCCCAGGAAACGTAATACATGCTCGTTGACGAAATAGAACCATGCGAAGCTCGGCTCGGTCAGCGTCGCGGCGACGTGCCACGGCACGGCGATCGCGCAAAAGATCAACATCCCCCAAGGCTCGAACCAGCCGAGGCAAGCGCGCAGGAATGCCGACGGCGAACGCGTATTGCCGAACATGAAAATCAACACCACCAGCCCGAACAGGACCAGTGCGACGAAGCCCTTGGCCAACACGGCGAGCGCCAGGAATACGTAGGTCCAGCGCACCCAGCGCAGCGCACCTTCGGTAAGAAAACGATAGGCGCACATCAGCGCCGCGGTCAGCATTGCGGTCAGCAACATGTCGAACATCAACACGCGCGACATCGCCGCCACCCCGATCCCGCTGGCGAACATCAATGCCGCCAGGCGGCCGACCTGCGGCCGCCCTTGCGCGCGGCCGAACCACAACAACATCGCCACGCAAGCCAGCGATGACAGCGCCGGCACCGCGCGGACCGACCATTCCGACTCTCCGAACAGGCTGAAAGACAAGGCAGTCAGCCAATACAGCAACGGCGGCTTTTCCATGTAGGGCAGGCCGTTCAGGTGCGGAATAACCCAGATTCGCCAATCGTGCGACGCCAGCATTTCGCGCGGGATTTCAGCGTACAGACCTTCGTTATTGTCGAGGATACCGCTGCTGCCAAGCCCAATCAGCACGAAACTGAATGCGGCCGCCCACACCAGCCACAATGGGACGTAGAGCCTTGTCCCGGGGCGCCTGCGATCTGGCATCCGCCGCGGCGAATAGCAGGCCGCAATCCCCTCGTAGGTCATTTCCTTCATCGATTCATGCTCCAGCCCGTGTGATATTGTTTGCGTACTTCGAACCGGCACATTTTCTCATGAACACACTCATTTCCAAACCGATCCCGGCGCTTGCGCACTACTCGCGCCGCGCATTGTTGGACATCTGCGTTGACGCTGCACAAAAGACCAGGTCGGTCTTCACGAAACTCTATCCGGAAGCTGCGCTGGCCACGGCAGTTCACGCCGATGCGATGCGCGCCGCAGGCGTCGATGCATTGTCGCCGCTGGCTGGTTTGCCGGTATCGGTCAAGGACTTGGTCGATATCGCAGGAGAAACCACCATGGCCGGCTCAATCGTGTTGAAAAATGCGGCACCGGCGTTGGCGGACGCGCCGGTGGTCAGACGTTTGCGCGCTGCCGGTGCGGCGATACTCGGCAAGACCAATATGACCGAATTCGCTTTCTCCGGCGTCGGCCTTAACCCGCACTACGGCACCCCGGCCAATCCGATCGACCCGCAGGTGGTGCGTATTCCGGGCGGTTCTTCGTCCGGAGCCGCAGTGTCGGTCGCCAGCGGATTGTGCGTCGCCGCGTTGGGTTCGGACACCGGCGGCTCGATCCGCATCCCGGCGGCGTTATGCGGGCTGGTCGGGTTCAAGTCGACTGCGCGGCGCGTGCCCACCACTGGCGCAATTCCGCTCTCGACCACGCTCGATACGCTGTGCGCGATGACGCGCTCGGTCGACGATTGTATTCTGCTGGATGGCATCATCGCCGATCTCCCGCTGTTGATTCCGGACTTGCCGCTGCGAGGGTTGCGCCTGGCCGTACCGCGCACCTTGATGCTGGATGGACTCGATGCGCATGTCGCCGCTTCGTTTGCCGCCGCGTTGTCGCGCCTGTCGGCGGTCGGCGCGATCATCACGGAGACGCCACTCACCCTGCTCGGCGAGCAGGCCAGTATGGAGAGGATTGCCGGCGCAGAGGCTTATGCCTGGCATCGATCGCTGCTGGATGACGGTGAGGCGCAATACGACGCCCGCGTCGCGAAGCGCCTCAAATTCGGCGCAACGCTCAGCGCCGCCGATTATATCGAACAGCATGCATACAGGCTCAATTGGATTGCGCGCATGGAACAAGCGATCGCGCCGTTCGACGCGCTGATCATGCCGACGGTGCCGATCGTGGCCCCGCCGATGGCGGAACTGGAAGCATCGGAAGACGCCTTTTTCGCGGCCAACCATCTGCTGCTGCGCAATCCGCGGGTGATCAACCTGCTGGACGGCTGCGCGCTGTCGCTGCCCTGCCATGCGCCCGGCACGCTGCCGGTCGGACTAATGGTGGCGGGCGCGGCGATGTGGGATGGCAAGATACTCGCCGTCGCGCGCGCCATCGAGGCGGCGCTGGCACCCGCTTGAAAGCGCCTCACGGCGATTGTCCTATCCGCTACCCCGTGTCTAGCCGCGCATGCAGGCAATTTTATTTCGCGTTCGCGGCGGCGGCGCGCTAGCGCAACTGATGTCCGGCTTGGTAACATGACGGACGAATTCAAACTTAACATATTGCACGACAGAATGAAGCAATGCGCCGCTCTGTCCGCAACAAATCGGAAGCCGAGTAAATGCATGTAGCTGTCATTGGCAGTGGTGTAGTCGGCGTCTGCACCGCTTACTTCCTCGCGGAGGCGGGCCATCAGGTGGTCGTCGTCGAACGCCATGGCAACGTCGCGGAAGAAGCCAGTTACGGCAACGCCGGCGTGATCGCGCCCGGCTATGTCACGCCATGGGCCGCACCGGGCATGCCTGGCAAGATACTGTCATGCGTGTTCAAGTCAGAAGCCCCGCTGCTGTTCAAACCGACGCTGGACCCGGCGCTGTGGCGCTGGATGCGGCGTTGGCTGTCGGAATGCGAGTTGGAACGCTACCGCATCAATAAGGCGCGCATGCAACGTGTCGCCTTCTACAGCAGCGACATCCAACGGCAGATGCGCGAACACTATCAGCTCGACTACGAACAGAATCGGGGTTACCTGCAGCTATTTCGCAGCGCCCGCGATATTCAGATGGCGCAACCGGCGATCGGGCTGCTGATGGAAAACGAAGTGCCGCACCGAATGGTGGATGCCGACGAGGCGCGCAGCATAGAACCGGCGCTCGACCGCAAGACGGCGTTGGCAGGTGGCTTGTATCTGCCGCAAGACGAGTCGGGCAATTGCCCGCTATTCACGAAACAGTTGAAATCGATCGCGCAATCGATCGGCGTCGAGTTTCAATTCAACTGCAACGTCAGGTCGATCCGCTCCGAAACACGGGGCGTGACCCTGCAGCACGACAATGGCGCGTCGCACGTCGATGCCGTCGTGCTTGCCGCCGGAGTCGACAGCGCGCAGCTGCTGGCGGCGCTCGGGATAGATGTTCCGCTCTATCCGATCAAGGGCTACTCGGCGACTGCGTCGATCAAGAATTTCGAGGATGCGCCGCTGGCCGCATTGATGGACGAATCGTACAAAGTTGCGATCACGCGTCTGGGAAGCCGCATCCGCATCGCGGGCACGGCAGAACTAGGCTCACGCGCGCTGACCTTGCGCGACGCCGCCTTGCGGACCTTGATGAAAGTCGGCAATGACTGGTTTCCGGATGCGGCAAACTACAACATCGCGAGCTTCTGGTGTGGCGCACGACCGATGCTGCCGGACGGTGCACCGCTGCTCGGCGCGACGCCGATCAAAGATATCTACCTCAATATCGGCCACGGTTCGAGCGGATGGGCAATGGCGGCCGGGTCGGGCAAGATCCTGGCTGACCTCGTGTCCGGGTATGACGCCGAGATCGATATGGACGGCTTGACGCTGGCACGCTACGATCAGGCTTCATAACGCACTCACGACGTGCGGCATCGAATCGACCTCTACCTCACAGAAACTTCAAGCCATGATCGCGCTTCTCTCCGTTGCCGAAATCCGTGCCGTCGAACAAGCCGCCTTGACCGATCTGGCGCCGGGTACGCTGATGCAGCGCGCCGGCTATGCGGCGACCAACGCGGCACTGGACTTGATCGCGGGACCGCACGAGGACGCCCGCGTCCTGGTGCTGGCCGGACCCGGTAACAACGGCGGCGACGCGCTCGAACTCGCCTGCTGCCTGGCAAAATCGGATGTGCAAGTATCGGTCCTGCTGTTTGCCGATCCTGCCAGACAGTCGCCCGAAGCGCAGCTTGCGCTGCAGCGCGCCCAAACCAGTGGCGCGCAATTTTTCGATACTGAGGCTTGGCGTAATCTTGCCTCGACTCGCTGGACAATCGTCGTCGATGGCCTGTTCGGTATCGGCCTGACGCGTCCGATCGGCGGTGAAATGCAGGCGCTGATCGAATGCATCAACGGCGTTACGTGCCCGGTGCTGGCGCTTGACGTTCCGAGCGGACTCGATGCCGATACCGGACAGGTGGTCGGTGAATTCGGCATCGCCGTACATGCCAGCCATACCATCACCTTCATCGCAGACAAGCCGGGCTTGCATACCGGTGCCGCCCGCGATTATTCCGGTGAGGTGCAAGTCGCTCCGCTCGACATCGAAGAACGACATTTTCCTACGCCGCACGCCTGGCTGAACGATGCAAGCCAGTTCTCCGGCACGCTCCGCAAACGCCCGGAAGATTCGCACAAGGGCAGCTATGGCGACGTCGCCGTGATCGGCGGCGCGCACGGCATGGCCGGCGCGCCGATCCTGGCGGCGCGCGCCGCCGCGTACTGCGGCGCCGGGCGGGTCTACGCGGCCTTCATCGATGCACCACCGGCCTATGACGGCGCCCACCCGGAATTAATGTGCCGCCTCGCGAGCGAATTCGATTTTTCCCGCGCCACCTTGGTGGTAGGACCCGGCATGGGCAGTTCGCCCGCCGCGCATGACTTGCTGGCGCGCGCCTTGCATGCACATGGCGCCTTGGTGCTCGATGCCGACGCGTTGAACCTGATTGCGGCTGAGCCGGGCCTGCAGCAGATACTGACGCAGCGCAAGCAGGCCACCTTGATGACCCCGCACCCGCTCGAGGCAGCGCGCCTGCTGGCCTGCACCAGCGCGCAGGTACAGGCCGACCGGCTGGCCGCTGCGCGCGCATTGGCATCGCGATTCCATGCGACGGTGGTGCTGAAAGGCTCCGGCAGCGTGATCGCGAGCATGGATGGCATCGCAGTGATTAATGCCACCGGCAATCCGGGGCTGGCGACAGCCGGCACCGGCGATGTCTTGGCCGGAGTATGCGGCGCACTCCTGGCGCAACATTGCCCGGTATGGGAAGCCGCGCTGGCCGCAGTCTGGCTGCATGGCGTCGCCGCCGACAATCTGGTACGGCAAGGCATCGGCCCGGTCGGTTTGACTGCCAGCGAACTCCTTCCCGCGCTGCGTGCAGCCTTGAACCGGCTCGCGCAGCAACATGCCTAGTGGCTCGCGATGCACCGGCCTGTGGCTTGGAATTGTCTGCCTAGTGCTCGGCCAATGGACCTTGTCGCTGCTCGACACCGCCGGCAAGACGCTGGCGCTGGCCGGTTACCACGTCGTGATGATCGCGTGGATGCGCTACACCACCAACACCGCTGTCATGGCCGTGACGCTGGTGCCTCTGTATCGGCATCGCACCGGCAAGAGCATCCTGCAATCCGCTCACGTGTATCTGCAAATCGTGCGCGCGATGCTGATGCTGGTATCGACGCTGGCGTTCTTTTCGGTATTGAAAATCGTGCCGCTGGCCGAGGGAACGGCGATGAATTTCTGCGCGCCGTTGATCGTGCTGGGCACTTCTCCCTGGCTATTGCGTGAGAAGACCTCATTTCCGCGAGCGCGATGGGGTGGCTGGTGTTCAATCAACTACCGGATAGCTTGACCGCAATAGGCATCGCGATCATTTGCGCCAGCGGCGCGGGCATTGCCTACGTCGAGCACCATCGCCATCGTTCACACCCGGTCGTCGTCACCGAGACCAGCGCCTGACAGGTCAGACCAGTCTGCCGGCTGCGATGGTAATCGTGCGTTCGCACATGGATGCGATTGATGGATCATGAGTCACCAGTACCAGTGTCGAGCCGTACTCGCGGTTCAGCGCGAACATCAGCGTGATCACTGCCTCGCCCGTCACAGCGTCCAGACTGCCGGTCGGCTCGTCGGCAAACAGCAGCGGCGGTTCACAGACGAACGCGCGTGCCAGGGCCACGCGCTGCTGTTCTCCGCCAGATAGATATTTAGGATAATGTTTCAAGCGGCTGGTCAGGCCGACCCGGCCCAGCATCGCTTCGGCCTTCTGTCTCGCCTCACCGTCGCCGCGCAATTCCAGCGGCAGCATCACATTATCCAGCGCATTCAAATGTGGCAGCAGCTGGAACGATTGAAAAACAAAACCAAGCTTGGATTTGCGTAAGCGTGCGCGTCCATCTTCGTCCAGCGCGAAAATGTCTTGGCCATCGAGTTTGACCGTTCCATCGGACGGTGTATCGAGTCCCGCCAGCAGCCCTAGCAAAGTCGACTTCCCCGATCCGGAAGCACCGACAATCGCAAGCGTCCCACCCGCATGCACGGTAAAATTGACGTTTTGCAGAATGGTAAGCTCGCCGGTCGCGTCGGCGACACGCTTGCTGAGGTTGATCGCTTCAATGGCAGGAGAAAGTGTGGAAGATTCAGGCATGCAGAATGGATCCAAAAAATGGGCGGGGCTGATGCGAGGCTTGCGCACGTTGATCCTGATCGGTTTGACCATGGCCGCAACGAGTGCCTATTCTGCATCAAAAACCGTCCTAGTGCTTGGCGACAGCCTGTCCGCGGAATACGGATTAGCGCGAGGCACCGGATGGCTAAGCTTGCTGCAAAAGCGCTTGCAGACAGAAAAAGTGAATGCCGAATTCGTCAATGCCAGCATCAGCGGTGAAACCACCAGCGGCGGCAAGTCGCGTCTCGACGCCTTGCTCGCACAGCAGCATCCGGCGGTCGTCATCATCGAACTCGGCGCCAACGACGGCTTGCGCGGCCTGTCGCTGGCTGCATCGGAGGCCAACTTGCGTGCGATGATCGCTGCATCGCACAAGGCAAAGGCAAGAGTCCTGTTGATCGGCATGCGTTTGCCACCCAACTATGGCCGTGACTACACGCAAAAGTTTTCCGCGATGTATGCGAAGCTGGCGAAGGAATCCAATACCGCACTGGTACCGTTCTTCCTGGCGGGCCTGGAAAACCGACCGGAGCTATTTCAGGCCGACCGCTTGCATCCGACCGCGGACGGCCAGGCCATCATGCTCGACAATGTGTGGCCGCATCTCAAACCCCTATTAACCAAGTGAGCGCATGAAATACCCCGCCTTACTCCCGTTCGCCGATATTTTGCCGCAACTGGGTCGATTCGATGCGCTGATCGATGTGCGCAGTCCGTCCGAATTTGCAGAAGATCATATTCCCGGCGCCATCAATTGTCCCGTGTTAGACGACGAAGAACGGATACGCGTCGGCACGCTCTACAAGCAGGTCAACGCGTTCGAAGCCAAGAAAGTCGGCGCCGCAATCGTGGCACGCAATATCGGCAAGCATATCGATGCGCAATTCATCGACAAGCCGCGCGATTGGAAGCCCTTGATCTACTGCTGGCGTGGGGGCAACCGGAGCGGGGCGATGGCGCATGTTTTCGCGCGCATCGGCTGGCCTGCCATCCAACTGGACGGCGGCTACCGCGAGTACCGTCGCCACGTCAACAGCGCCTTGATGGAACTGCCTGTGCGTTTCAGCTACCGGGTCGTATGCGGTCCCACCGGCAGCGGCAAGAGCCGCTTGCTGCAAACGATGGCGGCGCAGGGCGAACAAGTGCTGGACCTGGAATTGCTGGCCGCGCATCGCGGCTCGGTCTTGGGCAACCTGCCGAGCGAGACGCAGCCTTCGCAGAAAATGTTCGAGAGCAGTATCTGGCAAACGCTGCGCCATTTCGATACGCTGAAGGACGTGTTTGTCGAGTCCGAAAGCAAGAAAGTTGGCAACCTGCGCATACCGGAAGGATTAATAGAATGCATGCGATCGTCGCCCTGTATTGCGCTCAAGCTATCCCAGCACGAGCGGGTCGAATTGCTGATGCAGGATTATGCGCATTTCGTCGCCGAACCGGCGCTGTTGAACACTCAGCTCGATTGCCTGGTCCCCATGCATGGGCGCGAAAAAATCGGGCGCTGGCAAGCGATGGCCTTATCCGGACAGATCAGGACATTGGTAGGGGAGCTGCTGAGCCATCACTACGATCCCGCTTACCTGCGTTCGATCGATCGCAACTTTGCGCAATTTTCCCAGGCGCAAATCGAGGAACTGAAAGACATATCAGCGCCTTCATTCGAAGCTGCGGCGCGGCATCTGCACGCGGCATGATACGCCGCGTGCGACAGGCGTAAAAAAAGCCGCTTGTCAGCGGCTTTTTTTACGTCGAGACCTATTGCGACTCGGGAGCGCCGCCGTCGCTGCCGTCGGCGCCAGGCGCGATCGTCGCCACCTGTTTCAGGATTTTCACTTTTGCTCGTTGCTTCAGAACATCGATATAAGCGGCCATTTCCTGCTGTGCCAATGCGTTCGCAACTTGCTGCTGTTCGGCTTGGCGGCGTGCCGCATCCTGCGTAACGGGTTGTGATATCTTGCCGATGCGGTACACGCTGTAACCCTGGCCCGTCAGTTCGACTCCAGCATAGGCCGGCAGTCTGGTGGTGTCGGCCTTCATCACAGAACTCAGTGCCGCCGGGTTAAAGCCTTGATTCTTGGCGCGCGACACGGTCTTGGGTTCGCCAAATCCTGTCGTATCGTCTTTCAGCTTGAGTGCCGCCAGCCTGGCTTCACCGGCTTTCCGGGCGAGACCGGCAGCCTCGCTGCGCGTCAGGTCTGCCCGCACGATCGCTTGCACTTCTTCGAAGGGGCGCTTGCTCGCCGGCTTGTATTCGACCACATGACCGGCGATCATCGTATTCGGAGCGATTTCGATGGCCTCGGTGTTGTGTTTGCTCTTGATCGCATCATCCGAGAACAAGGCTTTCAGGAATTTCGGATTATTGTACGGTGCGTTCGGCGCAATCGCCGGATTCGGCTGACGTCCTAGATTGCCGGCGGTTTCGACCTTCAGTTTCAACTTGTCGGCAACCGGCTTGAGGCTGTCGGCCTGCTCGTAAACCGTATTCGTGAATGTCTCCGTCTCAGCTGAATACTCCTTTGCCGCCTTCTGGCGTTTGATTTCGGCCGCGATTTCCGATTTGACTTCATCCAGAGTCTTGACCGACGCCGGTTTCACGCCTGTAAGCTGGATGATGTGATAGCCGAAATCGGATTGAACCAAGTCGCTGATCTCACCCTGCTTCAGCTTATAAGCTGCGTCTTCGAACGGCTTGACCATCATGCCCTTGCCAAAGAAACCGAGATCGCCGTTACGTTCGGCAGAACCGGGATCGTCGGAATTTTCTTTCGCCAGTTTGCCGAAATCGGCGGGGTTCTTGCGCACCTGCGCCAGTAATTTTTCTGCCTTGGCTTTCGCTGTCGCCTTCTCCGCATCCGATGCACTCTTGTCAGCCTTGATCAGGATGTGGCTCGCGCGGCGCTGTTCGTCGACCGTGTAGCGTTTGCTATTTTGATCGTAATAGCTCTTGATGTCGGCATCGCTCACGGCAATTTGCGCGGCGACGGCGTCCATGCTCAGTACCACATATTCGGCCTTGACCTGCTCCGGTATTTCAAACTGGCTGCCATTCTGGTTGTAGTAGGCCCTCAGCATGTCATCCGTGATTTTTACTTGCGACACATAGTCAGCGGATTTGAAAGTCATCTCCTGCACCTCGCGCTCCTGATCATTCAGATCGGACAAATGGGAGGCCACCGTTTTCGGGGCAAAGCCGCTCGATTGAATCGCCCCATTGAGCTGCTGCAAGGCCATGTCCTGACGCAAGCGCGCCTCATACATCGTCGGAGTCATTCCCTGCGCCTCAAGCAGGCTCTGGTACCGCTCAGCGTCGAATTTGCCCTCTGCATTGGTCAGGCCCTGAATGCCCAGGATTGCCTGTTGCAGGCTTTGATCGGATACGGTCAGATGATCGCGCCCGACTTCCGCGGCAAGCGCGCGCTGCGCGATCAGGTTGTCCAGAATACGCTGCTTGGCTTCGGGTGTATCGAACATCTTGGGATCGAACTGCGCGCCGAACATTTGGCGAAAGCGGTCCATTTGCTCGCGCTGAGCGGCGTCCCATTCCTGCTTGGTAATGGGTTGTCCTGCGACCTTCGCAATCGTATTCTCGCCCTCGCCGAAATGGCTATAGCCTTGAATACCGACGAACGCAAACGACGGGAAAATAATCAATAACAGCGCGAGTTGCATCAGGCGCTGATGAGTACGAATAAATTCAAACATGGTCAGCCAATCACAGACGGGGCGCGACAAATCATATCGCATATGAAAAAAGGCGAACTTGCGTTCGCCCTTCTTTATGTCTTTGCGAGACAGAGTAAAGCGCAGCGGTACTCTGTCCTCAACAAATTTTATGGCGGAGTGGACGGGACTCGAACCCGCGACCCCCGGCGTGACAGGCCGGTATTCTAACCGACTGAACTACCACTCCTAAACTACTCAATACCACTTAACTGCAATTCAAAGTCCGGCTACTTGGTGGTGGGTGCTGAGAGGCTCGAACTCCCGACCTACGCCTTGTAAGGGCGCCGCTCTACCAACTGAGCTAAGCACCCCGCTTTGCCACTTAGTCAGCCAAACATTTGCTGGCGTTTGTCACCACGCCAAAAAACGTTAGTTTACAGCATCCTTCAACGCTTTGCCAGGCTTAAATTTCGGAACCTTGGCTGCCTTGATCTTGATCGCTTCTCCAGTACGCGGGTTGCGGCCCGTACGCGCAGCCCGCTTGCCGACCGAAAATGTGCCGAAACCAACGAGAGTGACGGTGCCATTTTTTTTCAAGGTCGTTTTAACGGCACCAATCAGTGCATCAAGCGCGCGCGTTGCGGCGGCTTTGGAAATATCTGCGGACTTGGCTATGTGATCAATTAATTCGGTTTTATTCACTTACGCCCCCTCACAAAGGTTGAAATACGCAATGGTGTAGTCCGTTAACGCGTACATTCACGAGCAAATCGGCACCCACTGCGCCATGCAGAAAAAATCTGCAGCCCGTATTAAACAAGCCGCAAAGCCTTGTGTCAAGCGGTTTGCAGGGCTGTGCGAGTTTATGGCGCGGCTTTGTCGAACGCACATCCAGCGCCTTATGTGCGCTCAGAATCGTCGTCATGGCGAATCAGCACAGGGGCGACCAGTATAGCTGGCCGGTCCCCTCCCACACCA
>DHXL01000184.1:0-4818 GCA_002415335.1 Oxalobacteraceae bacterium UBA5157
GGGGAAACCAGGTTTCCCCCACGAGCCCCCTTCTTTCTCCAGGCTCGCCTCGGCTCCACCGAGGAGATCGTAGGGGGACACCTTCCGGTTTCCCCCTGCCCCTTCCACGCCGCATTTCATGCGGCCAGCTTCTCTCGCCATTCGTCTGGGATCGTCATTGGCTCTCGCTTCTCGTAGTCGTAGCCGACCAGGACGCTCTTGGCCTCCGCGACCACCCCGCCGTCGACGCGGAGCACATACTCGAGGTCGAAGCTCTTGTTGCCGAAGCGGCGCGCCCCCCCCCCGACCCCGCCCCCCCCCCCCCCACGCACCCCCGCCGGCCGGGGGGGCGGCCGTCCGGCCGCTGCCGCCCCCCACCTGATTACCCAGGACGCCGCCCACGACGCCGCCCGCCACGGCGCCAAGACCGGAGGTGCCCCCCGCAGCTTGTGCGGTCTGGATCGAGTCGACCACGCCATACTGCGCCGAAGACGTCTGAGAGACCGGTGGACTGTATTGCGTCGAGCCGATAGGCTCGTTATTCATGCTTGAGCAGCCGCTTGTCAATGCGGCTGCAATGATCAGGGGTGCCGCCATGGTTCGGTTCGGTTTCATCATCGCTCCTATTGGCTAGGCGCGCACGTGAATGCGCGGCAAAATCACTCCCGCGCATAACATGCAAGGTATCTACATACTAGTCGCGGCAAGCTGCTCGCGATATAGGATAGAGCCGCGATAACGCGTAGGAATTCATGAAGAAGGACGATCCGCTTCCGGATCAGACCGCTTTGGTGAGCGTTTCTTACAGCTGATGGTCCGTCTGTCCGATGGCGACAGTCCGCTTGGCCACATACACTATCAGCAACGAGTGAATACAGTTGATGGCGAGCCGTCCGGCAGCACCTGCGCCGACCTAACGCGATGCCGGATGTGTTCGATGGCGTACAGACCGCCGCCGCTTACCCTGCCATCGTGTGTTCTGTGGTTGAGAGGTCTGCACGTGCGTCATGCAAGAGGGCAATCGCAAGCGGCTTATTTTAGCGAGGTTAATATGTATCCCCATCAGAAACTTACCAAGCAGGAGGAGCGCAAGGCGATGTTGGGCCTCATGAAACAGCGCCAGCGTTCGACACCGCAGCGCCACGATCCTTGTTGGGTGTATCTCTTTTGGCACCGGGTGGCATCGTGAACGACCAGGACATCAAGCGCAAACTCAGTATCGGGCTGTCGACGCTATCCGAGCATCTGCGCGACTACAAAGATCCGTTTGAACCGAGTGACGCGTGTTCGCTGCGATTGCCTCGGAAGTCGGCCTTGCTCTCATCTTGCAATATGTCGAACGGCAAGCCGCGTCCGGTCGAGAAGCTGCCTGATTTGTGAGCAGGCAACATAAGTCTTTACGGATCAAGTACTTGAGGTGTGTTCACGTGCTTATTCACAACCTTACCCACAGAACATGTGAATAACTTGCGGGCACAGAAGCGTGCGATTGGCACTACTGACATCGCGCAGCGGGGGATGCCGGTGCGCCGCTGTCCCTGATTGGGGCGATCATGTTGCCCTAGATGTCATGCTTCTTGGCACTCTTGCCGGCAGCGATCACGGTTTTGCCGCGCGGAGCGCCACGCACTTTCGCCACTTTTGTCTGGCGAACCTTGCGCACCGTATGTTTGGTCCGGCCCTTCGCCATCGCCGTGCGGTACGGCACCTGGATTTGCAGACGCTGGCCGACTGCCACACGATCTTGACGCAAGCCATTCCACGCCTTGAGCTGCGCCACGCTGACCCTGTTGCGATGGGCAATCGAAGCGAGGCTGTCGCGTTTGCCGACGCGCAGATAAATACTTCTGGTCAGTGGTGCATCCGGCTCGACCGTCATCGTGGCGTTGTCCGCGATATCGGTCGTGACGCCGGACGCGCTGGCTTCTTCGGATTTTGGCACCAGAATAGTAGAACCGGCCTTCAAGTGCATGCGCGGGGGAATGTGATTGACTTCACGGATGATTGCCGGCGTGGTGCCGAACCGGGCCGCGATGGTTTCGATCTTCTCGCGTGCGCTCGTGACCTTGTGCGCCGTCCACGATGATAAAGCATGACCCCATTTCGCGAGGTTGGCTTTGAATTTCGCGACATGGGTTTCCGGCAGCAGGATTTGCGTGTTTTTGCCGGTAATGACAGGCCGGTTGAATTGCGGGTTCAGTGCCTTGAATTCGTCCACCGACAGTTCGGCCAATTGCGCCGCGAGCTTGATATCGATATCGTGGGTCTTGCCGATGGTCACGAAGTAGGGCTGGTTATCGACTTTTGGCAACGTGATGCCGTATTGCTCAGGATTGGCAATAATGTTCTTGACGGCCTGCAGCTTCGGCACGTAATTGCGGGTTTCCAGCGGCATTTGCGCAGACAGGCTATTGAAGTCGGTCGGCTTGCCGGCGGCGCGGTTGTGATTGATGGCCCGTTGTACCGAGCCTTCGCCCCAATTGTAGGCGGCCAGCGCGAGTTGCCAGTCGCCGAACATGCCATATAACTTTTGCAGATAGGTCAGCGCAGCATCGGTCGACGCCACCACATCGCGCCGATCATCCCTGAACATGTTCTGCTTGAGGTTGAAATCGAGACCGGTAGACGGAATGAACTGCCACATGCCTGCCGCTTTGGCACTGGAATATGCCTGCGGGTTGAACGCCGATTCGATGAAAGGCAGCAGCGCCAACTCAGTCGGCATATCGCGCTTTTCAAGCTCTTGCACTACGTGAAAGAGATACAGCGAGGCCCGATCGGTACTGCGCTGAAGATAATCGGGACGAGCGGCGTACCACGCAGTCTGGCTGACGACCAATGGGTTCTGCAGGTCCGGAATGCCAAACCCTTTGCGGATGCGACCCCAGACGTCCATGGCCTGGGCGGAGAGCACTTGCTCGGTCGGGTCGTTCTGATCCAGCGCGTTGTCGATCGCTGCCTGCTGCGCCCAGTTATAGGAAGGCAGCGACAGGTCGTTGGCGAGGGTGTTACCGTGCGCGCCCAAAATAAGCAGGGCTGCAACGGCGGGAACGACGGTTTTTCTCGCTAGGCAATGCATGGGCTCTCGCTCGTCATCGCCCGGAAAACCGGTTGATGGATGTCGAATAAATGAAGGATAACGGCTGAGTGTACGTAAAGCACTTTTCCTGCGTCAAGAAGTATTACAAAACGATGATCGCAGGAAATTATCAATTCGGCAATTAAGTATAGTCGGCGTATTGCATCAGCGATAGGTATTTTTCCATTCGCGTAACGCCGCAAAGCCGACAATAGCCTCTTGCCCGGTGGCCATTCGCCCCTCGGCAATCAGACGTTGCCTGATTGCGGGCTCTCGATAGCGCAGAAATGGATTGGTTGATTTTTCGAGCCCGATGGTGGAAGGAATGGTCGGTTCGCCACGCTCGCGCTTGGCTTGCTCAACGCGGATGCGAGCAGTCAGCGCGGCGTTGTCGGGTTCGACTTCATGCGCGAAGCGCAGATTGGCCAGGGTGTATTCATGGGCACAATAGATTTCGGTTGGGTCCGGCAGCGCTGCCAATTTTGCAAGTGAATGCGCCATTTGCGCCGGGGTTCCTTCAAACAAACGACCGCAACCGCCGGCAAACAAGGTGTCGCCGCAAAACAGCCAGCGCTGCTGCGGCGCGAAATAGGCGATATGGCCACGCGTATGGCCCGGCACATCGAGTACCGACAGGGACAGACCCAGTTCCGGCAAGTCGGCAATGTCGCCTTCTTCGAGCGCCTGGGTTACGCCGGCAATCGGTTCGTTGCGCGGCCCGAACACCTGCACATTGAAGCGGCGCAACAAACTTTGCACCCCGCCGACATGGTCAGCATGATGATGTGTCAGTAGAATAGCGACCAGGGACAGGCTGTGCGTTTCCAGTGCGGCCAGGACTGGCGCCGCATCTCCCGGATCGACCACGGCTGCATGCTCGCCATCATGGATCAGCCACAGATAATTGTCGTTAAACGCCGGAATAGCCAAGACACTCAACATACGCATGGAACATCCGTTGACCGAAAAATCCATTATAGCGCTCAAGTCGTGGCTCGAGACACCGACAGGCAGCTATGTCAAGGCATGGGAACAGGATCGGCTGGACGGTTTGACGGCCGATATTTTCGGTTTCAACGCGATCCAGATCGGCCTGCCCAGCATCAATGCGCTGCAAGCCAACCGGATGCCGCATCAGTGGCGCACCGATACCCATATAGAGCCGCCCTCGGCATCAGGCAAGACGTCACAAATTGTCGTGGTGCACGATTTCGCGGAGTTGCCGTTCGCCTCGCAGAGCCTGGATCTGGTCGTGTTGCCGCACGTCCTGGAATTTGCGCGCGAGCCGCACCAGGTGCTGCGCGAAGTGGACCGCGTCCTGATCCCGGAAGGACAGGTTATCGTCTGTGGGTTCAATCCGGCCAGTCTATGGGGCCTGCGCCAAGTTGCAGGGCGCCTGACCGGCGCCCACTTCTTGCCGCAAGACGGAGAATTCATCAGCTTGCCGCGCTTGAAGGATTGGCTGAAGTTGCTCAATATGGAAGTCAATCGCGGCCATTTCGGTTGCTATGCGCCGCCTTTCACGACCGAGAAATGGCTGAACCGTTTCGCTTTCATGGAGCAGGCGGGCGATCGTTGGTGGCCGTATCTCGGCGCAATTTACGTGGTGCAGGCCATCAAACGTGTCAAGGGCATGCATTTGATCGGTCCGGCCTGGAAAAAAAACGATGTGCCGGCGGCACGCGGCGTGCCAGCCACGAACCGAACGCATACGATCTTGCCTCCGCTTCAGCGGATAGCAAGTCGGAGTCCCCTTGTGG
>DHXL01000184.1:5120-10370 GCA_002415335.1 Oxalobacteraceae bacterium UBA5157
AGCGGATAGCAAGTCGGAGTCCTCTTGTGGGGAATGAAATATCAATACAGGGGTGAAGAACCAAGCATGGACAAGATAGATATTTTCACGGACGGCGCATGCAAGGGCAATCCGGGCCCGGGCGGCTGGGGCGCATTAATGGTGACGGGCGAGCATGTAAAGGAGTTATTCGGCGGCGAACTCAACACCACCAACAATCGGATGGAACTCAAAGCCGTGATCGAGGCATTGACCTCGTTGACGCGTCCATGCGAAGTGATCGTGCACACGGATAGCCAATACGTGCAAAAAGGCATCAGCGAATGGATCCACGGCTGGAAAGCGCGCGGCTGGAAAACCGCGGCCAAGGCGCCAGTCAAGAACGTCGATTTGTGGCAGGCCCTGGATGCGGCGCAAGCACGCCATCAAATCCAGTGGCGCTGGGTCCGGGGACATTCCGGCCATGTCGGCAACGAGCGCGCCGATGTACTCGCCAATCGCGGCGTGGAATCGGTGCTGTAATGCGGCAGATAGTACTCGATACGGAAACCACCGGCCTCAACCCGCGTTCCGGCGATCGCATCATCGAAGTCGGCTGCGTTGAACTGATCAATCGCCGCTTGACGGGCAATAACTTTCATCGCTACGTCAATCCCGAGCGGGATTCGGAAGAAGGCGCGCTGGCGGTGCACGGCTTGACCACCGAATTTCTCAGCGATAAACCGAAATTTGCCAATATCGCCGCCGAATTGCGCGACTACATCGGCGGCGCCGAAGTGATCATCCATAATGCACCGTTCGACATCGGCTTCCTGGATGCGGAGTTCAAGCGATTGAATGTTCCCCGCTTCAACGATCATGTCGACAATGTCATCGACACGCTGGTGCAGGCAAAGGAAATGCATCCGGGCAAACGAAACTCGCTCGACGCCTTGTGCGACCGCTACGGTATTTCGAATGCGCACCGCGCATTGCACGGCGCCTTGCTCGATGCCGAATTATTGGCCGAGGTGTATCTGGCAATGACGCGCGGCCAGAACAGCCTTACGATGGAGCTTGACCCAGCCGACAACGAAGCCGGTGGCGCGGATGGCGCGCCACTTGCCGCGATGGCGGACATTATCGTGCTGGCGGCCACGGCGGAAGAACTGATGCAGCATGTAGCGACCCTGGCCAGGCTGGATAAGGACGTCAAGGGAAGCTGCATTTGGCATACGATATCGCATGTCGGAGCCTCTTGAGCGACTTCGGCCACGGGAATTGATTTGGCGTCGCAGGTGTGAGATAATTCGGCCCGCTTTGGGCGTTAGTTCAGGGAGTTTTTCTTGAAGCAGATACTCCAGCGTGACGCTGCACAAGTATCGGCTTTAGGGGCGGTTAGCTCAGGGGTAGAGCACAGCCTTCACACGGCTGGGGTCGCAAGTTCGAAACTTGCACCGCCCACCAAACATCTTCTTTGTTGATTTCCGGATTGTCACCAGCATGATCCGGCCTTGTTGGCGAAAATTGTGGACAAGCTTGGAACGGATCGTGCTTTGGTTTCTGAATTGTTCCGCTTGAATTTCGCCTATCTCTTGGCGCCGCCTGCAGTCTTGTCGGCGGCATGCCCTCGGCACCCATCCCATTTGCATCATTAAGGAACCGGACAAATGACCTTGCGAGCCGATCAGCTCACGTGCGTTCGCGGCGAACGCCAACTCTTCAGCGACATCGGCTTCGAAATCAATGCCGGTGAGGCGTTGCGAGTGGTCGGCACCAATGGCAGCGGCAAGACCAGTTTGTTGCGTATGTTGTGCGGGCTGGCGCAGCCGGCCGACGGCGAGGTGCTTTGGCATGGCCGCAACATTCGGGCGCTGCGTGACGAGTATTGCCGCAACCTGATCTACCTGGGTCATGCTCACGGCGTAAAGGATGACTTGCTGGCATGGGAAAACATCGTGGTCGCCTCGGCTCTGTCCGGCAACCCCGTCGATCGTGCCGCCGCCAGCGAGGCGCTGGAACAACTCGGCTTGGGCCGTGCCGCGGAATTGCCGACCAGGGCGCTCTCGCAAGGCCAGCGCAAGCGGGTCGCCCTGGCACGACTGCGGCTCGGCATGGCGACGCCTTTATGGATACTGGATGAGCCATTCACGGCGCTCGACCAGAGCGCCGTGAACGAGTTGTGCGGCACTCTCAATGCCCATCTGGCGGGCGGCGGCATGGTGATCTACACCACGCATCAGGAAATCGATCTGAGTGCGCGCCGTGTCCTTCGCCTCGACCTGAATCGGGCCACCTTATGCTGAACGCACTGTATTGCGTGATCCGGCGCGACCTGCTGCTGGCATTTCGGCGCCGCGCGGACGTGCTGACTACCTTGTTCTTCTTCGTGATCGTCGCCAGCTTGTTTCCTCTTGGCGTAGGACCGGAGCAGGCGCTGTTGCGGACCATGGCGCCGGGTATTCTGTGGGTGGCGGCGCTGCTGGCCTCGATGCTGGCCTTGGGGCGATTATTTGCACTCGATTATGCCGATGGCACGCTGGAGCAAATGCTGTTGTCGTCCGAACCGCTATCCGTGATCGTGATCGGCAAAGTCATCGCGCATTGGCTGGTATCGGGCTTCCCGTTAATCATCGTCGCGCCTCTCCTGGCCGTGCAGTTCGACTTGCCGCGCGAGTCCATCGTTGTGCTGGTGTTCAGCCTGTTGATTGGTACGCCGATTCTGAGCCTGATCGGAGCGATCGGCGCTGCCTTGACGCTCGGCGTGCGCGGAGGTGGAGTGCTAGTATCTCTGCTGGTATTGCCGCTGTATGCGCCCGTGCTGATTTTCGGTGCCGGTGCGGTGGGGGCCGAAATTTCCGGGCTTGGTGCGAATGCGCATCTCTTGCTGCTGGGCGGCTTGCTGGCGTGCGCCGCCGCTCTGACGCCATGGGCTACCGCGGTTGCGTTACGTATCGCGCTGGAATGACAGGCGGCGTTTTGCTGAATATTAAATATTTCAGAGTATTTGCCAATCTGCCCGGTACACGACGTCTGGCACACAAGTTGCTGCCCGGTTATGGTTGAACCTTTATTTTTGGAGCCTTACTCAAATGTCCATCGCGGAATACACCCTATCCAGAAAATCGGCCTTGAGCGCGAGCATCTGGTTTAAGTATGCGTCGCCGCAGATGTTTTTCCCACTTGCGGGAAAATTAATTCCCGTATTCGGGATTATTGCGGCCTTATTATGTCTTGCGGGTTTGTATATCGGCTTCTTCATCGCCCCTACCGACCAGCAGCAAGGCGACGCGTACCGGATCATTTTTCTGCACGTGCCGGCGGCCTGGATGTCGATGATGCTCTACCTTGCGATGGCATTCTGGGCCGGCATCGGACTGGTGATGAATACGCGTCTGTCGTCGATGATGGCAACTGCTCTGGCCCCGACCGGCGCCATGTTTACTGCGCTGGCCCTGTGGACCGGCGCGCTGTGGGGCAAGCCGACCTGGGGCGCCTGGTGGGTGTGGGATGCGCGCCTGACGTCGGAGTTGATCCTGTTATTTCTGTACATCGGTTTCATGGCACTGCAGGCCTCGATCGACGATCCGCGGCGGGCCGACAAGGCCGGTGCCGTGCTGGCGATGGTCGGCGTGATCAATGTGCCGGTCATTTATTTTTCGGTTCAGTGGTGGAATACCCTGCATCAAGGCTCCTCGGTGAGCCTGCGCAATGCCCCCAGCATGGCGATCACGATGCTGGTCGGGATGCTGGTGATGGCATTGGGATTCTGGGCGTATAGCATTGCGGCAGCGTTGCTGCGGGTCCGTTGCATCATGCTGGAGCGTGAACGGCATAGCGACTGGATCAAACAGTATGTCGAGCGTGTGGAGAAGAAGAGATGATTTGGGAAAGCTGGAGTGATTTTTTTGCGATGGGCGGTTATGGCCTGTACGTGTGGGGCTCGTTCGTCGTGACATTTGGCCTGATGTTCGGCGAAATACTATTGTTGGCGATGCGATGGAATGCAGGCATCAAGCATCTCGGAAACTGGGTCCGCAACCTGCAAAAGGAACGTCATGAAAACAAGATATAAGCGTTTGTCCCTGGTGATCGCCGGCCTCGCCACGCTGGCGCTGGCGGCCTGGCTGATCCTGTCGGCATTCCAGAAAAACCTGGTGTTTTTCTTCACCCCCACGCAGGTTCTGAAAGGCGAGGCGCCGCATGGCCGCAGCTTCCGCATGGGCGGTCTGGTGGAGTCGGGCAGCCTGCAACGGGAGCCGGACGGCGTCACTGTCAAGTTCATCGTGACCGACACGGCGCAACGAATTCCGGTCGTGTACCGCGGCATACTTCCCGATCTGTTCAAGGAAGGCAAGGGTGTGGTTTCGCAGGGCAAGCTTGGCAGCGATGGCGTATTTGCCGCAGACGAGGTGCTGGCCAAGCATGACGAAAACTACATGCCGCCCGATGCTGCGTATGCGCTGAAGAAGGCCAAACAATCGAATCAGAAAGCCGCGGAATCGCTGGCCGCCGATACCAAGCTGGCAAAGGATGCCAAATGATTCCCGAAATCGGAAATTTCTCGATCATGCTCGCGCTGTGCCTGGCACTGGTGCAGAGCACCTTGCCGATCGCCGGATCGTTCCGCGGCAATCAGCGCTGGATGGCGCTGGCGCGACCGGCGGCATATGGCCAGTTCGCCTTCATTACCCTGGCTTTCGCATGCCTGGTCTACTCATTTGTCTCAAACGATTTCTCGATCGCTTACGTCGCTTCCAATTCGAACTCGACCTTGCCGGTGTATTACCGGATTGCCGGCACTTGGGGCGGCCATGAAGGTTCGCTGCTGCTGTGGACGCAAATGCTGGTGTTGTGGACCTTGGCGGTCGCCCTGTTGAGCCGCCAGTTGCCTGAGGAAATGATCGCACGCGTGCTCGGTGTGATGGGGCTGGTCAGTGTCGGTTTCCTCTGTTTCATGCTATTTACATCGAATCCGTTTGACCGCTTGCTGCCGGGTGCCGTCGACGGTAACGACCTCAATCCGCTGCTGCAGGATTTTGGCATGATCGTGCACCCGCCACTGCTGTACATGGGCTATGTCGGCTTTTCGGTGGCGTTCGCTTTTGCCATCGCGGCGCTGATGGGTGGCCAACTCGACGCCGCGTGGGCGCGCTGGTCGCGGCCGTGGACCCTGGTGGCCTGGATGTTCCTGACGCTCGGTATCTTTCTCGGCAGCTTCTGGGCCTATTACGAACTCGGCTGGGGCGGCTGGTGGTTCTGGGATCCGGTTGAAAACGCCTCATTCATGCC
>DHXL01000184.1:10474-14259 GCA_002415335.1 Oxalobacteraceae bacterium UBA5157
GGGGCGGCTGGTGGTTCTGGGATGCCGTCGAGAACGCGTCGTTCATGCCCTGGCTGGTGGGCACCGCGCTGATTCATTCGCTGGCCGTCACCGAAAAACGCGGCAGCTTCAAGAATTGGACGGTACTGTTGGCGATCGCCGCCTTTTCATTGTCCTTGCTCGGCACTTTCCTGGTCCGCTCCGGGGTCCTCACGTCGGTCCATGCGTTTGCCACCGATCCGCGCCGCGGGCTGTTCATCCTGGTGTTCCTTACCCTCGTGATCGGCGGCTCGTTGTTGCTGTTCGCCTGGCGCGCACCGAAAGTCGGTTTGGGCGGCAGATTCAGCCTGTTCTCGCGTGAATCGATGCTGCTGGCCAACAACGTGCTGCTGCTGGCGGCGGCTGGCGCCGTATTCCTGGGCACGCTGTATCCCTTGTTTCTGGACGCCCTCGATCTCGGGAAGATTTCGGTTGGGCCTCCGTATTTCGAGGCGGTATTCGTGCCCTTGATGATTCCGGTGCTGCTGTTGATGGCGATCGGGCCGTTTGTACGCTGGAAAGACGCACACTGGGCCGATGTGCTGCGCAATCTGCGCTGGGTCGCTGCGGCGACTGTGCTGTTCGGGTTGGCCGCGGCAATCGTCTTGACGGCGTCGCCCATGATCGTGCTCGGGCTCGCTATTGCGGCGTGGATATTGTTGGCCACCGGCTGGCACCTGGTCCAGCGTTTGCGCCGTGCGCCGCCGGGGACGCCCCTGCAGCAAAGGCTATCCAGCCTGCCGCGCAGTTACTGGGGCATGCTGATCGCGCACGCGGGCATCGGTGTATTCGTGGTTGGCGTCACGATGGTCAAAGGAATGGAAACCGCCAATGATGTGCGGATGCAGATCGGCGATACCACCATGGCTGGCGGCTACACGTTCCGCTTCACGGACGTTACGGATGTCAAGGGGCCCAACTATACGGCGACCCGGGCCACTTTCGAAGTGACGCGCGACGGCAAGAAGGTCGCCACCATGACGCCGGAGAAACGCCTCTTCACGGTCCAGAACATGCCAATGACCGAAGCCGCCATTGATCGTGGTTTTACACGCGACCTTTATCTGGCGCTGGGTGAACCGGTAAATCGAACGACCTGGATTGTCCGTGTGCAGCACAAGCCTTTTGTCAGCTGGATCTGGGGCGGCTGCCTGATCATTGCATTTGGCGGTTTGATGGCGGCACTCGATCGGCGCTATCGTATTGCGCAGCGTAAGCGGCAGCAGGTGGGCAAGGCGACGCTCGTCGATCCCATCATCGCCGCCAGCGTCTGAGGGGCAGTATGAAACGATTCCTGTTGCCACTGGCCGTGTTCGTCGCGTTGGTCATCTTTCTCGGTATCGGCCTGCGACTCAATCCGCGAGAGGTGCCATCGCCCTTGATCGGCAAACCGGCGCCGGCTTTTCGGCTGACGCGATTGCATGAGCCGGACAAAACGATCTCGGCAAGCGACATGGCAGGCCAGGTCTGGCTGCTCAATGTGTGGGCTTCCTGGTGCGTGTCGTGCCGCCAGGAGCATCCGGTATGGGTGGATTTCGCAAAGCTGAACGTGGTACCGATTGTCGGACTCAACTACAAGGATGTGCGCAAGGACGGTACCGAATGGCTGCGTCAATTCGGCAACCCGTACACCGTTTCGGCCTTCGATCAGGACGGCCGGGTCGGTATCGATTTTGGCGTCTACGGGGTACCTGAAACCTTTGTCATCGATAAGCATGGCGTGATCCGCTACAAGCAGATCGGTCCGGTGACGCCCGAGATCATCACCGATAAACTTCTCCCTTTGATCAAAGAGCTTAACCGTGCGTAAATTATTACTTGGGCTCATGCTGGTTCTAGTCGCGATGCTGGCGCATGCGAAGGTGGCGCCGAATGTTGCCGCCGATCCTGCTCTTGAAAAACACGTGCTGGCGATCACGCAGGTATTGCGCTGCCTCGTATGTCAAAACCAGACCATCGCAGATTCTCACGCCGACCTTGCCATCGACCTGCGCAATGAGGTGCGCGAAAAACTCGTTCAGGGCATGTCCGACCAAGCGGTGATTGATTTCATGGTGCAACGCTATGGCGACTTCGTGCTTTATCGGCCGCCTGTGAAGGCCACGACCTGGCTGCTGTGGTTCGGGCCTTTCCTGTTGCTGATAGGTGGTCTCGTCTTTCTGGGCCTGAAGCTCAAGCAGCGCGCGCGCGACATGCCGGCCGCCGAGCTTTCCGAAGACGAAATGCGGCGCGTGACGACCTTGCTGGGCTCCACTACTGAATCGAAGGAATAGACATGACAGCATTCGTGACGATTGCCGCGTTGATGACGGCGATAGCCTTGGGTTTTATCCTGCCGACGTTGGTCGGAAAGCAGCGCGGCGGGACCAATCAGGCGCAACGCGATCAAGTCAATTTGACCGTGTTGCGTGACCAGTTCCGTGAGCTCGACGCCGATCTGGCGGCCGGTACGATCGACGCGACCGCGTATGATAGCGCGCGGCATGAACTGGAGCAGCGTGTTGCAGAGGATGTGCAGCCGAATTCTCCGCTGCATCCGGTGACGGCCGGGCTGCGCCTGCAGGCGCTCGCAATTGGTCTGGCCGTGGCCCTGGGGGCGGCGGCGCTTTATGCCTATCTCGGCACGCCAAGCGGTCTGGACCCAACGCTGGCGGTGGCACCCAGCGAAAAATCGCACGAGATGAGTCAGAAAGAGACCGAGTTGATGGTGGACCGCCTCGCGCAACGTCTGAAGACGCGGCCCGACGATGCCGAGGGCTGGCTCATGCTGGCGCGATCGTATAGCGCGATGGGCCGCTTTGCCGATGCCAGCAGCGCCTACGCGCATCTATTGACGCTGGTGCCGGGCGATGCACAGCTGCTCACGGACTACGCCGACGTTCTCGGAATGGCGCAAGGAAAGAATTTGCAGGGTGAACCGGAAAAATTGCTGGCGCGTGCATTGGCAGCGGATCCGAAAAACAGCATGGCGCTTGCATTAATGGGCACCGCAGCATTCGAACGCCGCGACTACACCGCAGCCATCGCCAACTGGAAAAAAATTCTGACGCTGTCGGCACCTGATTCCGAAATGGCGCGGCTGGCGATGGGCAATATCAAGGAGGCGGAAGCCGCTGCGGCAGGCCTCCCGTCACCAGTTGCCGAGTCGTCTGAAGTGCCGGGTGTGGGTTCCGGGTCGGCCGCAAAAACACCGCCGGCGACGACAACAGCGGCAATAACGGGAACCGAGGTCGCGGGAACAGTTGAACTCGATCCGGCATTGCGCTCCCAGGTGGCGGAGAACGATACGGTTTTCATCTATGCGCGTGCCGCCCAAGGGCCGCGCTTCCCGCTGGCCGTACTGCGCAAACAAGTCAAGGATTTGCCGCTCAGCTTTGTACTTGACGACTCGATGAGCATGACGCCGGTCGCCAAGCTATCGGACTTTCCGCTGGTGGTGGTCGGCGCGCGTATCTCAAAGACAGGCAATGCGACGCCCAGTGCCGGCGATCTGGAAGGTTCGATCGCTCCGGTTCCGCCGGGTAGCAAAGGTTTGAAGATCAGGATCAGCACGCGTCGCAACTGACGCGATCCGGTCGTATTCCTGGCGTCAAATGAATCCCTCTCCTGCAGTGGAGAGGGGACCTGTCGGTTCTTATTTTGCGTGCGCTTTCAGTGTAACTCTTCGGTCTTATCGGTCTGGGGCGTCCCGAGCGATTCGTAGTCTTCCAACTTCCGGTAGAGGCTGGACAGGCCTATCTCCAACTTTTGAGCAGCCAGGCGGCGGT
>DHXL01000045.1 GCA_002415335.1 Oxalobacteraceae bacterium UBA5157
CGCATCTATCGCGACGTGCGGGTATGCCAGATTTACGAAGGCACCAGCGATATCCAGAAAATTCTCATCGGGCGCGCGTTATCGTAAGCGCGGTAACGGCGGTAAAGACGATCAATCGCGCAGGGAGAGGCACATGATTAAAGGCTACAAGACGCTGGTGGACGAGGCGATGGCGCAGGTCAAGACGTATACGGTCGAGCAGGCGCGCGCCAAACTGGCCGATCCCGACGTGCAGTTCGTCGACGTGCGCGACGTGCGTGAACTGGAGCGCGAGGGCATCATCCCCGGCGCGTTTTCCGCACCGCGCGGCATGATCGAGTTCTGGATCGATCCCGATTCGCCTTATTTCAAACCGGTATTCGGCGCGAAAAAAGAATTCATTTTCTTTTGTGCCGCCGGCTGGCGCAGCGCGCTGACCACCAAGACCGCGCAAGACATGGGCTTGACGCCGGTCGCGCATATCGAGGGCGGATTCACCGCATGGAAAGCGGCCGGCGCACCGGTCGCGGAAAAAGCAAAAAAGAGCTGATGGCGCGCTTCGATCTGCCGCTGGCCCCGGGGCCGGCGCTATTGCGATGAAGCGCCAGGTGGAGACAGGCGCCTGTCCGTGCGGCGGTATGGATTACGCAAAATGCTGCGGCATCTATCACGCGGGCGCAGCGGCTGACAGCGCCGAACGGCTGATGCGTTCGCGCTACAGCGCCTATGTGCTCGGCTTGACCGGGTACCTGCACGCGACCTGGCATGCCGGCACGCGGCCGGCGCTGGATGAGTTGGCGCGCGACGTCGGCAGCAAATGGCTGGGGCTGGAAGTGAAGCGGCATGAAGCGAACGGCGACCACGCGACAGTCGAATTCGTCGCGCGCTACAAGCTTGATGGCCGCGCGCATCGGCTGCATGAAATCAGCCGCTTCGTGCGCGAAGACGGACAATGGTTTTACTTGGATGGCAGTTTTCCGGAAAGAAAAACAACAACATGACGATGCTCGAATCAAAGCTCAATAGCCGCTCCGATGACTTCAAGGCGAACGCCGCCGCGATGCAAATCATTGTCGACGACCTCAAGGAGAAAGTCGCGAAAATCGCGCTCGGCGGTGGCGACGATGCGCGCAAGAAGCACACCGCGCGCGGCAAGCTGCTGCCACGCGACCGCGTGCAGATGCTGCTCGATCCCGGCACGCCTTTCCTCGAGTTTTCGCAACTGGCCGCGTACGAGATGTATAAGGACAGTCATGGGAATAGTGCCGCGCCGTCGGCCGGCATCATCACCGGCATTGGCCGCGTGGCCGGCCAGGAATGCGTGATCGTCTGCAACGACGCCACCGTCAAGGGCGGCACCTACTATCCGCTGACGGTTAAGAAGCATTTGCGCGCGCAGGAAATCGCCGAGCAAAACAAGCTGCCCTGCATTTACCTGGTCGATTCCGGCGGCGCCAACCTGCCGAACCAGGAGGACGTGTTTCCCGATCGCGATCACTTCGGCCGCATCTTTTACAACCAGGCCAATCTATCGGCGCAAGGCGTGCCGCAAATCGCGGTCGTGATGGGCTCCTGCACCGCCGGCGGCGCCTACGTGCCGGCGATGAGCGACGAATCGATCATCGTCAAGAACCAGGGCACGATTTTCCTGGGCGGCCCGCCGCTGGTCAAGGCCGCCACTGGCGAAGTCGTGACGGCGGAGGACCTGGGCGGCGGCGACGTGCACACGCGCCTGTCGGGCGTGGTCGATCATCTGGCGCACAACGACATGCATGCGTTGTCGCTGGCGCGCACCATCGTCTCGAACCTGAATCGCAAGAAATCGCACACGCTCGTGTTGCGCGATCCGGTCGAACCACATTATCCGGCGCAGGAATTGTATGGCGTGATCCCGGTCGATACGCGGAAGCCGTTCGACGTGCGCGAAGTGATTGCCCGCATCGTCGACGCCAGCGACTTCGACGAATTCAAGGCGCGCTACGGCACGACGCTGATCTGCGGTTTCGCTCACATTCTCGGCATGCCGGTCGGTATCATCGCCAACAACGGCATCCTGTTTTCGGAATCGGCTTTGAAAGGCGCGCATTTCATCGAGCTGTGCTGCCAGCGTAAGATCCCGCTGGTGTTCCTGCAAAACATCACCGGCTTCATGGTCGGCCGCAAGTACGAAAACGAAGGCATCGCCCGCAACGGCGCCAAGATGGTGACCGCGGTCGCGACCGCCGCCGTGCCGAAGTTCACGGTCATCATCGGCGGCAGTTTCGGCGCCGGCAATTACGGCATGTGCGGCCGCGCCTTCTCGCCGCGCTTCCTGTGGATGTGGCCGAACGCGCGCATCTCGGTGATGGGCGGCGACCAGGCCGCCAGCGTGCTGGCCACCGTCAAGCGCGACGGCATCGAAGGCAAGGGCGGTGCCTGGAGCGCGGCCGAGGAAGAGGCATTCAAGCAGCCGATCAAGGATCAGTACGAACATCAGGGCCATCCGTATTTCGCCAGCGCGCGCCTGTGGGACGACGGCGTGATCGATCCGGCCGATACCCGCATGGTGCTGGGACTGGGATTGAGTGCGTCCTTGAATGCGCCGATTCCGGATACGAAGTTCGGCCTGTTCAGGATGTAGATCAAGGGTGTAGATCAGTTGGCCTGAAACCGATGTGGAGGAAATAACATGAATTGGCAAACCCTGGAAGTCGTGCGTAACGCACATCTAGCGACCGTGACGCTTAATCGTCCCGAGGTGCGCAATGCGTTTAACGAGACCGCCATCGCGGAGGTAGCACAGGCGTTCCGCGAACTCGGCAGCGACGCCGGCGTCCGTGTTATCGTGCTGGCCGCACGCGGCCCCGCGTTTTGCGCCGGCGCCGACCTGAACTGGATGAAGAAAATCGCCGCTTACACGCACGACGAAAATCAGGCGGATGCGGCGCAACTGGCGGCGATGCTGCACGCGATTTACGTCTGCCCGAAGCCGGTGGTGGCCAAGATACAGGGCGACTGCTACGCCGGCGGCATGGGGCTGGTGGCCGCATGCGATATCGCGGTGGCGGCGGAGCAGGCGAATTTTTGCCTGTCGGAAGTTAAGCTCGGCCTGATTCCGGCGACAATCTCACCGTACGTGATCAAGGCGATGGGCGAGAATGCGGCGCGCCGTTATTTCCTGACCGCCGAACGGTTTTCCGCGCAGGAGGCCAAGCGCATCGGTTTTGTGCAGGAAGTCGTGGCTGCCGATGCGCTGGATGCGACCGTCGACGCCATCGTCCACGCGCTGGCATCGGCCAGCCCGAACGCGGTGAAGGAAGCGAAGCGCCTGGTGCGCGAAGTCGCCGGCCGGCCGCTGAGCGATGCCTTGATTGCCGATACCGCCGAGCGCATCGCCGCGATTCGCGCATCGGACGAGGGGCGCGAAGGCGTGCAGTCGTTTCTGGAAAAGCGTAAACCTAACTGGTTGAGTTAGAAAGAAAGTCCCTTCCCCCTGGCAGGGGGGTGTAGCAAGGAATTTGGACGGCATGCCGTCCGCTTGCGTAACGGATTGCGCGTACTAGCGCGATCCTCTCGGCTAGGATGGGGGTAGTGCGCTTGAACACACGGCATCGCGTCAATACACAACTAACTACAAATGCACGTTCGCTGCGCAAAAACATGACCGATGCCGAACAGGTATTGTGGCGCGCACTAAGAGGAAAACAACTTAATGATTGCCGTTTTCGACGCCAGCACCCGATCGGACAATACATTGCGGACTTTGCATGTATTGATAAGCAATTGGTGATTGAGCTCGACGGCGGGCAGCATCAAGATCAGATCGCTTACGATGAAAAGAGAACTGCTTTTTTATAGACACAGGGCTGGCAAGTGCTCAGATTTTGGAACAATGATGTGTTGAATAATTTGGATGGAGTGTTGGCGAGCATAGTGGAGACATTAACCGCATGACCCTCATTCCGCGTCTTAACGTGTCCCGATGCTCTCCCTGGACGAGAGGAGTGAGTCCTCCGCCCCGGGGCAGGGTATTTAATGGATGAATGATTGAACAGAGTATTGATACTTTCGACCCCCATCCTAACCTTCCCCCTGCCAGGGGGAAGGAACTGAAAACCATCGGATAAATTTGTATTTGGAGTTTTTTTGGAATCAAGCAAGCAAACCGACTGGGTAGCGCGCAGTCTGCGCAGCGTCTGGCATCCCTGCACGCAAATGCAGCATCATGAAACGGTGCCGCTGATCCCGGTCAGCCACGGGCGCGGCGTCTGGCTGTACGACGCCGACGGCAAGCGTTATCTGGATGCGATCAGCTCGTGGTGGGTCAACCTGTTCGGCCACGCCAATCCGCGCATCAACGCGGCGCTGAAGGATCAGCTCGACAAGCTCGAGCACGCGATGCTGGCCGGCTTCACGCACGAGCCGGTGATCACCTTGTCCGAGAAGCTGGCCGAACGTACCGGCCACGTGCTCGGCCACTGCTTCTACGCGTCGGACGGCGCGTCGGCGGTCGAGATCGCGCTCAAGATGAGTTTTCATGCATGGCGCAATGCCGGTCAAACGGAGAAGCGCGAATTCGTTTGTCTCAAGGGCGGCTATCACGGCGAAACCATCGGCGCGCTGGCGGTCACCGACGTCCCACTATTCCGCGATGCGTACGGCCCGATGCTGCAGCA
>DHXL01000352.1 GCA_002415335.1 Oxalobacteraceae bacterium UBA5157
TATCGATTCCCCTCTTGCCAGACGATCTTGTCGGTCAGCGGCTCGGCGGCAAGGAAGAAGAATTTTTTCTGCTTTGCGAAATCGGTAACCGCCAAACCGATATTGGAAAGGAATGTGCCAGTCAGCACATCCACGTTGTCGCGCGATACCAGTTCTTCCGCAACGCGTACAGCATCGCCCGGATTCGCATTGTCATCTCGCGAAATCAATTCCAGTTTCTTGCCAAGCACGCCGCCGGATGCATTGATCTGTTCGATCGCAAGGTTCATTCCGTTCTTATAAGGGCCGAGAAAGGCCGGTGCGGCCTTGTAGCTGTTGAGTTCACCAATCTTGATGGTATCCTGCGCACTACCAATTAACGCTGTTCCTGCGATCACGGCTGCAACCACCGTATGCAATAAGGTTTGACGGAATTTCATTAGACTACCTCCTGAAAGGATGCCCTTGACGGGCGAATCAATTAACGCAGGCACGTGCCGATAACAGTTCACAACGTTTTCTTCATTTTGCTTTACCAGTGGTTTAACGCAGACCGTCTTCACCCTTGATTTCGCCTTTTTGCAACCCACCGATACGGGCCAGCGGCCGACCGGAATCCGTGACGGCAACCGCCACCATGATTTCATTCGCCCGCGGCGCATCGGCCACGCGCGCTTCCACCGCGTCGAAATGGCTGCGCACAAATGCGGCATCTTTGTGGCCAAGGGGGACATCGATCGCACTTCCCAGACCGCCCATCTTCTTGGCCGATGGCACCAGTGCGGCACCTTTTTCCACTGCCTTGCGCAGCGGGGTGCCGAGTTTCGGATGCAGGATCGCCGCAGCGTGTTCCAGCTCGCCCGCTTCGCCTACGATCGCCGCCTTGCCATAACTTTCGGCCTGTCCGGGCGAAATGCCGAGCGCCTGCACGCACTTGTCACCCAGCAGTTTGCCCAGTTGTTCGCCGATGGCAATCAGCACATCGAGATTGTCGACGTACTTGCCAGCGCACGGGTTGTCAATCACCGCCATCGCAACCGCGCGGCGCGTCGGTGGATCAATTGATTTCCCCATCACGGTGCGTGTCTCGTCGACTTGCACAATCAGCTTGCGGATCTGTAGTGTCATGTTGTCCTCTCAGTTATTGCTCTCAGGCGGTTGTGCATCCGTTCAATTCGGTCGCATCAAAATTCAGAACTAACGTAGCCCGTCAAACTTGCTGATCGCGTCCGGCATCAGGCCGCCGACGCGCGCATGAATGCGCGATCCGGTCGACATCACCAGTATGAACACGATTTCATCTGCCGCCGGTGCACCGGGCACATACACTTCCATCGCATCGAAATGGCCGCGCACGTAACTGGCAGTGATATGGGTCAGCGGTACATCCAGTTTGGCACTCGGGCCACCGACCTTTTTGGTCGACGGCACAATCGATAATGCTCGGCCCGAGGCGACACCGCCAGCGGCACCTCCCTGGCCTTGGGTATAAGCGGAGCGATCGCCTTTCCAGCCCAGCAGCTCACGCATCGCGTAGCCCCCCGGCACGTGCCAGAGTGCGCCGTGCTCCAGTTCTCCGGCACTGCCGATGATCGCGCCTTTGCCGTAACTGTCAATCTGCATCGTATCGACCTGCATGGCAGCGATCAGCTTGTGTGCCATTTCCAGGCCGACCGCATTGAGTGCATCCATCATGGGTAGAATGTTCGGCTCATAGCGTCCGGCATACGGGTTTTTCAATACCGCCGCCACCGCGCCGCGTATCAGCGGCGTATCCTCAACCGGCCCGAATTCGTGATAAATCGTTTCCACTTGCGTGAACACTTTGCGTATTTCAATCAGCTCTGTCATGACCATTTCCTATACTGCTTTCCGTTTTGCTTCTGCATTATCGGCTCAGGCTGCGTGCAAACGCAGCGGGGCTGACTGATGCATCCCGACCACCTGCGTTTGCCCTTGCAGCACCAATACCGCGCCGTAAATCGTATTGCATTCCACTAGGCATGCTGCATGCCACACACCTTGGCGCAGCGCTGCTTGAACCGCCTCTGCCGGAAGCCTCCCGACCTCGACCGTGACCGGCAAATCCCCGAGATCGGTATCGTCTTTCAGACTGCTGGCCGGCGCCCGCACAATTGCCGGATGGTCGCTGTTGACCGCGTTGGCGATCATCGTTGCTGCGGCATCGGCTGTCGCCGCATTGGCGGCAAGTACGGTAACGCTGTCGGCTATCCCGAGGCTGAAACTGCGGCCGCGCCAGCCGCTAGTGGCGACGCCGCGCACCGGCATGTCGGCATCGATATCGAAATCGCCATCCATCGCCGATACCGTGCCGGCAAACTTGCCGAGGTCCGCAAACAATCCAATCCGGTGGTGCTGGCCGGCTTGCAAATGCAGCGCAATATCGCCGCCATTGTTGATGTAGGCGCGCGCGATGCCTCTTTCAGCGCTGAAATACGGCATGAGTTCATCGGCGACCGCACCCGCCACAGCGGCCATCGACGTAATGAAGCTACCACGATGCGGGCAACACGCATTGAACATGCGCTGCGCCACCCGCCCACCAAACTCGACATCCGCGATGATCGGCTGGCGCAATGCGCGCAACTCGCTGACCAGTTCCGGCAATATCTCGCCAAACCGCCGCCATGCATTGCCGAGCGCGCGCGCCACCGCAGCCGCCTCGCCGTCGACGCCGATGATCAGATCGATCGGCCCATGCTGGAAATGCCAGCGGTCGTCTGCAAAGCGGGATCGGGTTGCGTGCATGTCTCGTCTCGGAGGGCGTGATCGGGTGGTCGTGTCGTTACTGGATCAACCGAGCATCGGCTTGTGCGCCAGCGGCCACGGGCTGGTGTCATGTTCCCAATCAAGCACCCGGTAGCGCTCGCTGCCGATCACGTCGTCGAGCCGCCGCACAGGATCCATGTGGCCACCCAGCCGGACGTAATCGTCCTGTTTCATGGTGAATTCAATCGGTGCCACGATCGCCGGTGTCGGCACATAGCCGAACGAATTGTCCGGCATCCGCATCACGTCCACCATGACCGTGATTCCGCCGCCCGGCCACACGTAAGCCGGCGCCCCGCCGCACGTCACATTGACCAGCGCCTGCTTGATCGAACGGGTCAGCAAAACCGGATTTTCAGTGACGCCGGCGCGCAGCGATCCCCCGGCACCAGCAAGGAACAGCACTGAAGTCAGCGATGGTTCGCAGTTCTCGCCAATCCGATCGACCACCTTTTGCACCTCGCTTGGCATCGCCGCAGGTAACGGTTGCAGGTTATCGTCCAGCATGAAGAATTCAGCATGCTCGCCGGTGGTCGATGTCATCAGTATCCGCATGCCGGGACGCGCCAGTTTCGGATCGAATCCTTCGATGATCGACAGCGGCTGCAGAATATCGGTGCCGCCCCAGCCATTGCCGGGATTGGCGACCTGAAAATAACGTCCTGGCGTCGATTTCCGCCCTTTCATCTTGATGCCCGACGGCGGCATATCGAGACAGCGCCCCGCCTGATGCTCAGTCAGCACACCGGTAATGTGGTCATCAACCACGATCACCTCATCGACATGGCCGAACCACTGTTTGGCGAAAATGCCGATGGTGGCCGAACCGCAGCCGACCCGCATCCGCTGCTCTTCGACACCATTGACGATCGGTGCCTTGCCGGCCTGAATGACCAACTGTGCGCCACCATCAATCGACAGTTCGACTGCCTGCTTGTTGCCGAGCGACATCATCATATCGCAGGTGAGCCGGCCTTCCTTTTTGCTGCCGCCGGTCAGGTGATGCACCCCACCCAGAGACAGCATTTGCGAACCATATTCGATCGTCGTCACATGGCCGACAATCTCACCTCGGTGGCGGACGTTGGATTGCTCGGGACCGAGGTAGCGGTCGGTATCGATCTTCACCTTGAAGCTGCAATAACTGAAGATGCCTTCCGTGACTACCGTGATCATATCCACCCCGTCGACTGCGGACGAGACGATAAATGGTGCCGGTTTGTAATCCGGATAGGTCGTTCCGGCACCCACGCCGGTCAGGAACAGTTGCTCGCTTTTGAACAGATCGCCATCCGGTTCGTGGCCGTCGGCCGGCAGAAACGGTACCACTGCACCCTGCTCTTCGCGGATCTTGCGCATTAGTACAACCGGATCGATCCGCGTCAGCACGCCGTCGACATTGCCCCATCGATCGCAGGCACCAGTGCGTCCGGCCGTAATCTGGCACAGCACCGGGCAGGCATTGCATTCGACCTTGTTGCCCGCCATCTGCCCGCTGCGCGGCTTCGATTTTTCCAGCACCGTTGGTCCGGCCGTGTTCGGCAGAAAATCGTCGAGGTTTTCGGTACTGTGATCCACCTTGGTATGCTCGGTCATCGTGCCGTGTCCCTTATGCGTTGACGTTACGATCGCTGGCTGCGTTCTGCTGCGCCAGAATTGCCAGCCGCACGCGATCCGGCGTCGCTGGAATCTGCCTGATCCGCACACCCACCGCGTCGTGGATCGCGTTGAGAATCGCAGGTGCAGTCGCGACCAGCGCCGGTTCGCCGACGCCTTTCGCGCCATATGGCCCAAGCGGTTCGGCATCCTCAATGATATGCACGGTGATCGGCGGGATATCGCCGAAAGTCGGAATCATGTAATCGTGCAGATTATCGGTGCGCCCGCTGATATATTCTTCCATCAATGCCAGGCCCAGGCCTTGCGCCACACCGCCGTGAATCTGTCCTTCAACCTGGGTCGGATTGATCGCGCGGCCGACATCGTGTGCAGCATGGATATGCAATACTTTTACCGTACCCAGTTCGACATCGACCTCGACTTCGGCCACCTGGGCGGCAAAACCGTAGGTCGCGTAAGGCACGCCCTGACCGTCAGCATCGAGCGGCACCGTCGGCGGATTGAAGTAACCGCGGCCTGATACGATATCGCCTTGCGCACCTGCTGGCAGCGTTGCCAGATCAATGTGTTTTTCAACGCCGTTTTCGACGCCGGTCAGTGCCGTTCCGTTGATACGCAATCGGGCATGCTGCCCGAGTCCCAGCAACTGTAACAACTGCCGTCGGATATCTTCCCCGGCGAACTTGGCGGCATTGCCGGAAACGAAGGTCTGTCGCGACGCCGATGTTTTTCCTGCATCTTCGGTCAGATCGGTATCGCCCATCACCTGATCGACCAGCGCAACCGGCAAACCAACCGCGTCGGCAAATAGCTGCGGCATGATGGTAAAGGTGCCCTGCCCGATTTCCTGGGCGCCGTTATACAGGAACAGTCGGCCGTTGCTGCGTAGCGCACCCGTCATCGTCGATGGATTGGCGATGACGGTATTACCGATGCCGTACCACATGCTGGCAATACCGACGCCGCGCCGTTGTGCACGGCCCTCAGTGGCGGCCTGCTCGTTAAATGCCGCGACCATCGCCAGACCAGCCTGCCATGCCGGCTGCAATGCCTGCAGGCACGGCACCATGCCGACACTAGCGGTCAGCACCTGCCCGGTAGCCGTTGCCTGGCCCGCACGGATGGCATTCTTCAGCCGAAAAGCAAGCTTGTCCATGCCTACTTTTTCGGCCAGTTCGTCGAGCAACGCCTCCGTCACGATATGTGCCTGCGGCACGCCGAAACCGCGGAAAGCACCGGAGATCGCGTTGTTCGTATACACCGCCCGTGTCAGTGCGCGCAAATGAGGAACAAAGTACGGTCCGGTCGAATGCACCGGCACGCGATTGGCGACCGTGCTGCCCCAACTGGCGTATGCACCGGTGTTGAAATCGCCATGAAAATCGAGCACCGTCAGATTGCCCTCGGCATCACAACCGTAGCGCGCGCGGATGCGCGACGGATGCCGCTTGGTGGTCGACTGCATTGATTCGGTTCTGGTATAGACCGCACGCACCGGCCGCTTCAGATGCCATGCCGCGACCGCCAGCAGCGGTTGGATCGCGACATCGAGCTTGCCGCCAAAACCGCCGCCGATCGCTGACGGGACGATATGTACCGCATGCTTTGGCAGTTTCAGCACACGTGCCACTTCGTCCCGGTCCATCACCGGCGTCTGGGTGCAGGTGAAGACGCGGATGCGCTGCTCGCCTTGGTCGTCAAACACTTCCGCATATCCGGCTTCCGGTTCGATATACGCGTGTTCGACATAGCCGGTGCGGTATTCGTCTTCCGCCACGAAAGCGGATTGACGGATGCCTTTTTCGATATCGCCCTTTGCCACGCGGCCGCGGCACAACACGTTTTCCGGCGCAAACTCGTGCAGCAGATCTCCGGTTGCAGTCAGCGCTTTTTCGCTGGTATCGAGCGCGGCTTCAGGTCGCCACATGATCGGAATGGCCGATTCCGGAATCGCTTGCACCGCGTCCATCGGCCCCACAATCAACATCACAGCTTCGCCGCGCATGCGCACGTGGCTATCAGCCAGCACCGGCTGATCCTTCGGCTCTGCGAATACCGAAAAACTGTTTTCCGGCACATCCTTGGCGGTGAAGACTGCGACCACCTCGGGATACCGTCGCTTGAAGGTATCCAGGTCACCCAGCGTGAAAGTTGCGCGTGCATGGGGGGATCGAACAGTGCGCATCCATAGGCAGTCTTTCGGAAATTGGTCGGCACCGAATTTTTCTACACCGGTGATCTTGGCCTTGCCATCGAGTCGGGCCAGCCGCGCGCCGACTGCCTGACCGGCCTCGGGCTGCGGCGAATTGAATTGACCGTGCGCGACCGCCAGCACGGCTTCGACAATCTTGCGATAGCCGGTGCAGCGACACAGTACTCCGCCCAAGCCATCCTGCACCTGCTGTTCGGTCGGATCGGGATAGCGCTGCAGCACATCGGTCGCCGCCATCAGCATACCCGGCGTGCAAATACCGCATTGCGCCGCACCATGCGCGAGGAATGCCTGCTGCAGGCGGTTGAGCTGGCCATCCTGCGCCAATCCTTCGACGGTCGTGACGGCGCGGTTCGCGCATTGTGCGGTGGCGGTAATGCATGCGCACACCTGCTCACCGTCGAGCAATACGGTACACGCGCCGCAATCACCAGCGTGGCAGCCGATTTTTGTTCCTGTCAAACCAAGATCGTCGCGCAGCACGTCCGACAAACGCTTGGTCGGCGCAGTCACAACATCGACCGTCTTACCGTTCAGATGCAACCGAATCGTTTGCAGGGCCTGTATTTCAGCCGACATCTCGGCTTGTATCTCGACTGGTTTATTCATGGAGCGCCTCTTCGATTGCGCGTTTGACAAGCGTCAGCGCCGCATCGCGCCGGTACGCACCAGTGCCGCGCACATCGTCTATCGGCGTCAGCGCAACCAAGTCATGCGCCTCCACCAATGCCGACAAGCCACGCGACGCCTGCCTGCCGAGCAGCTTTTGCTCCAGTGCACTCAGTCGCTTGGCGGCTGCGGAGCACGACCCTACTGCAACCCCCGCATAGGTAATCACACCGGCGGTATCGATTTCGATCACGGCCGCAACCATCGCTATCGAAATCACCAGATAGCGCCGATGCCCGAGCTTTAAGAAACTGGATTTGGCCCTGTCACGTTTGGGAATCAGTATGCCGGTCACCAGTTCGCTCGGGAGTCGCGCGATCTTGCGGCTCCCGAGCACAAACTCAGTCAGTGGCACGATGCGCGTCTCGGACAGCGATGAAACCTCGACCCGTGCATCGAGCGCCATCAGAGCTGGAATGCCATCAGCCGCTGGCGATGCATTGCAAATGTTCCCTGCTACCGTGCCGGTGTTCTGCACCTGCACGCCGCCAACTGCTCGCGCAGCCGCTTGCAGGCCGCGAAATTGCGCCGGAAAATCCGCACGAACAATATTGCTCCAGGTAACGGTAGCACCAATGCGCCACTGCGCTCCTTCATCGCGAATGCCCTGCAATTCTGGTACGGCAGTGATATCGAGAACTGGCTCGGTGATCGCCTGTCCTGTCCGCGCAGCATAAAAGTCTGTGCCTCCCGCCAAGATGGTCAGCGGCATCGTCGCCAGCGCCTTCAAGGCTTCGCCGATTGTCTGCGGTCGCAGATAAACGCCTGTTGTCGCAGTCAATTGTCGCGTCTCCATTGCATGCCTATTCTTATCCGTCGCCATAGAAAAACTCCGATCCGGCGGACGACAAAATATTCGGTATTCACTACATTTCCGCTAACTTAGCATGAATAAAAATACACCGCAATAATTATTTTGCGCGATGCCGGAGAAGCGGCCAGCGTCGCGCCTGCCCATCTAGCAACAACCGATGACTAGACCGAATCTGCTATGTAAATTAGCTACATGACGTCAATTTACAGGCATTGCTTCAGCCGTCATTCAGTCATTTAAGTAGTTTAGTAAGCTCAGAATAATTCGGTGTTTACTACATTTATATCTTGCGCTATCATGAAAACACATTGCAGCATCCATTGCGATAGCAACGCATTGACGAACCTGAAAAAGGAGCAAGCATGACGCACGTCGTAACCGAATCCTGCATTAAATGCCGCTACACCGATTGCGTCGATGTCTGTCCGGTCGATTGCTTTCATGTCGGCCCCAATTTCCTGGCAATCAATCCGGATGAATGCATCGATTGCGCCGTCTGCGTTGCCGAATGTCCGGTCAATGCAATTTACGCGGAAGAGGACGTGCCGCAAGACCAGCAGGCATTCATTGCATTAAATGCCGAGTTGGCAACGCAATGGGAAATCATCACCAGCACCAAAGGCGCCTTGCCTGAAGCGGAAGAATGGAAAGACAAGACCGGCAAACTGGCGCTGCTGGAACGCTAATGCACGGCAGTAATTCACGCATAAACACACACAACCGCGCATGACCGCACATGGCTGCGCAGAGCGGCAAACAGCGTCGTATGGCAGTGGAACGGCTCGCACTGATCCGCCCTCCTGCCGGCGTCGCTCGCCCACTTGCATTGCGGCGTTGCGGCGCAAATGAATTCTGGAGGATCCATCTTGAATCTCGATTTTGGCATGCAGTTTCCACAGCTTTATACCCGCGACGGATTGCGTACGCTGGATCAATGCTTTTTACAGGAGATCGAAGCCGCGGCGCCGGTGTTACGGAACCAGTTGCAGCAGGCGCGGCAACAGCCGGATGCGCTGACGCCGTTGCAGGAATCAACTTTATTGATTGCGCTCGGTCCGTATGTCGAAACTTTCGTGGCCAAGCTATTCAAGATTGAAGCGCAGGTCGCGGCGCTCGCATCGACCCATCATGCGCTGGCGCCGCTGTATGTGATCAAACGCCAGTTTGTGCAGCGCACCGCCGCCAAGAAAATAAAACCGGAAGAAGCCGAGTCTATCGACGGGCCGCTGCTGCACGCGCAGCTTGCCGAATTATTTGGTGGCAAGTTCGACGAATTGACTTTTGCCCAATATGTGCAGCACTGGCTGGAAGATGAAGCGTTGCACGCCGAACCATTAGAGATCGCCAAACGTTATGCGGCATGGGCATTCCACACCAGAGCCGGGCAGGCCGCACATCGCGACGACATCTTGTTTCGCGAAGCGCATGATATCCATCCCGAGAATCTGGTGCCGAGCGCGCAAAAAAGTAATCAGGACGGCTACAGCGTTTTCACCATCAAGCCGACCCGTATCCGGCGCCGTGACGGATTTGCGCTGACCGATCATGGCACTAGCCTGCGTGGTGCGCTCGATCAAGCTAACTATTGCATCTTCTGTCATGCGCAGGGCAAGGATTCCTGTTCCAAAGGGCTGAAGGAAAAATTGCCGAAGGACGGGCCGCCCCCCGAGGGCAAGGCGGCTTACAAGAAATCGGTATTCAACGTGACACAAGCCGGCTGTCCGCTATCGGAAAAGATTTCGGAATTTCATGCATTGAAGGCAAGCGGCCATGCAGTTGCCGCGCTGGCAATGATTACAGTCGACAATCCAATGGCGGCGGCAACCGGCCATCGAATCTGCAACGACTGCATGAAATCCTGCATCTATCAAAAACAGGAGCCGGTCAACATTCCTGAAATTGAAACGCGCACGTTAAAGGATGTGCTGGAACTGCCATACGGATTTGAAATTTACTCGCTGCTGACGCGCTGGAATCCGCTCAATCTGCGCCGACCTTTTCCACGTGCGCGTACTGGCTATCGGGTACTGGTGACCGGCCTCGGACCAGCCGGCTACACGCTGGCGCATCATCTGCTCAACGACGGCCATACGGTGGTCGGCATCGACGGCCTGAAAATCGAGCCGCTGCCGGAAACCGTCTGCGGCGTGCGTAGCGACGGATCGCGTACGCCGTTTGCACCGGTAGCACGGATAGCCGATTTATACGAGCCGCTGGAAGATCGCATTCTGGCGGGATTTGGCGGCGTCTCCGAGTACGGCATCACCGTACGCTGGAACAAGAATTTCCTCAAAGTGGTACGGTTGTTGCTGGAGAGGCGAGCGGAATTCACGATGTTCGGCGGCGTGCGTTTCGGCGGTACGCTGNNCCGAGTACGGCATCACCGTACGCTGGAACAAGAATTTCCTCAAAGTGGTACGGTTGTTGCTGGAGAGGCGGGCGGAATTCACGATGTTCGGCGGCGTGCGTTTCGGCGGTACGCTGACCGCCGAGGATGCTTTCGGATTAGGCTTCGACCATATCGCGCTGGCGATGGGCGCTGGACGGCCGACGGTACTCGACATTCCGAACGGCCTCGCGCGCGGCGTACGCACCGCCTCGGATTTCCTGATGGCGCTGCAACTGACCGGCGCGGCCAAGGCCGATTCACTAGCCAACATGCAAATGCGCTTGCCGGTCGTCGTGATCGGCGGCGGATTGACCGCCATCGATACCGCGACCGAGTCGCTGGCTTACTATCCGGTTCAGGTGGAAAAATTCCTGCACCGCTACGAGCAATTATGCAGCGAGCGCGGCGAGGCGCAGGTGCGAGCGAACTGGAGCGGCGACGATGCCGAAGTCGCGACCGAATTTCTGCTCCATGCACGGGCGATCCGCGCCGAACGTACGCGGGCGGCAGCTGTTGGCCAGCCGCTGCAGATTCTTGAACTGCTACAGCGCTGGGGCGGCGTGACGCTGGCCTATCGCAAGCGGATGATCGACAGTCCCGCTTATACGCTGAACCATGAAGAGGTCGAAAAAGCGCTGGAAGAAGGAATCGCGTATGCCGAATGCCTGACTCCGGTTGAGATCGAAGTCGATGCGCTGGGTGCGGCCCGGTCGATGCGGATGCGCACGCAAGTCATCGATGCCGATGGCAAGTGGTCGGATGGCCATGAAACAAGCTTGCCGGCGCGTTCGATTTTCATCGCGGCAGGGACCCAGCCCAACACCGTGCTGGCGCGTGAGGATGCGATCCATTTCCGGCTGGATGGCCGTTACTTCGCCGCATGCGATGAGGATGGCAAAAAGGTCGGCCCGGAAAAGGCAATTTCCAAACCGGAGCAAGCACAGGTGCTGCTCAGCAAAACGGATAACGGAAAATTCGTATCCTTCTTCGGCGATCTGCATCCGTCTTATTTCGGCAATGTGGTCAAGGCGATGGGCTCGGCCAAGCAGGGCTATCCTCTGGTCTCGCGTGTGCTGGCGCAGCAGGCGCCTGCCAGCGCAGAAGACGATGCGACATTTTTTGCGCGCCTTAATAGCGGCATGCGCGCCACGGTCCATGCAGTCAACCGACTGACGCCGACGATTGTCGAAGTGGTGCTGCACGCGCCGTTTGCCGCGGCGCAGTTCCGACCGGGTCAATTTTTCAGGTTGCAGAATTATGATGCACTGTCGTCCATTGCGCGCAGCACGCGGATGACGATGGAAGGCCTCGCATTAACCGGCGCCTGGGTCGACGTCGAGCAAGGCCTGGTGGCCTGCATCGTGCTGGAAATGGGTGGCTCGGCCGATCTGGTAGCTACATTGCGGCCGGGCGAGCCGGTGTCGCTGATGGGCCCAACCGGCGCACCGACCCATATCGTCGGCAATGAAACGATAATGCTGGTCGGCGGCGGCCTGGGCAATGCAGTGCTGTTTTCAATCGGTGCCGCCTTTCGCGCCGCCGGGTCCAAAGTGCTGTATTTCGCCGGCTACAAGAAATTGATGGATCGCTACAAGGTAGCCGAAATCGAAGCGGCCGCCGATGTGATTGTCTGGTGCTGCGATGAGGCGCCCGGCTTTGCTCCGCGCCGGCCGCAGGACAGCAGCTTTGTCGGCAACATCGTGCAGGCGATTGCCGGCTATGCACGAGGCGATCTGGGCGCGCTACCGATCGCCACCGAAACGGTAGACCGGATTATCGCAATCGGCTCCGATCGCATGATGGCCGCAGTCGGACTGGCGCGCCATAATGAACTGAAACCATTCCTGAAAGCCGGCCATTTCGCGATCGCATCGATCAATTCGCCGATGCAATGCATGATGAAGGAAATCTGTGCACAGTGCCTGCAACCGCAACGCGATCCGAAAACCGGCGAGATCACCTATGTATTTTCCTGCTTCAACCAGGATCAGCCACTCGACAGCGTCGATTTCAGCGGCCTGAGCGCGCGCTTGCGGCAAAATTCGCTACAGGAAAAGCTGACCTCGCAATGGATTGGCAGCTGCCTCGATACATTACGCAACCAACACACCATCGAATAAGGAAAAAAACCATGCACAAGAATTGGATTGGTGGCGAATGGATCGGCGCCGCAGACATACAACAAAACATCAACCCATCCGACATAACCGATGTCGTTGGGGAATATGTCCGCGCTACACGCACCGATGTCGAGATGGCGATCGGCGCCGCACATCACGCATTGCATGGCTGGGCGCACAGCACGCCGCAACAGCGCGCGGATGTGCTCGATAGGATCGGCCACGAACTGCTGACGCGCAAGGACGACCTAGGCGCACTGCTGGCGCGCGAAGAAGGCAAGACGCTTGCCGAAGCGGTCGGCGAAGTGACGCGTGCCGGCCAGATATTCAAATTCTTCGCCGGCGAAGCGCTGCGCATCAGCGGCGACGTACTGGCCTCGGTGCGGCCCGGTATAGGCATCGAAATCACGCGCGAACCGGTCGGGGTGATCGGCATCATCACGCCCTGGAATTTTCCGATTGCCATCCCTGCCTGGAAAATCGCGCCGGCCCTGGCCTATGGCAATACCGTCGTGTTCAAGCCGGCCGACCTAGTGCCCGGCTCGGCGTGGGCGTTGGCCGAAATCATCAGCCGCAGCGGCCTGCCGGCAGGGGTATTCAATCTGGTGATGGGACGCGGCACCGTTGTCGGCGCGGCACTGCTCGGCGATCCGCGCGTGCAGGCCATCACCTTCACCGGCTCGGTCGGCACTGGACAACAAGTATTGCAGCAAGCCGCCGCGCAGCACAAAAAAGTGCAACTGGAACTCGGCGGTAAGAATCCGTTGGTCGTGCTGAAAGATGCCGACCTTGAAACGGCGCTCAACTGCGCGATCCAGGGTACGTTTTATTCAACCGGACAGCGTTGCACCGCCAGCAGCCGCATCATCGTAGAACGAGCCATTTACGATGCATTCAACCACGCACTCGTTGAGAGAACGCGTGCATTGCGGGTCGGCCATGCGCTGTTACCGGAAACGCAGATCGGACCGGTGGCCGATCCATCCCAGTTACAGCAGAATCTCGACTATATCGATATCGGCCGGCAGGAAGGCGCGCGCCTTTTGTGCGGCGGTGAACGTCTGCAGGCTGACACGAACGGCTATTTTTTTAGCCCCGCAATATTTTCCGAAGTGGACAACGGGATGCGCATCGCCCGCGAAGAAATTTTCGGCCCCGTGGCCAGCGTGATTGCGGCCGACGATTACGAACATGCATTGGCGCTTGCCAACGATACGGCATTCGGCCTGTGCGCCGGCATCTGTACGCAATCGCTCAAGCATGCGACGCATTTCAAACGCGAGGCGCAGGTCGGGATGGTGATGGTCAACGTGCCGACCGCCGGCGTCGATTATCATGTCCCGTTCGGCGGCCGGAAAGGTTCAAGCTACGGAGCGCGGGAACAGGGAAGGTATGCGGTAGAATTCTTCACCACAGTTAAAACCGCCTACACTTCCACATGACCACTACCGTTCGCAATACAGCTTCAGCTCCAGCCAAGAAGACGGCGCCACGCAAGAAAGCGGTCGTCAAGCCTACTCGCGGCAAGCAGGCGCGGGCATTGACGACACGCGACACGATTTTGCGGGCCGCGATTCGCGTTTTTGCAAAAAAAGGCATGGCCGGCGGCCGCGTCGAGAGCATATCCAAGTTGTCGCACACGCATGACCGGATGATTTACTACTACTTCGGCAGCAAGGAAAAGTTGTTTATCGAAGTGCTGGAAACGACTTACCAACGCATGAACGATGCCGAAGCGGCGCTGCAAATCGACATCGGCGATCCGGTTGGCGCCTTGATCACGGTGGTGCATTTCACTTGGCAGTACTATCTGGATCATCCCGAATTCATGACCTTGCTGAACAGTGAGAATCTGCATCATGGCAAGCATGTCAGCAAGTCGGTGCGCGTTAGCGAGCTGTCATCGCCGGCAGTCAGTATCCTCGAACAGATACTGCAGGCCGGAGCCGAACAGCGCATATTTCGCCCAGACATGCTGGCGCGCGATTTGTATGTAGCGATTGCGGCGCTCGGCTATTTCTATCTGTCAAACCGCTATACGTTAAGCGCATTTCTGAGCGCCGATCTTATGGCAAAGGACGCCATTGTGCATTGGCGGGATTTCATTACCGACATGGTGTTGCGCTCGGTAATGAATGCGCCGCCATTACCGGATATGCCGCGGAAACCCTCAAAACGCCGCACAGGAAAAGCCATTGAAACGGCAGCACATTCGGCTTGATGGCGTACCGTCATTTTCCGTAACGACTGACCGGAATCAAACAAGATATGGACAGCGTCGATTTGCAGGTCCTGCGCACGACTCTCGACTGGCGGCAGGAGAACCACCGCGTCGATCTGGTGACGGTGATCGAGACATGGGGTTCATCGCCGCGCCCACCAGGCGCGTTGCTGGCGATCAGAAATGATGGCCGCATCGTCGGCTCGGTTTCGGGCGGCTGCGTGGAAGACGATCTGATCGAACGCGTGCGCAATGCCACGCTGA
>DHXL01000061.1:0-1801 GCA_002415335.1 Oxalobacteraceae bacterium UBA5157
CGCACCATCGCCAGGTCGGAACCCGCTTGCGGCTCGGTCAGGTTCATGGTGCCGGTCCACTTGCCGGAAATCAGGTTGGCGAGGTAGATCTTCTTTTGTTCGTCGCTGCCGGCCGTCATCAACGCCTCGATCGCACCGTCCGTCAATAGCGGACAAAGTGCAAACGAAAGGCTCGACGAGTTAAGCATCTCGATGCATGGTGTCGCCACCAGCTTGGGCAAGCCCTGGCCTCCAAATTCCACCGGATGCTGTACGCCCTGCCATCCCGCTTCACCGAACGCCTTGAACGCCTGCTTGAAACCCTTGCTGGTCGTGACATTGCCGTCGCGCCAATAGCTCGGTTCCTTGTCGCCGGTGAAATTGAGCGGCGCAATCACTTCGCTGCAAAACCTGGCGTTCTCTTCCAGCACCGCCTCTACGGTTTCCGGCGTGGCATCTTCACAGCCGGGCAAGGCATTCACTGCGGATAGTCCGGCCAGTTCGTTCATCACGAACAGCATGTCCTTCAACGGGGCGACGTACGGCATTTGATGCTCCAAAAAATGGGGCGGGCTCCGCGGAAGTGGCGCAGATCAACATGGACAGCCGTTGATCGACGACACCGGCAAATCCCACCCGTTGTTGTTCTTACTCATTGCGGGACAGAGTGAAGCGCAGCGTTACTCTGTCCTCAACCTTCTAGACGATCAGCCGAGTTCGGCGATCAACTGCGGCACGATTTCAAACAAGTCGCCGACGATGCCGTAATCGGCCACCGAGAAGATCGGCGCTTCCGGATCCTTGTTGATCGCAACGATCACCTTCGAGTCCTTCATACCGGCCAGATGCTGGATTGCGCCCGAAATACCGATTGCCACATATAATTGCGGCGCCACGATCTTGCCGGTTTGCCCGACTTGCCAGTCGTTCGGCACGAAGCCGGCATCGACCGCCGCGCGCGACGCGCCCATCGCGGCGCCCAGCTTGTCGGCGAGCGGCTCCAGCAATTTGAAGTTGTCGCCTGAGCCCATGCCGCGTCCGCCCGATACGATGATCTTGGCGGCGGTCAGTTCCGGACGATCGGATTTCGCCAACTCGCGCGACACGAATGCAGAGCGGCCGGAGTCGGCCACCGCAACGACGGTCTCGACCGCAGCCGAACCGCCTGGTGCGGCCGCGTCAAAACCGGTCGTGCGTACGGTGATCACCTTGATCGCGTCGGTCGATTGCACCGTGGCGATCGCGTTGCCGGCGTAGATGGGGCGCTCGAACGTATCGGGTGCGTCGACCTTGGTGATTTCGGAAATCTGACCGACGTCAAGCTTGGCGGCGACGCGCGGCAGGATGTTCTTGCCGTAAGCGGTGGCCGGCGCCAGGATGTGCGAATACGCGGCGGCCATGGACAGCGCCTGCGCCGCGATATTTTCCGCCAGTCCATCGCCGAATTGCACGGCGTCGGCAACTAGCACCTTGGCTACCCCGGCGATTTTAGCAGCGGCTTCGGCGGCCCCGCTGCAGCTGTGACCTGCAACCAGGACGTGGACTTCGCCACCGCATTGGATCGCGGCGGTGATGGTGTTGAGTGTGCTTCCCTTGAGCGAAGCGTTGTCGTGTTCGGCAATGACGAGTGCGGCCATGATTTATTCCTATTCTTAAATATTGCGGGCGGGGCGCACATGCCGCATGGCGAACATCCGGCGCGTTGTACCAGGCCACCCTCCGCAAAACTTCAATTAAATGACTTTCGCTTCGTTGCGGAGCTTGGCGACCAGCGTTGCCACATCCGGCACCTTGATGCCGGCGGAACGCTTCGGCGGCTCGG
>DHXL01000061.1:1920-4976 GCA_002415335.1 Oxalobacteraceae bacterium UBA5157
TTCATGATATTCGGCAAAGTCACGTAGCGCGGTTCGTTCAGGCGCAAGTCGGTGGTGATAATCGCCGGCAGAGTCAGTGCGAGGGTTTCGAGGCCGCCGTCGACTTCACGCGTGACGTTCACTTTGTCGCCATCGATCACGACTTTCGAGGCAAACGTCGCCTGCGGCCAGCCGAGCAAGGCGGCCAGCATCTGGCCGGTTTGATTACAGTCATCGTCGATCGCCTGCTTGCCGAGGATGATCAGTTGCGGCTGCTCTTTATCGGCCAGCGCCTTGAGCAGCTTGGCCACTGCCAGCGGTTGCAGTTCGGCATCGGTCTCGACCAGAATGCCGCGGTCGGCGCCGATCGCCATCGCGGTGCGCAGGGTTTCCTGGCATTGCGCGACGCCGCAGGAGACCGCGATCACTTCGGTGATCTTGCCGGCCTCTTTCAGGCGCATCGCTTCTTCCACCGCGATTTCATCGAACGGATTCATCGACATTTTGACGTTGGCAATATCGACCCCCGAGCCGTCGGATTTGACGCGCACCTTGACGTTGAAGTCCACCACGCGTTTGACTGGAACCAAAACTTTCATAGCTTGCCTTTGAAATAACAATTGACGTTAACGTAAACTAGCCCAAATTATAAAATAAATTATGACGCCACGCGGAAATTTAGCACGATCGTTCGTTTTATAGCGTAGAGGATACTCACTAAATGCTTATCTTGGAAGAAGGGACGGGAAGAAAAACTTGCTGATTGTCGCGGCGCCAGCGATGGCGCCGGCGTTCATTTGCGTTTCATGTAAAACGTGAGTTCATTGTTGTCTTCGGAATACGACAACAGCTCATTACCGGTTTGCTTGGCAAATGCCTGAAAATCACGCACCGAACCGGGATCGGTCGCCAGTACGCGCAGCACCTGTCCGCTGATCATTTCCGCCAATGCTTTTTTCGCTTTCAGAATTGGCAATGGGCAATTCAATCCGCGTGCATCAAGCTCTTTGTGAAAGTCCATGATCGTGCTCTTGAATGAGATGATGTGAAATACAACAAGTAACTTGATTCTACCGCAAACCGTCTTTCTTTGGTGCGCCGCAACAAGGGGAGCCAACATGCCATCCCTTTACAGAGTTGCGTGTGCCGCTCAGCCCGGTAAATCCATGAATTCGACGGTCAAGCCACGCGCCCGCATCCAGTCCGCCATCGCATAGCCGGTTCCCGCACGCCAGGGGCGCAACTTCTCGGGGGCGATCAAGCGATAATCGACCAGCTCTTCCGACAAGCGTACCTCGCCTGCCGCCTTGACATGGTAGGCAAGGATCAGCTCGTTCTTGCGGATGAACTCGTACACGCCGATCAACGTAATCTGCTCGGCGTCGAGATTGGTTTCTTCTTTCAGTTCGCGCGCCACGCCCTGCTCCGGCGTTTCGCCGCGCTACATGAAGCCGGTGATCAGCGCGAACATCTTTTCTGGCCAGGCAGCATTACGTGCAAGCAAAATCCTGCCCTCTACTTCCACCAGCGCCGCCACCACGGGCAGCGGATTATCCCAGTGCGTCCAGTGTCCGGACGGGCAGGCGGCATACTCGCGCACACCGACGACCTTGGCAACAAGCGCCGATGCACAGACCGGGCAATATTTGAACGCGTGCACCAACTGGTCCATGCCGCGCTCCCCATCAGACACGTTCGTTGACCCATGCGCTGACCGCTTGCAATGCCTTGGCCAAGCCGCTCGGGTCGGTGCCGCCGGCTTGCGCCATGTCGGGTCGACCGCCACCTTTGCCGCCGACTTGCTGTGCCACGAAATTGACCAGGTCGCCGGCTTTCACTCTCGCGGTCGCGTCGGCGGTGACGCCGGCGATCAGGCTGACTTTGCCGTCGTTGACCGCGGCCAGCACGATCGCAGCGGTCTTCAGCTTATCCTTCAGCTTGTCCATGGTCTCGCGCAGGGTCGCCACATCGGCACCCTCCAGCGTCGCGGCCAGCACCTTGATGCCCTTGATATCGACCGCCCGGGTCAACAGTTCGTCGCCTTGATTGGCCGCGAGTTTCGACTTCAGGCTGGCCATCTCCTTTTCCAGCGTCTTGACGTAGTCCTGCACTTGCACGATGCGCTGGATCAGTTCTTCCGGCTGCGCTTTCACCGCGGCAGCGGCTTGGTTGACGCGATCGCTCAGCGTTTGCACCAGTGCCAGCGCCGCTTCTCCGGTGANNNNCTTGAGAACGCGCGCCGCCTCGTTCAATTTCGCCTCGATCTCGTGCGTGTAGGCAAGTGCGCCTTCGACAGTGACTGCTTCGACGCGGCGTATGCCCGCGGCGACGCCCGATTCCGACACGATCTTGAAAAAGCCGATGTCGCCGGTGCGCGCCACATGCGTGCCGCCGCACAATTCACGCGACGAACCGATGCTCAGCACGCGCACTTCGTCGCCGTATTTTTCGCCGAACAAGGCCATCGCACCATGCTTGACCGCATCGTCGAAGGGCATGATTTTCGACTCTGTAGCGAGATTGGCGAGGATTTCGCGATTGACGATTTGTTCCACGCGGCGAATTTCATCGGTCGTCAGGGGTCCATTGTGGCTGAAGTCGAAACGGGTTTTTTCGGCGTCGACCAGTGAACCTTTTTGCGCGACGTGACTGCCCAATACCTCGCGCAGCGCCTTGTGCATCAGGTGCGTGGCCGAGTGGTTGCGCTCGGTTTGCGCGCGCACGGTCGCGTTGACTTTGGCGCTGACCGTGTCGCCCACTGCCAGCGTGCCCTTGCTGACGGTACCGTGATGGCCGAATACGTCGGCCTGGATCTTCTGGGTATCCACCACAGTAAAGTGAGCCGCAGGCTCGGTCGCGGAGTTCCCCTCGCCAGCAGGGAGAGGGGCTAGGGGTGAGGGTGGGTTTCCGCCACCAGCCAACATACGTTTTTCCAAGACGCCTGAATCGCCGCATTGACCACCCGACTCCGCATAGAACGGTGTGGTATCCAGCACCACGATCGCCTGCTGGCCTGCGCGCACTTCTTGCACGGCGCTGCCGTCGACGTAGATTGCCACCACCTTGCCGTCTTGCGT
>DHXL01000034.1:0-1239 GCA_002415335.1 Oxalobacteraceae bacterium UBA5157
CTGGCCGTCGCCGTAGATCGGCAGCGCTTTGCCGGCGAGCGCATTGAGTATGCACAGCGGAATCAGTTTCTCCGGGAAGTGATACGGGCCGTAGTTATTAGAGCAGTTGGTGGTCAGGACCGGCAGGCCGTAGGTGTGGTGATAGGCGCGCACCAGGTGGTCAGAGGCCGCTTTGCTGGCTGAATACGGGCTGTTGGGTTCGTAGCGGTGGGCTTCACTGAAAGCGGGGTCATCCTTGCTCAGGGAACCGTAGACCTCGTCTGTGGAAACATTGAGCAGGCGGAAATCAGCTTTATCGCTGCTTTCCAGTGCAGCCCAGTACGCGCGTACGGATTCCAGCAAATGGAAGGTGCCGACGATATTGGTATGGATGAACTCACCAGGGCCGTCTATCGACCGGTCGACATGGCTCTCGGCGGCGAAATTGATGATGGCGCGCGGCTTGTGCTGTACGAGCAACGCTGCGACAAGTGCCGTATCTCCGATATCACCGCGCACGAAGATATGCCGCGGATCGTTTTGCAGACTGGAGACATTTTCGAGATTGCCGGCGTAGGTAAGCTTGTCCAGGTTAATGACGGGCTCCTCTGATTGCGCCAGCCAATCGAGGACAAAATTCGAACCGATAAAACCGGCCCCGCCAGTGACTAAAATCATTCGTTTCTTCCAGCTTGGAGTGGATTAAAAGTGCATGGATTATCGTGAACCCGATATTTTACGACATCGCAGTGCCAAAATCGCCATGGCGGCCCGATTACAACAGCTAAACGATCACATTGCAGTAATTGATTGCCGCAACCACTCCTTTGGCCTCCGAAGAGAGCTCGCAGGCAGTTCAGGTCTTGGCCCACTGTGGCAGGTACTCTTGCAAAACCTCTTCGACTGCCTTAGCTTGCAGGGCGTCGCGTCGACGTTTGAGCGGGTCTCGGTCCGCCAGGGTGCTCATCCACTGCTTGAAGCGGACAAACGCCATCGGCTCGAGCGTGTTCATCCGAGCCATATCGCCGTTGGTGGCGACGATAACGGCCGAAAATTGAGGCGAATCAAGCAATTCCTGGGCGCGCGGCGCTTGCGCCACCCAGAAGTCTTCTTCATCATCACTTAACCGGACGGGATGCGGGTCATCCGCAATTTGCTCACGCCGGATAATATCGACTTCAAATCCGTCCTTATTCACGGCGGTGTATCTCTGCGAATTCCGAACGCGGAAAGTCGGGTCGACTTTGCGAAGCACGCCCA
>DHXL01000034.1:1383-9484 GCA_002415335.1 Oxalobacteraceae bacterium UBA5157
GCGATTCAGGATTTCCACGATGAGCGGCGCAACCCGTCCGACCCGGAGGGCGCGATTCATCCGCTTGTGCTTGGCGAGTGCGGTTTTCAAGCCGGCTAGCCGCTGTTCGGCCAACTCTTTCCGCGTTCGGAAGCTTGCGTACATGGCCTCTGTCTCGGGCGACCGTGGGCCCAGGCTCTTCTCACTGCCGGAAGCACTGGTACGCACCAGATAGGCCTCGTCAGGAGCGGACGCCGGGCCTTTGTGCCAGTACATGCCGCCTCGAACGTTGGCAGCCTCTGCCAGCGCCTCTTCGTACGCCTCAAAACTGGAGACCGCGTCGATATACTGGCGCATGGCGTCGGCCGGCCGCTCTAACATGGGATGCCTTTCGGTATCTTTTACTATTTTTTTAATTTATACCGTAATGATATAAAAATCAATAGCTTATATTCGTTGATTTCCTGTCGTTTCTGGTTGAGCATCTTCGACCGTACGGCAGCGGAGCCACATCTGCTCTTGCCACGCCGATGGCGTCGCCGGAATCATAGAAATTTCCGCCGCTAACCAACTTGCCAAAATAAACCAAGTAGGTTAAGATGCATCTATGGAGAAACGAACCCCGCATTGCAAGCTGACCGCGGTCAAAGCCTTGGTAGAAGCTGGCAAGGTGCGCGCCACGCACGCGGCGCGAGCCGGTGCAAACGAGTTGGGACCATGAAATGTCCTGTTTGCGGCGCGGCTGAACTGATCCACGACACCCGCGACCTTCCTTACACCTACAAGGGTGAAACCACCGTCATTGCAGCGGTGACGGGCGACTTCTGCCCGGCCTGCGCCGAGTCGATCTTGGATGCAGCGGAATCGAACCGTGTCATGCGTGAAATGCGAGCCTTCTCCAAGCAGGTGAACGCCGCCATTGTTGATCCGGGCTTCATCGCGAACGTGCGCAAGAAGCTCGACCTCGACCAGCGCGAAGCCGCTGAAATCTTCGGCGGCGGCATCAATGCCTTCTCGCGCTACGAGACCGGTAAGACAAAGCCGCCGCTGGCCCTGGTCAAACTGTTCAAGCTGCTGGATCGTCACCCTGACCTGCTCAACGAGGTCAGAACAGCCTGATCTTCTCGAAACTCGCCGTTCTGCGCCGCTTCGAGCAAGAACGGTTTTCGAGAACTCCCCAGCCGCACCGGCGCTAGACAGCGCCGCCTTTTCAACGGGGCTTCTCGCAGGGCATCGTTTGCGAACATCCGCAGGTCGATGTCGCGCGTAGCGGCAGCATCACGCCTTGATCGGTTGCGCGGCAAACCTCGCCCTTCAGGGCGGGGTCAAGAGCGCGGACGGCGCAGCCGTCCGGTTTGGTGCGCCTAGTGCGGCGTCTGCTGCTGCTCGATGTACTGCCGGATAACGGCGATAGACGCACCACCGCAGCTACCGGCAAAGTAGGAAGGCGACCATAGCGCGCCGCCCCATAGCTTCTTGCGGATGCTCGGATAGTTCTTCTTCCGAATCATCCGACTCGACACGCCCTTCAAACTGTTCACCAGATTCGAGACGGAAACTTTGGGTGGATAGTTCACCAGCAAGTGTATATGGTCATCCTCGCTTACAAGCCTACAAATACGAACTGATGCCAGATGGCGAGCAAGAGCGCGATATGCGCCGCTTCGCTGGGTCATGCCGGTTCGTCTACAACAAGGCGTTGGCGATGCAAAAAGAAAATCACGAAGCTGGAAACAGGTTCATCGGCTACGTCGCCATGGCGAAGCACTTGACCGGGTGGCGCAATGGCGCGGAAACGCCGTGGCTGAAAGACGCGCCCTGCCACCCATTGCAACATGCCTTGAAGGACTTGGAGAAGGCGTACAAGAATTTCTTCGAGAAACGCGCCGACTTTCCGAAATTTAAGCACAAGGGTAGGCTTGGCGCCTTTGCCTGCAGGTGCCCAATTTCTAAATATTATCGAATCCGTATTCAGCGGAATGGCGCGTGCGATCATTCATAACGGCAATTACTCGTCGACTTCTGAGGTTATGCAAGCGATCGACCGCTATTTGTCAGATCGAAATAGCTACTTTCTGCCCAATCCTAAGCGAGCAGGTAAAAAAATATGGGGGTTGGAACGTAGCAAAAGCGAGTTTGATTCAAGCAATAATTGCAAGGATCGGGGGTATCGGTGACTTTCCTGGGTGTCCGGAGTGGAAGTCACCATTGAGAACGTCGGTGGCGATTGTCCAGTCCAATGTCGTTAGGTCCCATCCGGCCCAGATATCTACGACAATCAATTAATCTGGCCGCATTTCGCGGCTATGCCAGACGCGGGTTATCAGGATGGCGCCAGTTGGCACTACAAAGTAACGCAGAATATAGGCGCTACGCCCGAACTTCGCGGGCCATTCCTTGAATTCAGCTCGAGGTGTGCCAATGCCCGGATTATCGGCAATTTTGTCTGCAGCCTCCCGGATAACTAGGGCGGCTCGCCGAGCAGCGGAGGGACTAGCTGGAGCAAGGAAGTCGTAGAGCCTGGCAATGTCGTCCAGGGCATCGGGATGCCAGATCAGCGCGGGCACTCGGTGCGGTTTCCTGCTGCCAAATCAGTAAGCCAAGAACGTGCGCGGTCGTGTGAAACCGCCGGCGTGCCGGCTAGGTATGAGTCAACGCGCGCTCGATCGATCTCCAGCGATAGCGCGTCGGCAAATACAGCGGCTAAATAGTCGTCAATCGATAGCCCGGTTCGGTGTGCCGCAGCTGTGACCGCAGTTTCAAGCGCGTCAGGCAAGACGACGGTAAGCATAGTAATTCCTTTTGGAAATAGGGCCGTTTCGCCCTTTGCGAGATCAATTATAGCTCAGTACGCTGCCACACAAAAATTGTTAAAGAAATAACAAATTGGTTCTTTGCGCCACTGACTGCTTTTGGCCGATTGCAGACTTTCACCGCTCTATCGATGTTCGAATCCCGCACCGCAACAAAACATCCCATTCCGCATTGTTCGTTTCATTTTCCCACGATTTATAAGGATAAGCAGGAAGATCAATTCAGCATCAAATTTGGTATTTCGATACTGACGCAAAATCGTTTCTGCCAAGTTTGCAGTTCCGTCTTCAACGTCAGTTTCAACCAGCGGGCATTCGCACAAATTCTAGTGCGCAATGAAAATTCCCCTTCGTGTTGTTGACACGAAGGGGAATCAGATAGACAAATATAATAGCGCACGCTATGCAAGTTCGGTCAACCGTCGCATTGACAGCGACACCCGCATCCTGTTTCCAAGCGGGGTGGCCGTCGAGAACACGCTAGCATGAACAACTTACTGAACACGTCATTTCTGCGATGACAAGTTGCTGCGCGATTGCATGAAGTCGACGGCGCGGAAATCGACTACCCGTGGCGCGAGCGAAGCCCGAAAACCGGGGACAGGCCCATGTTTCTGCGACATTGATTGCTCCAAAACAGGGGGCTGTCCCCGGTGTTGATTCGTCGATGCCGTCGTCTGGCAAATGAAGGCCGGCAGCCTAGTCCAAAGAAAGTAGAACCGGCCTGTCGCATGGCGCCGGCAGGACGGGACCGAGGCATCGGTAGGCTCGCCGCATGACCGGGCCACGACCGCGGCAAGCCCAGCACAGTCGAGCGAGGGGGCAAGGCCGGCAAACGCCGCTTGCGATCCCTGGCTCAGTACGTGGATCTAGCGCACGCAGGCTACGTAGACTGGTTGTGGAAAGCTGGTCCCGTCGTATGAGTATGCGCTGCCGGGGGAATCGAGTCGAATGATGTAGTAATTGGACGTGGAGGGCACGGGACTTGACGAATACGTGAAGCTCAAGGTCCAACCTTGGCCAATCATTGCCGCCGATGTGTACAGGGCCGACAATTCCGGTTGCGTCGGCAGGCGCCATCCGGCCTGGCCATTGATAAGAGTCGTTGTGCACAAGGTGTTCGCGGCCGCCAAATTGGTGGGGGCGCTGGAAACCACCGGCATCCAGGTCAACCCGCCCTGATAGACATATCCGCTCGGCAACGCCGATACGGCAACAACATTACCGACGTAGTTCAAGACACTAAACGTATTATTGCCAATATATTGAAGCTCGATCGCGTCGTACTGCGCACCGCCTATCGTGCCCGTCGTCGAAACAGTATTGCTGCCGGAGATATTTTGAATGATGGTGTTTTGTCCTGAATTCTGAACAATCAACCACCCTCCCGCGCCGACACCGTTAACCTGGATCACATCTCCCACGGCAGGCGAAGGGGGAAGCGTGATCGAGACCAGGCTGGCGTCGTTGGCGATGTACCCCGTATTGGATGCGGCCAACTGCGTCTGGCCGCTAATCACAGACCACGTCATGCCAGGTCCGGCCGGACCCGCGACGCCCGTGCCACCTGCCGCGCCGGCGGTCCCCGTCGCACCTGTCGCACCGGTCGTGCCTGTCGCACCGGTCGTGCCTGTCGCGCCGGCGGTCCCCGTCGCACCTGTCGCACCTGTCGTGCCCGTGGCACCGCTAGCACCTGTCGGTCCGATTGCGCCTGTGCCACCTGTCACGCCGGCTGTTCCCGTCGCGCCCGTTGCACCTGTCGGACCCGTGGCACCATCGACACCGTTACCCGGTAGTGCGCTCACCGAGCCGAAGAATACGACGCGCCCCGTCGACGAGGCCAGGTCCGTGAACCCAGAATTGTTTGCGACGAAAGTATTCAAGGCCGTGCTCAATGACGCGCCCACACTCGCGGAACCGGTGCCGCAAGCCGTGGCGGGTGCGGCCAGGCAAGCCGCCACGGTTTGCAAGGCGGTAGCGAGACTGGTTCCCGCCGGCTGGTTGTTCTGATATTGCGAGACAGTGGCCAAGGCCAGCGTGTAGGCCTTTTGCGCCGCCGTGGCATTCGCAGGCACGCTGAGCGCATTGACCGGCATGGTGCCGACGATGTCGGGCACACCGAAATTGTTCTGTACCGCGGCAATGGCGGTCTGAATATTGGCACTGGCAAGGCCGCCCGCAAGCGCGCTGGCATTCTGAACGGCCACCTCGGTCAAGGCGGTAATCGCCAAATCGTTGGCGCCGCCCGTCGCGTTGGAAAGCACGCTGTTCAGAGACGAGGCCAGCGGGACGGTCGTGCCGGTGGCTTCATTGACGTAGGTTCCGCCTTTGGCTTGTGCCAGCACCGGGCCGGTATAGGTCCCGATATCGATGGCATAGGCCCCGCCCGCATCGGAGGTGACGCAACTGCCGATGAGCGCTCCCTGGGCGCCATTGGCGGTGATGGCATAGGCGCAGACTGTGGCCCCGCTGACGATGCCTTTGCTGACCACGCCGCGAAGCGAGTTGGCCGCGACAGGATGAGCCGAGCTTGGTGCGGCGCCGCCACCGCCGTCCCCACACGCGACCAACAACGTCGATATCACGATCGCCGCGCCCAGGTTTTGGACAAGGCCAGGGAAATTATTTTGCGAAATCATTTAATCTTCTTCCATTCGATGATCGTGCTTGCGCACGCGGATTTCTGCTACCAGTGCAGTGATGCGGGCCGGCGCGCTTGAGCGTCCGCTAGACTTGCCGAGGGAATCCAGTCACGCGTCGGAGGCAGACGAGCTTGCGGTGAGTCGGCCAAAAGCACGCCGGTCTCAAGATGAAATGTTTCCAGAAGGAATTTTTATATCCAATTCTACCAAACAATGGAAGGTCCAGTCCCTTGTTTTGTGCGCGGTGTTGTTTCCCGAGGAACATGGCGGTGCGAGCCCGCGATACGCCCAGTTGGTGGCAGGGCACGCGCAACCGGCCGGGCCAGCGTGGCCAGCCAGTGGGCATCGCCGACATCGGCCCTTCGGCCGGGAATGTTTTTGACGCGGCGGCCATTGACGACCCAGGCCCGAACGCCGATTGTCGCCAGCGTCGGGTTCGGGCGTTTACCGGCAAGGACAAGACAGGAAAGCGCTGAAACGCATCAACCTTCTTTATAACGGCTGCAAAACGCACGCCGTTTGAAGACATGGGAAAACCCGAAGCACCGAAAGTAACCCTATCCGGATGTTGGTCACGAAGAATCGAGCAGACCAAGTGCTTGGTATACGAAGTGAACGAGAAGGAACTCATGATCGTTTCCCGCCGACATCACGATTAGACATCGGGCGCTCCCTTGCGCCACGGCGTCGCGGCAGACGGGTACGCACTCGGCCAACCGCAGGAAGCAGTATTACCACCTCCCGGAAAAGCTGCTCAACCACATCGAGGAAGTGGTTCGCCAGGCGTTCGAAACCCGAAAGGCCGACGAGCCGGCTCCGGAAAGTTAGGATTTTTCGATACAGGGGCGTGAATTTGCCAAAAAAGTGAAGATTTTTCGGAAAAAGTTAAAAAATTTCGATACGCTGCCGGAACCACTCCGCGAGCGCCCTCTCACCAAGTGAACCGCTCGCGGCCGATTCCATCGTATGGACCGCATCGCTTTGCGCAAATCTCAGCTTGATGTCGTTGTCGGCCAGGAAAAGGCGCGCAACCACCCAAGCAGTGCGCTTGTTGCCATCACTAAAGCCATGATTACGCGCCAAGCCATAAGCGTACGCCGCGGCCAGGTCGGCCGCGTCCGGTTTGGGTTCGCCATAGACATCAAGCTGCTGCGGTCGCACCAACGCCGATTCCACCGCGTTTTTGTCGCGTATGCCGTCCGGTCCGCCATGTTGCGCCAGCCGGGGGAATCGGGGGCGATTCAGTATCTGTCCTGATTGCGCTCTTATACTACAGGATTGATTTTTGTAGTATAAAGTTTATACTACATACATCTAATACGTAGTATAAAATTTCATCATGCTCAACTTTTATAGCGACCTTAGTCCTTCTGCTCAGACTGCATACGCGCAGGTACTGGATCACGTCATGATGGGCTTGCTCCAGCGGACGGTAGCGGACCTGAAAGGGACCTTTGCCAAGAAAACGGTTTCCGGCCACGAGTATTGGTACTTCCAATATCGGGATATGGATTCGAGCGTAAAGCAAATCTATCTGGGGCCAAGAAGTGAGCGCCTCGATAGACTCATCGAAACAAAAGACTCCGCCCCACCCGGTCGACAAGAATCATTGTCGAAGCAGGCAAGGGCCGCGATTGTCCTTGGCAATGCGGGCGTAGTACGAAGCCAGTTTCGCGTCATTCGCCGCCTTGAAGAGTATGGCTTCTTTAAGGCGGGCGGGGTCCTGATCGGTACTCATGCGTTCGCTTGCTACGGCAACATGTTGGGCATTGGATGGTACGACTCGAATAAAACACATGACGTTGATTTTGCCTATGCCGGCAGGAGCGTGTCGCTGGCTTTGCCGTCCGACGTGAAGCTCGACGTGCACGATGCCATTACATCTTTGGAGATGGGCTTCTTGCCAACGGCGAAGCTCGATGGGCTGATCGGCGGCAGCGACGTGATACCGCACCAGCCGGACTTTCGACTGGACTTCATTACGACCGTTGGGCGCGATAGATCTGACCTGGTCAATTTCCCGAACCTGAACATTGCAATGGTGCCGCTGAAATTCATGGAGTATTCACTACAGGATATCCGGCAAGCGGCTTTGCTATCGGAACAAGGAGCCATTCTTGTCAACGTGCCGAACCCGGCACGCTTTGCACTGCACAAGCTCATCGTCGCCGGGGAGCGGGAGGGATCGTTCAGGACCAAGGCGATCAAGGACCTGCAGCAATCCGCTGCACTCCTTACGTATTTTGCCAAGCATCAGCCCGAGGAATTGATGGAGGCTTGGACTGATCTTGATAGCCGGGGAAAGGGGTGGCGATCTCGCTTCAACAAAGGGGTTGAGATGTTGCTAAGAGAGATTCCCGAAATTGAACAAACTTTGATCTGGCGAGAAAAAGTGTCTTCATCCAAACCATTATCGATCGAAAGAATTTAATGAAAAAATATGTTCATGTAGCGGCTTTGCTAATAGCATGTCGCGCGTAGCGATATCATCACGCCTTGATCGGTTGCGCGGCAACCCACCGAAGCGACTCGCAAATCATCGCGCAGCGCCGTAGGAATCTCCGTCCTTTAGGGAGGGGCGGATGTCAAGATCCAGTCCTCGACGGCGAGGACACCACCTGGAACAAGGGAAAAAGCCTTGTCATGCGTTACGAGAGTCGCTCTAGC
>DHXL01000408.1 GCA_002415335.1 Oxalobacteraceae bacterium UBA5157
TCAAGTGTGCAACACTGCACTAGTGGGTTTGGGTGACAACCGAATAAGCACGCTTAAAGCATGCCACGAATTTGTTGAATTACGCACCGGGTAGCCACGTTTCCTCAAATATTTTGAGGTTCAGACGGGGCCAGCAACATTGTGACCAAAAGCAAAATAGAAGCGGTTCCTGCAGCCAGTCCACTGCGTTATTGAATCCTGGAAATGGCGCCTTAGCGTGAGATGCAATTCAGCATTTCAGTAAGACCGAAATAGACCCTGTCATGGTAGTCCGTCGCCGCTTGCCGCGAGGAAATAGATGCTAGAGAATAGGCTCTGGCATTGCATTTCATGAATTCGGCCGTTCCCGTGGGCTCGCGTCGGCGGCCGTGTGCGCCGCCGACCGTTGCCCTTAACTTTGTTTTCGGGCCGGGAAGGCAATGACATTCGACGGCGCCGCACTGGCATGCATGACGTGCAGCACACTAACTCCGATTGACGGGGTACCGTCGCCCACACAGGCTATCCCTTCGGACGATGGTTCTTCGGACGCCAGTACCTGCTGCACATTGACGGGTGCATGCTTGTTCAAAAAAGACCGGCCGCGGTGGTTACGCACCATCTCTGCGTCCTTGAAACATTCGTCGAGTTTTTTCGCCAGACGCGAGGCACACAAATGGGCATACCGCATCAGCATCCGAATATCACGATGTCCACTGAACTGCTGTAATTCCGGCAACGTGAACTGACCCGTCTCAGCGACTCTCGTGATGGCGTGGTGCCGAAGGTCGTGGATGTGGAAGTCAGCGAGTCCGGTCATTTCGCACGCCCGGGCCCACGCGCTAACCAGGTAATCAATGGAAATGGCAAAGACCTTGCCACCCTACCTGCGGTAGCTCCTTGAGGAGCGCCATCAAGTGCGTCCGCACAGACAGCTTGCGCGCGCGACCGTTCTTCGTCTCCGGCAAAAATGCGGTGCCGGCCTTGACGTCGATACGGTCCCAGGTGAGACCGAGCGTCTCGCCGCGCCGGGCGGCCGTCATCACTTGGAAGTGATAAAAGGCTTCCAGGTACGGGGTAACTGTGGTGCTTTCTTCGGCTTGCAGCATGAGCTGCTTGCGGACTTCCGCCAGCACTTTCTTGCGCGCACTGTTGCTAGTGAAGGGTTGGCTGGCGAGGGCCGCGTCGGCTAGCTCCTTTAACCGGTCCTCGACGACGCGCTCGCGGTCGAGCGCGGCGAGTGCCTGTATCAGCGCGCCTTCTTCCTTGCAGGTAATGCGCCGGTCACGCTCGTTGAAGTATTTCGGGCGGCGCACGGCGTCCATCGGGTTTTTGGCCAGCGTGTAATCCCAAACGGTGAGCGCGACTTTGAAGACGGATTTCAGGATGTCGATTTCGCGGTCGACGGTCGACGGCGCGACCACTTTCAGTCGTTCGTTGATGAACGATTCGATACGACGGTGGTCACTTCCGAGAGGCGTTTGTGAATCCAGTGCATCTCCGTGTTCACGGCGCGGTTGCTGAATTTTGCAGGCCGTACCTTGTTGCCCGCGGCGCGCGCCCGTTCGCGATGTGCTTCGAGTAGTTCGATGCCTCTTTTCCCGCTGTCGACCAGCCACCCTTCGATTTTGTACGCGAGAATGTCGCGACTCTTGACGCGCTGGATTTCATTTTCGAGGTAGCGGACGAGCAGCTCGCCAAACGTCGCCTTGTGCGCCTTGGTGTAGTCGACGAACAGGCCGCGGCTGCGCTCTTCTTCGACCTTATTGATGAACGCCTCGGCTTCCTGTTGCGTGGGGCGCGTCACCACGATGTCTTCGTAGCCGGTTTGGCGCACGCGCAGCAGCCAGTGTTCGTCGAGCTGCTCGGCCTTGGGCTTCAGATGATGGGTCCGCAAGTCGTCCATGCAGGCTTGCACGGCGGCGAATTTGGCGAAGGGGAAGTGACGGGTCAGGTCGGGGCGGTTCTTGACGGTGACGCAATAGCGAGAACGGTTCTCGATGGTAGCCATGAAAGTCTCCAGTTGGGTGGGAGACTCTTGTAGTGTATGGAGTTTATATTTCACCCGCGACCGGTGCCGTGACCTGTGCAATTTGGCACAGTTTCCTTACGGGGTCATAAATCCGACTTGCAGAAAATTATAAGTCGTTGATTTGTAAGAGTTTTTGGTCGGGGTGAGAGGATTCGAACCTCCGGCCTCTACGTCCCGAACGTAGCGCTCTACCAGGCTAAGCTACACCCCGATTTGAGTCTCGTATCAAGACATCGGAACAGCGGGCAATGCCGGCCCGAGGTCAATGATTACGGTCTACCGCGAAAGAACATAAGTGTAACAAAGAATGCTTGAATTGACTATCCGGCAGCATGGCGATCGACGCGCTCGCACAGCGGGCTGCTTTTTCGGCTTCGTGCTTGGTATAGTCGAGCGCCCCCGACCCGGTGATTGCGGTTAATATCTCGTCGAAGTGCTTTTCGTCGCCGCTTTCGATGCAGGCCCGCACCAGCTCGCGTTGTCCGGCGCTGCCGTTTTGCATCAGGTAAATCAGCGGCAGCGTCGGTTTTCCCTCGCGCAGATCGTCGCCCACATTCTTGCCGATGTCCGTTGCGTTGCCCGAATAGTCGAGCACGTCGTCAATGAGCTGGAATGCGGTTCCCAGTGAGCGGCCGTATTCGGCGGCAGCTTCGATCTCGAGTTCCGCGGCGCCGCCGATCAGCGCACCGAGCTGGGCCGCCGCCTCGAACAGCTTCGCAGTCTTGGAGCGGATCACCTGCAGATAGCGGGCTTCGGTCACGTCCGGATCGTGCATGTTCAATAGTTGGAGGACTTCGCCTTCGGCGATCACATTGGTGGCGTCGGCCAGGATCTGCATGACGCGCATGTCGCCGACCGATACCATCATCTGGAATGCACGCGAGTAGACAAAGTCGCCTACCAAGACGGAGGCGGCATTGCCGAACAAGGCATTTGCGGTCTGCCGCCCGCGCCGCAGTGATGATTCGTCCACCACGTCGTCATGCAGCAGCGTCGCAGTGTGGATAAACTCGACCACGGCTGCCAGTGTGTGATGATGCGCGCCACGATAGCCATAGGCATTGGCCAGAAGCAACACCAGCACCGGTCGAATCCGTTTGCCCCCGGCGCCGATGATGTACTCGGCAATTTGGTTGACCAAGGGGACGTCGGAATGGAGTTGTTGCCGAATGACGCCATTGACCGCCTCCATATCGGCGGTAATTGCGTGCGAAATGCTGTTTTGGGTCGCGTAGGTAGTGGCAGACAAGATAGAAACCTGCAAGAATCGTCAATTGCAGTGATTATACGATGACAAGCGCTTCGCACCGCATTTCGGATTTTGTCATACTGCCACTGGATTCGCCGTCCCACGGCTATTTGCGCGCTCTAGAGCAAGTTTGGCGATGAATTGAAAAATGCCGGACGTCATGCTTCCATTCTCCTGTCAATACATTTTGACCGAGATGCTAAGTCCATGTATAATTTGAGGTTTTCCCGATTCTGCCAGCACGTCTCGGCGGGTCGAAGAGAGAAAAAGTCCTTTAATCATTTGATGAGGTTTCACATGTACGCGGTCATAAAAACCGGTGGCAAACAGTATAAAGTTGTCGCTGGCGAAAAATTCAAAGTAGAACAGATACCGGCAGACATTGGTTCCGAAATCACCTTAGATCAAGTGCTCGCAGTAGGTGCGGGCGACACCATTAAATTTGGTGCCCCATTGGTCGAAGGTGCTACGGTACTGGCTACGGTTTTGGCGCATGGTCGCCACGATAAGGTCAAGATTTTCAAGATGCGCCGTCGTAAGCATTATCAGAAGCACCAAGGCCATCGTCAAAATTACACCGAATTGCAAATCGTTTCGATCAACGGCTGATTGATAGGATCGGGGACAGAAAATTCTTTCCCGGAATGTCTATCGAGCAAGCGTTGCTTGAACTAACCAGATACCAAGGAGTCTGAAATGGCACATAAAAAAGGCGGCGGCACCACGCGCAACGGTCGCGATTCCGAGTCGAAGCGACTCGGCGTCAAAGTATATGGCGGTCAAGCCATCAACGCCGGCGGCATCATCATTCGCCAACGCGGTACCAAGACGCATCCTGGCGAAAACGTCGGCATGGGCAAGGATCACACCTTGTTTGCGCTGATCCCCGGCAAGGTGCAGTTTCTCGTTAAAGGCGCAGCGCAGCGCCAATTTGTAACGGTAGTACCAGCTTGATTGGTTGCGTTGGCAATCAATATTTGAGCAAGTAGTAAGGCGCAAGCCTTCAATCAAGGGCTCTACCCCTCAGGTAGAGCCCTTTAGGGCACCCCCAAAGATCTATTGCGCGACCCAACTCGGGCCTGCGGTGCTTGCCATCCTCGTGACGGCTGCGCTTCTTATCCTGAGATTGGGCCGCTCGCGACGATTTTCTGGCGGTGCCCTTTCGTTTTATGGCGGCAAAAAATGAAGTTTATCGACGAAGCAAAAATTGAAGTCATTGCTGGGGACGGCGGCAACGGTGTCGCGTCTTTTTGTCGTGAGAAATTCAGACCGTTCGGCGGGCCGGATGGCGGCGACGGCGGCAAGGGCGGCAGCATCTGGGCCATCGCGGACCGCAACATCAATACACTGGTGGACTACCGGTTTTCCAAGATGCACAAGGCGCGCAACGGCGAGAACGGGCGCGGTGCGGATTGCTACGGCAAAGGCGCCGATGACATCATGCTGCGCATGCCGGTTGGCACGCTGATTATCGATAACAGCGATGGCGAAATCGTTGCCGATTTGACCGAGCATGGACAAGTGGCGCTATTGGCAAAGGGCGGCGAGGGCGGCTGGGGCAATATCCATTTCAAATCGTCGACCAATCGCGCCCCGCGCCAAAAAGGCGACGGCAAAGAGGGCGAGCGGCGCGAATTGCGGCTGGAACTGAAAGTCCTGGCCGATATCGGGCTGCTCGGCATGCCGAATGCCGGTAAGTCGACCTTCATCAGCGCGGTGTCGAATGCCCGGCCGAAAATCGCCGATTACCCGTTCACCACGCTACACCCGAATTTGGGCGTGGTGCGCGTCAGTCATGAGAAGAGCTTTGTGATCGCCGATATCCCAGGCCTGATCGAAGGTGCGGCAGAAGGCGCCGGCCTCGGAATCCAGTTCTTGCGCCACTTGCAGCGCACGCGACTGTTGCTGCACATCGTCGACCTCGCGCCTTTCGATACCGTCGATCCCGTCAAGGAAGCCAAGGCGATCGTCAAGGAATTGAAGAAGTACGATCAATCGCTATTCGACAAGCCGCGCTGGCTCGTGTTGAACAAGCTCGACATGGTCCCGGAAGCGGACCGCAAGAAGCGGGTGAAGGATTTCGTCAAACGCTTCGGCTGGAAGGGCCCGGTGTTTGAAATTTCGGCGCTGACACGCGAGGGCTGCCAGGATTTGGTGATCGAGATTTACAATTATCTGGCTGAGCAACGTCGGCTCGAGCAGCGCGAGGAAGAAACACAAATGGTCGAGGAAGCACGTGGCATTGTATCGATCGACCCGGACGATCCGCGCTTCAAGGTGCTCGAATAATCACACAATCCAGCCCCATGAATTCCGTCATCAAGAAGGCCAAGCGGCTCGTCATCAAAGTCGGTTCCTCGCTCGTCACCAATGACGGCAAGGGACTCGACGATGCCGCCATTGCCAATTGGGCTGCGCAAATCGCGCAACTGCGATTGCTCGGAAAAGAAGTCGTGCTGGTCAGTTCCGGCGCCATTGCGGAAGGCATGCAGCGGCTCGGTTTTGACAAGCGGCCGACCGGCGTCCACGAACTGCAGGCGTGCGCCGCGGTGGGTCAAATGGGACTGGCGCAAGTCTACGAGACCAGCTTTCGCGAGCACGACTTGCGCACCGCACAAGTGCTGCTGACGCACGCCGATCTGGCCGACCGCGAACGTTACCTGAATGCCCGCTCGACCCTGTTTACGCTGCTGCGCTTCGGCGTGGTGCCGATCATCAATGAGAACGATACGGTCGTTACCGATGAGATCAAGTTCGGCGACAATGACACGCTCGGCGCCTTGGTGGCGAACCTGATCGAGGGCGACGCGCTGATTATCCTGACCGATCAGAAAGGCCTGTTTCGTGCTGATCCACGCAAGGACCCGGCTGCGCCATTCGTCTCCGAAGCGAAGGCCGGCGATCCCGCGCTGGAAGCGATGGCGGGCGGCGCCGGCAGCGGTATCGGCCGCGGCGGCATGCTGACAAAGGTTCTGGCCGCCAAGCGCGCCGCGACTTCCGGAGCTCATACGGTCATCGCCTGGGGCCGTGAAGACCATGTCTTGACGCGCCTGGCCGCCGGCGAAGCGATCGGCACCCAATTGACCGCACAAACTGCGCAGCTGACCGCACGCAAACAATGGATGGCCGATCATCTGCAAACTGCGGGTAAGGTGGTATTGGATGCCGGGGCGGTGCAAAAGCTGAGCATGGAGGGCAAGTCGCTATTGCCGATCGGCGTGATCGCGCTGTACGGGGAATTCGGCCGCGGCGACGTGATCACCTGCACCGCGGAGGATGGACGTGCGGTCGCGCGCGGAATCACGAACTACACCAGTTCGGAAACGCGCCGCATCATGCGCCGGCCCTCGTCCGAGATTCTCGCGATACTCGGATTTGTCGAAGAGCCCGAGTTGATTCATCGGGATAACATGGTCTTGCTGTGAGTTGGACGATGAACGGCTAGTCGATAAACTGTTGCAGGCTGCGCTTCCATCGTATTCTTTCGACCATTTCAGCGGCTTTGCCGGCAACGGTACTACCCTGGCAAAAATAGTCCGCCGCCAGCACCGCCTGCTGGCGATTGGCGGCGTTGCGGTTAATCGGCGTCCATTCATCGCGGCGCGCGCGCGACCAGCGGCCATCCGGATGTCCGAACGCGTACAACCGCGTTTGCCAGCCGTCGCAGCGTATCCCTTCATAGCTGACGCTCTTGGCACCACTGGCACTGGTCGCCAGCAAGGTGTAGCGGACCACCCCGTCAGTGCCAACGCTGACCGATTTTGCGTCGATGGCGAAGCGTTGAGAGGCGGTCGGGCTGACGTAGAAAGGCAGCAGATTCTCGGCCGCGGGCGCAGACGGCAGCGACGCAGCGACTTCCTTCCATGCGTTGTCGCGGTCCTCCGTGTCTTCGTCGCCACCCGCATGGGCGCGGCCTGCAGCCGCCGTTATCAAAATGGCAATAATGCCGAAGATCCATGATGGTCGCGCTTTAGCGAGCCGAAGCGTGAAGGGCATGCGTACACTCATTGTTTGGGTTCCGTTTCTGCCTCGGCCGGATTGGCCTCATCTTGCCGAGGCGTGTGGGTTTGGCGCAGATAGCGGGCGGTATGGCGCGGCGCCTGTCCATTGTGCGAAGGCCGCGTCAGGAAGCGCGATAATTCTTGCAGCGCCCGTTGATAGACGTCGCGCTTGAATTCGATGACGACATCCAGCGGCACCCAATAGTCGTGCCAGCGCCACGCGTCGAATTCCGGATGGTCGGTCACACGCAGGTTGACGTCGCAATCGCGCCCGACCATGCGCAACAAGAACCAAATCTGCTTCTGACCTCGGTAATGGCCGCGGATTTCGCGCTTGATGAAGCGGTCCGGCACTTCATAGCGCAGCCAGTCGCGAGTACGGCCGATGATTTTCACGTGCTCCGACGTCAGGCCGACTTCTTCTTCCAGCTCGCGGAACATCGCCTGCTCGGGAGTTTCGCCGAATTTTATGCCGCCCTGCGGAAACTGCCAGGAATGCTCGCGCACCCGCTTGCCCCACCACACCTCATTTTGGGTGTTAAGCAAAATGATGCCGACGTTCGGGCGAAAGCCTTCACGGTCCAGCATGTTGCACCTCACAACTTTCTGCGGCTAGATGTCCCTCGGCATAGATTCGGCACGGGCGCATTCCTGCATCCCCGCACCGCCGCAAACCGGCGCGGACGGGAGAGCATTAATCAATTGTGCGAAGAGTGGGTGCATCAGCCAGCTAATCCTTTAAAATTGAGTTGATTATAACTCTCTCTTTTTAAAAAGAATTCATCGTATGCGCGCCTCCCGATTTTTTATTTCCACCCTTAAAGAAGCTCCATCCGACGCCGAAATTGTCAGCCACAAGCTGATGCAACGCGCCGGCATGATCAAACGCCTGGGGTCCGGTATCTACACCTACATGCCGCTCGGCTTGCGGGTAATCCGCAAGGTGGAGGCAATCGTGCGGGAAGAAATGAACCGGGCCGGCGCGATCGAACTCCTGATGCCGGTGGTGCAGCCGGCGGAACTGTGGCAGGAAACGGGGCGCTGGCAGAAGTACGGCGCCGAACTGATGCGGGTCAAGGATCGGCATGGGCGCGACTTCATTATCCAGCCGACCTCGGAAGAGGTGATTACCGACATCGCGCGTACCGACATCAAGTCCTATCGCCAGATGCCGATCAACTTTTACCACATCCAGACCAAGTTCCGCGACGAGCGCCGTCCGCGCTTCGGCTTGATGCGCGGACGTGAATTCACGATGAAGGATGCCTACTCGTTCGACCGCGACGTCGACGGCTTGAAGAAGTCCTACCAGATCATGTTCGACGCCTACGTGCGTATTTTCGACCGCTTCGGCCTGCAATTTCGCGCGGTCGCGGCCGACACCGGCGCCATAGGCGGGTCCGCCTCGCACGAGTTTCACGTGATCGCCGACACCGGCGAGGACGCGCTGGTGTATTGCCCAGACTCCGATTACGCCGCGAATATGGAGGCCGCCGATGCGGTCGTGCTGGGCGCATCGCGCGGCGCTGCGATGCAGGCGCTGACCAGGACGCCGACTCCGGGCAAGGCGAAATGCAAAGATGTTGCGGCCCTGCTTGGCTTGCCGTTGACGCACACCGTGAAATCGATCGTGTTGACCGTTGAAACGGACGAGAAGGGAGTAATCGACAAGAAGGTTTGGCTACTGCTGCTGCGCGGCGATCACGATCTGAACGAAATCAAGGCCGGCAAAATACCCGGCCTGGCTGACTTTCGCTTCGCCACCGACGCCGAAATCGTCGAGTGGTTCGGCACCACTCCCGGCTACCTCGGGCCAATCGGGACCAGGAAGCCGGTCACGGTGGTCGCCGATCGCACGGTCGCCAACATGAGCGATTTCGTATGCGGCGCCAACCAAGAGGACTTTCACTACACCGGCGCCAATTGGGGACGCGACCTTCCGGAGCCGATCGTGTTCGACATCCGCAACGTGGTGGCCGGCGATCCGTCGCCCGACGGCCGCGGCGTGCTGGCGATCCAGCGCGGGATCGAGGTCGGCCATGTGTTCCAATTGGGAACCCGGTATTCGGAAGACATGAAGGCCACTTACCTGGATGAGGGCGGCAAGCCGCAGCTGATGCAGATGGGCTGCTACGGCATCGGCATCACGCGCATCCTGGGCGCGGCGATCGAGCAAAATTTCGACGACAAGGGCATCATCTGGCCGGTCTCGATCGCACCGTTCGAACTGGTGCTGTGCCCAATGGGCTATGACCG
>DHXL01000120.1 GCA_002415335.1 Oxalobacteraceae bacterium UBA5157
TGGCCGGAAATGACTCGATCAGCGCCTCGTCCAGAACCTCGTCCAGATGCTTCAGTTTTTCCGGCGTCATCGCTTCGTCTTTCCCGGGCGGCGAGGCAGCGGGGTTCGCCGGCTCTTTGGATGTGGAGGGCATGGCATGCTCCTGGTCGGAAATTAATCTGATCTCTACGATGCGCGCCGGGCGCCAAGCTGACTGTTCGGCAACGCACACTATGCGCAACGGGACGGCCTTGGCCGCAATCAATACATTGCCTGAGGAAACGATGGAAAAGCCGGCGCCTATACCCGCCTTCGACTTATATTCGTTCCCCACGTTCCTTGATTTGACCCACATCAACTGATTCGAGTAAATCTCGATCGACCATCGTTTCTTTGCTTATAAAGACGATTAGCACGAGTTTCGCAACGCACGCGGATCGGGTGGTGATGGATATTGCCATGCCGGAATTGGGCGGCATCGAGGCGATCCCCGAGCTTCACAAAGCCTGCCTGTCTACCAGGGTGCTGATCCTGACCAGGCTTTCCACGACCGAACATATTTTTCAAGCCTTGCAAGCCGGCGCCCTGGGCGATTTACTGATGGAAGCAACCGGCGCCGAGCTGGTCGATGCGGTGCGCAGCGTGCATGCCGGCCGCCGCTACCTGAGCCAGCAAATCACGAGCACGATCATCGACGACTACACGCGCAACGACCACGCGCACGGCGAAGCACACGTCGGCATCGAGGCGACCAAGGGCAATAATGGCTACTACCTGATCAGCGGCGGCAACACGATGACTTACCGGGTGCGCATCCGCACACCTTCGTTTCCCCATTTGCAAATCATTCCGTTGCTAAGCCGCGGGCTGATGGTGGCCGATCTGATCGCGATCCTGGGCAGCATCGATTTTGTGATGGCCGATGTGGATCGGTGATCAAGGCGATAACATTAATTTCCGTGAATCCACAACGGCAACAAAGAAAATCCGCCTGCCGAATAGACCGCCCTGACCGGCTCTTCACCCGGCGCCAGGGCGATCCGGCTGGTGCCCTGAAGTAACTCCTCCATGAGGATGCGCAGCTCCAGCCGGGCCAGAGGCGCACCCGGGCAAACATGAATGCCGGCGCCATACAGGAGGTTTTTCGCCGGATCACGGTCAAGCCGGAATTCATCGGGATCGCCAAACACGGCTTCGTCGCGATTCGCCGAGGCCCATATGAGCGTTATCCGCGCGCCGGCCGGCAGCGCGCGGCCGCCAATGTCGACCGGCGCGGTGGTCACGCGGCGGTTGGCGATCAGCGGCGCATGGATCCGCAATATTTCATCGATTGCAGCCGGCAACAGCGACGTTTGTTCGCGCAGTTGCTGCTGAAGCTCGGGATGTTCGGCCAGATAGTGCGCCAGGATCCCAACGCAGGCGGAAATGGTGGCGAGCTCGCCCACCGTCCAGTTGCGCAAGATACTGACAATTTCTTCATCGCCAAGTAGTCTGTCCCCGATCTGCTCGCGAAGCAAGCTGGTCGTCAAGTCGTCCGGCGCATGCATGCCGGCCGCGCGGCGCACCGCCAGCAATTCCCTGATATAGCCATCGAATTCATAGGCGACATCGTCCATCGCCGCTTTGTCCCTGGCCAGGGTGGCAGCATGATTCTTGCGCGTCCATTGGCGCAGTGGTGCATGCAAAGCCGCGGGCCAGCCCAGAAACGCCGACTGGATTTGCAGGGAAAAATCGTGGGCCAGCGCAGCCATCAGCTCGGTTCTTCCGGCTGCCAGCCCCTTTACCAGATTTGCCGCGATACCGCGGCAGGCCGGTTCAAACGCCGCCATCCGCTGCGGGTTGAAGTAGGGCTCGATAATCCGCCTGTATTCGGTGTGCTGCGGCGGGTCCATGCCATTCGGCACGGACAGATGACTGGAGACTTCGCTGCTGAAGGTTTGGTGATCGTCAAGCACGCGCAGCACGTCCTGATGCCGGAACAGCGACCAGTTCAGATAGTCGCTGTGTGCCACCGGGCAGCGTCGGCGGATATCGTCATAACCGGCAATTTGATCGTCACGCATCGGTGCGGATCTGGGATCCCATTCCTGTTGTCTTTTGTCGCTCATAAAACCTTTTCACTTGTTCCCGATGGACTTCACTGAGGCACAGTCACTAGCGCGGGCCTTGTTATTTTTGCCGGCTTGCGGACGCTTCCTGGACCACCACCAGCTCGCCGGCAATCTGCACGCAAGCGTCGATATGCTGATTGCCGATCGTGCGAAATGCCGCGAAGCCAATCGCCGATGAGACGACCTGGCCGGCTAGCGGGACGATGCGAACCGCATACTTGCTCAGCATCTTCACTCCCGATCGCCTCAGTAATTGCACCACCAGTTCACGCGTCACCAATTTCCCGGCCAGCACCCCGCTCATGCCGATCACGGTCTCGTACGCGACCAGCCTCAATTGTGGACGCAAGCGGTCGATCTGACCGGGCGTCAGGCCGAATTCGCGATTGATGTCTTCTATCGACCTGGTCAGCAGACTCAGGTCCGTTGCGATATCCAGGCCGGGAATCGGCAGCGCCGAAACGCTCGCCGAAATCGCCGCGCGCCGCATCACGATCCGTCTGCAGCGCTGACGCAGCGTCTCGATTTCCTCCTGCGTGGACGGCACCAGCGTCCATCCGTCGTCGCCCTTGCGATGCGCCATCTCGGTATGCCCTCCATTGTTCGTACGCCACCAAGGCGACGCCGGGCTGCACACGTTGCCGCATCCCTTTCAGCGAATGCAACAACGCTTGCCGTCCGCATTCTGATTGCCACCATCGTATTCCGATATACCGGAATGCGCCCGCAAATCCGTTTTTCTTCGTGGCCGCAGTCGCGCGACGGCGCCGGCCCGCGCAGCGGGAAAAGTGGCTTGCGCTCCATGTCGATTTGATACATTCGATTGTAAAAACTGCAACTATATCGATGAAACTGTTACACTCGATTGTGAAATATTGTCAAACCGAAACGGCGGCAAACCTATACCGACAATAGTTTGTTAAATTAGATTCCAGGGCTTAACGATAATAATTCTTGCGCTACACAGCGCTGACAATATGCGAATAGCAGTACTCGACGACGATCGCAGCCAAACGGACCTGGTCTGCCAGGTTCTGACGGCCGCTGGACATGTGTGCCATCCATTCCAGAGTGGCAAGGAGATGCTGGGCCAGTTGCGACGCGAGAGCTACGACATGCTGATCATCGACTGGCAAGTGCCGGATCTCAGCGGCTCCGAAGTGCTGCGCTGGGCGAGGGAAAAGCTCAGCCCCAATCTGCCGGTCTTGTTCATGACCAGTCGCTCCGGCGAGGACGATATCGTCGCCGGTCTGGCCGCAGGTGCCGATGATTACATGATCAAGCCGATCCGACGCGGCGAGTTGGTGGCGCGCGTGCAGGCATTGCTGCGGCGCGCCTATCCGAGTCAGAATCCGATCGAGCAAATCCAGTTCGGCGATTATATTTTCGAGTCACGGACCGGCCGCCTGATCGTCGACGGCAATGCGGTCGACGTCACGCAAAAGGAATTCGACCTGGCGCTATTATTCTTCCGTAACCTCGGTCGCCCGTTGTCGCGCGCGTATATTCTGGAGGCGGTCTGGGCGCGCGATGTCGAAGTGCCATCGCGCACCATGGATACCCATGTCTCGCGGGTACGCAGCAAGTTACAATTACGCCCAGAGCACGGTTTTCGGTTGGCCCCGGTTTACAGCTACGGCTACCGACTGGAACAAATATCGGCATAGCGCGTCCGACCGAATGATTTCGGAGGCGCGCCGGGAGACGGCATGCGCAGCACCGAATTTATCTGGAAGCACGTCGGCAAGCTGCTCTTGTTGCTGGCCTTATGCGGCGGATCGGCGTGTAACTGGGCCGCCTCCGCCGTGTCGGGTGTTCCTGGCACAATCATCACTGCCGCCGATGGCATCACTTATCTCGCGCAAGGCGGCGATACGCTGATGTCGATCGCGCGCCGATTGAGCGCCAAGCCGGCCAACTGGGCCGCGATCGGCAAACTCAACCGCATCGCCCAGGACAGCAGTATTCCGATCGGCAGCGCCATTTTCATCCCGGCCGACATGTTAGCCGACGAACCGAGCACCGCCAAAGTCGTCGCGCTTGCGGGCGCCAGCACCGTGACCGGCGTCGATGGTGCGGTGGCGCCACTTGTGCTGGGTGCCACGATTACCGAAGAGATGCAAATCGAAACCGGCCGCAACGGGTTCGTGACGCTCGGACTGCAGGACGGCTCACGCGTGTCCTTGCCGTCCAACAGCCGCATCCGGCTCGCGAAGCTGCGCATGGCGCGCTACACCAAGAGCCCGCGCACCGAACTCATGCTGCTGCGCGGGCGAGTCGAGTCGCGCGTGTCGCCGCTGGATCCCGGCAAGGGCCGCTTCGAAGTGCGCACGCTGCACTCGATCGCCGGCGTGCGCGGAACCCATTTCCGGGTCGGTATCACCGAACAGGGCGTCACCAACGAAGTGTTGAGCGGCAAGGTTGCGGTCGGCCGCGCCGGCGAACCCGGCGCGTTGACGCTGGTCCGCGGCCAGGGCAACTTGATCGACGAGAATAAGGTCGGCCCGGCGCTCGCCTTGTTGCGCGCGCCCGCACTGGCCAACAACACTACGCACGTCTATGCGACAGCGCGCTTCACGCCTGGCCCGGTGGCGGGCGCCGCGGCTTACCGGATACAAATCGCGAGCGACCGCGACGCCGAGGACGTGCTGGCCGAGAGCCGCACCGACGGCGGCCCCGTGACGCTCGACGGACTCCCGGACGGCAATTATTTTGTGCGCATTTCGGCTATCGACAAAACCGGCCTCGAGGGTTTCGCCAGCACCCAGCCGATCACGCTCGAGAACCGCGCCGAAGCGGCATCGAAAGCGTTGCCCGGAGCGCCGTTTGTGGATGGCAGCGACGCGCGTGGATTCACCTTGCGATGGGCCGCGGCGCCCGGTCAGCAATGGACGCTGCAAGTCGCGCGCGACGCCGATTTCAGCTGGCTGCTGTACAACACCAGCAGCACCACTGCGCAAGTACGCCTCCCGCGACCGGCTTTTGGCACCTACTTCGCGCGCGTGCAGGCGGTCGAGGCGAATGGCAGCAGCGGCCCGTTTTCGGCGACGCAAGCCTTCATCGTGACCGATCAATGGATCATCAATGACGGCAATCCGCTCAGCAGCAAGGAACAAGGCGCCGGCACGGCGCGCTGATCCATTCTTCGCACATCGATGCCCGCTATCCTTCCCATGAAATCGCGCTGGCTGTCACCATGGTTGCGCCGCCTGGCACTTCGTGAATGGCTCGCGCTTTTTATCGCGATGCTGCTGCTGGCGGGCGGACTGGGCTGGCTGAACGGACTCGGCCGGATCGATCAAACCCTGTACGACCAGTTCGTGGCGGCGCACGGCCGGCCGGCGCGCGACGATATCATCATCGTCGCGATCGATGATTACAGCCTGGCCGAACTCGGCCGCTGGCCATGGCCGCGCGCGCTGCACGCACAACTGATCGACAGACTTTCCAAGGCCAGGCCGCGCGCGATCGGGCTCGACGTCATCCTGTCCGAACCGGAGCAAGCGCAAGCCGATGGCGGCCGGCCCGGCGATCGTGCATTGGCGCGCGCGCTGGCCGCCGGCACCGACGCGGTGCTGCCGCTCACGACGACCGATAACGGCGCCGGACTGGTTGCCAAGCCGCCGATTGCGGAACTGGCGGGCGCCGCGCATGCGCTCGGCCATATCGATCTCGAACAGGACAACGACGGCGTCGTCCGCAGCGTGTTCTTGCGCGAGGGCCGCGGCGGAGTCTGGTGGCCGCATTTTGCACTGGCGCTGGCCGGCGCGCAGCCGACCGCATCGGCAACCAACCGAAGCAGCAGAAACTGGCAACGCACCGACCAGATGCACATCGCATTCGCCGGCAACAGCGGCCACTTCAAATCGATACCATACGTCTCCGTGTTGCGCGGCGAAGTCGCCGATCAATTTTTCACCGACAAATACGTGCTGGTCGGCGCCACCGCGCCCGGCATGACCGATTCCTACCCGACCCCGATGTCGGGCCAATCCGGCGCGATGTCGGGCATCGAGATCAACGCCAACATCCTGGCCGGCCTGCTCGACCATCAGGCAATTACGCTGGCGCAGCCATGGCAAACCGCCTGCTTCAGCGTGCTGCCGGTTCTGATCGCGCTGATCGGCTATTTTTTCCTCTCGCCGCGCAAGGCTTTGCTGATGGGCGCCGCGTTGCTGCTGCTGACGGTCGCGCTCAGCTATCTCGCGCTACGCGACGGCATCTGGATTGCACCGTCGGCCGCTGTAATCGCTCTGGCCGTTTCGTACCCGCTCTGGAGCTGGCGCCGGCTGGAAGCGGCGATCGCCTACCTCGGACAGGAATTCATCCGGCTCGACCGGGAGCCGCATCTGCTGCCGGAAGCAGCACCGGCAGGGGCCGACGAACAAATCGAAGACGTGCTTGAGCGCCGCATCAGCGCGATGAAGAATGCCGCGCGACGCGTGCGCGACTTGCGCCAGTTCGTGTCGGATAGCCTGGATAATCTGCCCGACGCGACGCTGGTGACCGACACCGAAGGCCGCGTGCTGCTGGCGAACAGGCATGCGCATCACTACCTGTCGCGGCTGCCGGCATACGATCTTGCATCCGCTT
>DHXL01000149.1:0-3007 GCA_002415335.1 Oxalobacteraceae bacterium UBA5157
CAAGCTTAACTCTTTCCCGCAATACTTAAGAGAACGTGAGGACGCCATGATGCACCTACCCGGTTTGACCTTCGATCACGGCGAGGACATCGCCGCGCTGCGCGAAACCGTCCAGCAATTCGCGCAAGCCGAAATCGCACCGCGCGCCGGCGAAATTGACCGCAGCGATCAATTCCCGATGGACTTGTGGCGCAAGATGGGCGCGCTCGGCGTGCTCGGGGTGACGGTCGAAGAAGAATATGGCGGCACCGCGATGGGTTACCTGGCGCACATCGTCGCGATGGAAGAAATCTCGCGCGCTTCGGCCTCGGTCGGCCTGTCCTACGGCGCGCACTCCAACCTGTGCGTGAACCAGATCCGCCGCAACGGCACGCCTGAGCAAAGGACCCGCTACCTGCCGAAACTGGTGTCCGGCGAATTCATCGGCGCACTCGCGATGTCGGAGCCGAACGCCGGCTCCGATGTGGTCAGCATGAAATTGCGCGCCGACTGGAAGGGCGACCGCTGGGTTCTCAACGGGACCAAGATGTGGATCACCAACGGCCCCGACGCCGACGTGCTGGTGGTGTATGCGAAGAACGATCTGGAAGCCGGCCCGCGCGGCGTCACGGCGTTCCTGATCGAAAAGAATTTCAAGGGTTTCAGCGTCGCGCAGAAACTCGACAAGCTCGGTATGCGCGGTTCGCATACCGGCGAACTGGTGTTCCAGGATTGTGAAGTGCCGGCCGAGAACGTGCTGGGCGGCCTGGGCAAGGGTGTCAACGTTCTGATGTCCGGCCTCGACTACGAGCGCACCGTGCTGTCCGGCGGGCCGCTCGGCATCATGCAGGCCTGCATGGATGTCGTGGTGCCGTACATTCACGACCGCAAGCAGTTCGGCCAGCCGATCGGCGAATTCCAGCTGATGCAGGGCAAGATCGCCGACATGTACTCGACCATGATGGCCTGCAAGGCCTATGTGTATGCAGTCGGCCAGGCTTGCGACCGCGCCAAGACGCCGGAAGCGGTGCGCGCGCTGCGCAAGGATGCCGCAGGCGCGATCCTGTACTCGGCCGAGAAAGCCACCTGGATGGCCGGCGAAACGATCCAGGCGCTGGGCGGCAACGGCTACATCAATGAGTATCCGGCGGGCCGTTTGTGGCGCGATGCCAAGTTGTACGAAATCGGCGCCGGCACCAGCGAAATCCGCCGCATGCTGATCGGCCGCGAGTTGTTTGCGCAGACCTGCTGACGTCCTGAAACCTTGCGGGACAGGCGAAAATAGCTTTCATGACCACATCCCTCCAAGACCTCTTCACCCATAACCGCGCCTGGGCGGCGCGCATGGAGCGCGAGCGCCCCGGCTTCTTCACCAGCCTGAAAAGCCAGCAGAACCCCAAGTACATGTGGATCGGCTGCTCCGACAGCCGGGTGCCGGCCAACCAGATCACCGGGCTGGAGCCGGGCGAGGTGTTTGTGCACCGCAACGTGGCCAATGTGGTGGTTCCGACCGACCTGAACTGCCTGTCCACCATCCAGTTTGCGGTGGACCAGCTCAAGGTGGAGCACCTGATGGTGGTGGGCCACTATGGCTGCGGTGGCGTACGCGCCGCGCTGGAGAATTTACGCGTGGGGCTGGCTGACAACTGGTTGCGCCACATCAAGGACGTGCGTGACCGGCACAGCGCGCTGCTGGACGCCACGCCGGCCACGGCGCGCCTGGATGTATTGTGCGAGCTCAATGTCATCGANNCGCATGCTGATCGGCCGCGAATTATTTGCTGAAACGAAGTGACGAAGTAAAGCTCCGCCCCGCCGAACGCAGCAACCCGTGGAGATCGACGAGATTGGAATCACCGAACCCGCACTACAAGGAAGCCGTCGAACGTGGTTTCGGTGACGCCGCCTTCGTCGCCGACCTCGGGATCGTGCTGGCCGACTACGGCCCCGGCTGGTGCACTGCGACGCTGGTCCTCGCGCCGCGGCACATGCAGCAAACCGGCATCGTGCACGCCGGCGTGCAGACGACGCTCGCGGACCATACCGCCGGCTGCGCGGCAATGTCGATGACACCGGCGCATGAACTTATCCTGACGGTGGAATTCAAGGTCAATCTGCTGCGTCCTGGTACCGGTGAATCGTTGTGGTGCCGAGCGCAGGTGTTGAAGCCGGGCCGGAAGTTCCACGTGGTCGAGTCCGAGGTCTATGCGATTGCGGGCGACAAGAAAACGCTGATCAGCAAGTTGACCGGGACGATGGCGGTGTTGCCCAGAAAGTGACCGGGAGCACGCAATGACGACATTGATAGAGTCCTGCCGCGGCTTCGCGTATCCCGGGTCGATCGGTATTGCGCAAGGCCGCCGCGCTTTCACAGTTTGCCGTCGAGATCGGCAAGTCCCGGCTCGCTGGCGGCGGCGATGCGGTAGAGTAGGTCCACCGTAACNNCACCTGATGGTGGTGGGCCACTACGGTTGCGGTGGCGTGCGCGCCGCGCTGGAGAATTTGCGCGTGGGGCTGGCTGACAATTGGTTGCGCCACATCAAGGACGTGCGTGACCGGCACAGCGCGCTGTTGGACGCCACGCCGGCCACGGCGCGCCTGGATGTCTTGTGCGAGCTCAATGTCATCGAGCAAGTGATGAATGTGGCGCACACCACGGTGCTGCAGGATGCCTGGGCGCGTGGCCAGCGTGTTGCCTTGCATGGCTGGGTTTATGGCCTCAAGGACGGTCTGCTGCAAGACCTGCACGTCACGCTGGACGGCATGGAGGGCATGGCGTCCCTCTACCGTGCGGCCGTCGCGGGTGTGTCGGCCGCCCGGCGTTGATGGTGGGTGCATTCCCTGTAAAAACAATTCTCGGCCATCATGTTCCCACAGCGTCTTGACTCCACTCTGGCCTACGACATCGCCAAAGCCATGATGGATGGCTTCAACCGCCACTACCGCCTGTTTCGCACCGAATCCGCCCGCGCCAAGCACCGCTTCGAGACTGCCGACTGGCACTACACATCTCCGAGCCCACGCGACT
>DHXL01000149.1:3229-3481 GCA_002415335.1 Oxalobacteraceae bacterium UBA5157
GGCCAGCAACGCGCCCAGCGCGAACGCATCGAGTTCTACGACTTGCGGGTGCGCGAGGCCTCGACCCGGCTGGAGCGCGAGTTCAAGGCCGGTGAGCAAGCGATGGACATCTGGCACCAGGTCAAGCTGCATTACATCGGCTTGCTGGTCAATCACCACCAGCCGGAGCTGGCCGAGACCTTCTTCAATTCGGTCACCACCAAGATTTTGCACCGCACCCATTTCCACGATGCTTTCATCTTTTGGCGGCCG
>DHXL01000150.1:0-2690 GCA_002415335.1 Oxalobacteraceae bacterium UBA5157
GCGTGGCGTTTGTCGACATCGCGACCGAAGCCAGCACAGCGCTGTGCGAACGGATCGCCGCAGCCGGATTCTCCAAGCCGGCATTTCGCGCATGCGACATTCGCGACATCCCAGCCTTGCAAAATGCGATGCGTGAGCTGGCGCTCGAGCTTGGCGACTTCGATGTGCTGGTGAATAACGCGGCCAACGATCAGCGTCATCAGATCGAGGACGTCACGCTCGACTATTGGAACGACCGCATCGCGATCAATCAGCGTCCTTTGTTCTTCGCTTGCCAGGCGGTGTTCCCCGGGATGCAGAGAAAAGGCGCGGGCTCGATCATCAACCTGGGGTCGATCGGATGGCACATCGCCAGCGGCGGCTATCCGGTGTACGCGACCTCAAAGGCCGCAGTCAGCGGCCTCACGCGCGGTCTGGCGCGCGACATGGGCAAGCATCACATCCGCGTCAATACCGTGACGCCGGGATGGGTCATGACGGAACGCCAAACCACGCTCTGGCTGGACGCGGCGGGGGAGGAAGAAATCAAGCGAAACCAGTGTTTGCCGGGCAAGTTGATGCCGGATCATATCGCGCGCATGGTTTTATTCCTGGCGGCGGATGACAGCGCCATGTGCACCGCACAGGAATTTACGGTCGATGCCGGCTGGACCTGACACGGGGTATTTCGCAGGGTTTGCAGGACGCCAATCGCGCAGCATATTGCGCGAATCGCATGGGCAATTGAGCGGCCGCCTCGCGGGCGCCTTCCGGGTACTTACGCCGCTATCACCGGCAAGGCGTAAATCTCCGCTGCAATCTCCCGGATCGCACGCAATAGAATTTTCGCGCCCGGCGATTGCAACTGATTGGTGCGCGTGATGATACCGAAGCTATCCATTTTGCATGGCAAGTCGACCGGCAGGATGGTCAGCATGCCGTGTTGCGCATAGTAGCGCGCGATCTCCACCGGCATCACGTGCAGGAAATCGGTTTGCTGCAGAAGGCTGGTGATGATCAGCGGCGCGCTGGTATCGATCACGTTGACCGGCGGCCTCAAGCCGGCGCGGCGGAACATCATCTCAAAGCGATGACGCAGGATGCTGCCTTGCGGCGACAGGATCCATCCGGCATTCGCGATGTCTTTCAACGCCAGCTCCGGCACTCCCTGCATCGGGTGTCCGATCCGTGCCACCGCGCAAACCGGTTCGTCGCCGAGCTCTTCAAACTGCAGGTCGGCCCGGTCTTCCTGTTCCAGGATGCGCGCCACCATGAAGTCCAGCGTGCCGCGCTGCAGGCGGTCCAGCAAGACATTGCTGCCATCCATCTGCACGCCGATGCGCAACATCGGTGCCGCTTGCTTGACGCGCGCAATCGCACGCGGCAGCAACGCGATCGCGGGCGCCAGGATGACGCCGACTTCGACCTGGCCGGACAAGCCGGCCTTCAACGCCACGATGTCTTCGTGAGCCTGTCCCAGACTGGTAAGCGCCATGCGTGAATGGCGGATCATTGCCTCGCCATAGCTGGTCGGTGTCATGCCGCGCGGATGGCGCTCGAACAGCGAGACTTCCAGCATGTCTTCCAGATCCTTGAGTTGCTTGGATGCCGCCGGTTGCGTCATGTTCAATCGGTCGGCGGCGCGATGAATATTTCGCTCATCGTCCAGAGCGACGAGCAGCAGCAGCTGCCGCGTCTTCAGCCGAGCCTGCAAAAACCAATTGGTGTCGTTCTTGGTCATCTAATTCCAGTCTCCACGCCCTAAACAAAATCCAGATGCCGTTCGTCTTGCGCCGCCAAGGTATTGCGTCGCGCACGACAAATCCATGCGAGGCAATGATATCAAATTGGGTATGGCAATGAAGTAAAAAGTCATTGGAAAGATATTTCTCAAATCCTTACCATGGCTTCGCGTTCCAATGCATCGAAGAAAAATGGTCGGAACCGAACTCAATGCCTACGCAGTGGTTGAGTAGCCATTGTTGAGAAATTCATCACCGAGGAGATAACTTCATGGATTCAAATAAAAACCATTTTACGTTTGCAAAACCATTGGCGGCCGCCGTCGTTGTACTAGGTGCCTGCTGCGGCCAGGCTACTGCGCAGACCAGCGTGAATGTCTATGGCCGGATCGTTTCAGGTGTCGATTACAGCACCCATGTCAGCACCGATGGCGTCACATCGGCCAGTCGCGCAAGTGCGGCCAGCAATCAATGGGGCACCAGCCTGTTCGGTTTCAAGGGCACGGAAGATCTGGGCGGCGGCCTGAAAGCCGTGTTCGATCTGGAGTCGGGCTTCGGCTCGACCACCGGCACGACCAACGGTGCGGCACTCTTTAACCGCTTCGCGTTTGTCGGCTTGAGCGGCGCAGCGGGTACGGTGAAGCTGGGTCACTTCCTGTCGATCTCGAACGATGTCTGGTATATCGATCCCATGGGGCAGCAATGGCTGGGTTCCGCCACGCTGGTCAAAGGCCGGAGCTGGAATGGCGCAAACAATGCGGTGCAGTATGAATCCCCGAACATGAACGGTTTCACCGCCAACGTTCAATATTCGTTCGGCGAACAGGCTGGTTCGACTTCTGCCAACAACAAGGGCGGCGTTTCGCTGGCCTACGTTCAACCGGCGTTCGAAGTGCGCGCCATCTATGACATCGCGCACGACGCAGCAGGCGGCTACTCCGATATCTACAATACTTCCAAGGAATTGAC
>DHXL01000150.1:3060-4148 GCA_002415335.1 Oxalobacteraceae bacterium UBA5157
CCGGAAGCGGCCGCCGGCACGCCGGACAAGCTCGATCATTACTGGGCCGGGGTGAACTATCAAGCCACTCCCGCACTGCAACTGGTGGGCGCGGTTTTTCACGTCAAACCTGACAATGCCAGCAAAGCCAATTTGTACACCCTGGGCGCCAACTACAGCTTGTCGAAACGCACCTTGTTGTACACCACGATCGGCTCGGTGGACAACGGCGCCGATGGGACGTACTCGGAAAGATACTGGGAGCAGCACGTGCCCGGTCAAAACCAGGCTTCGCTGTATTTCGGCGTCAGCCATACTTTCTGATTGTTTGACAAAAGGCGGGGCATTGCGCCCCTCCTTCAGGGATTTTTGACTCCATTTTCAAGAAGGCCGGACCATGTTTTCGGAGAGCGGTTGGTATCATCTATTCATAGCGACGCGCACGAATGACGAATCGTTGACAGGATTCTTCAGAAAGCAGCGCAGCATGGCAAACCAGTCATGATGACCATCCTCACTATCGATACCGGCACGACCAACACGCGAGTCGGCCTGTGGCGCGGCGGCGTCATCGCCGCTCAAATGACGACACAGGCCGGGGTGCGCGATACCGCGATCAGCGGCAGCCCCGTGATGTTGCAGGCTGCCGTGCGGGACACGATCGCCGCAACGCTCGAACAAGCCGATGCCGGCGTCGATCAAGTGGATCTGGTCATCGCGTCGGGCATGATTACATCCGCTCTCGGCCTGCATGAAGTGCCGCACCTGACGGCGCCGGCCGGACTCGATGACCTGGCGCGCGGCATGGTGTGTGCCGCGCTGCCGGAAGTGTTCGCCAAACCAATCTGGTTCATACCCGGCGTGCGTAATAATGTGCCAGACATCGGGCTGCACAATTGCGAAGCGATGGACATGATGCGCGGCGAAGAGGTCGAGGTGATGGGTCTGCTCGCGCAGGTCGATCTGGCCGGTCCGCTCATGGTTATCCTGCCGGGATCGCATACCAAGTTCATTAGCCTCGATGAGCGCGGACGCATTGCCGCGTGCGCAACGACGCTGGCGGGGGAACTGCTGCAAACCATTTCGCAGAACACCATACTGGCGAAATC
>DHXL01000150.1:4250-13982 GCA_002415335.1 Oxalobacteraceae bacterium UBA5157
CTTGATGATAGAAAGAGATGATTATTTTTCCGCGCCGGTTACCGTGATCGATACCGGGCAGCAAGCGCTGCTATCCGGTGCCGGTGCAATTCAGGTTGCCCGCGCCCGTGGTCTATATCGTGGCCCGGACCCGGTGTCGCGAGAAGGAATCAAAGAAATGATGCGATACTGACATGACGAAACAAAAACGCATTTTGCGCTCGCAGGCCTGGTTCGGCGGCGACGACAAGAATGGCTTCATCCATCGAAGCTGGATGAAGAATCAAGGCCACCCGGACCACGAATTCGATGGCCGTCCGGTGATCGGAATTTGCAATACCTGGTCCGATCTGACGCCCTGCAACGGCCACTTCCGCGAACTGGCCGAGTCGGTCAAGCGCGGTGTCTACGAAGCGGGCGGCTTTCCGGTCGAGTTTCCCGTGATGTCGCTGGGCGAGTCGAATCTGCGCCCGACTGCGATGTTGTTTCGCAATCTCGCCAGCATGGACGTCGAGGAATCGATACGCGGCAATCCGATCGATGCCGTCGTGCTACTGACCGGCTGCGACAAGACTACTCCGGCGTTGCTGATGGGTGCGGCCAGCTGCGACTTGCCAACTATCGTCGTGTCCGGCGGTCCGATGTTGAATGGAAATTGCCGCGGCAAGCCGATCGGTTCCGGCACCGACGTCTGGAAATTCTCGGAAGACCTGCGCGCCGGCCGCATGTCGCTCGGCGATTTCAAGCAGGCTGAATCTTGCATGTCACGCTCTACGGGCCATTGCATGACCATGGGCACCGCTTCGACGATGGCATGCATGGTGGAGGCGCTCGGTGTCACGCTGCCGGGCAATGCGGCGATCCCGGCAGTCGATGCGCGGCGCAAGGTGTTGGCACACATGAGCGGGTGCCGCATCGTCGAGATGGTGCACGAGGACCTCAAGCTTTCCCGGATACTGACCAGGGCGGCTTTCGAAAACGCGGTGATGGTCAACGGCGCAATCGGCGGCTCCACCAATGCGGTGGTGCATCTGTTGGCGGTCGCCGGGCGGGTCGGGATTGAGTTTACGCTGGACGATTGGGACCGGCTGGGGCGCGACGTTCCTTGCCTGTTGAACCTGATGCCGTCCGGCCAGTACCTGATGGAAGATTTCTACTACGCCGGCGGCTTGCCGGTGGTGATCAAGGACTTGCTGGACAAGCTGCACGGCGATGCGTTGACCGTCACCGGCCACAGTCTCGCGCACAATGTGGCGGATGCCGAGAACTTCAATGCAGAGGTGATCTTTCCGCTGGCGGCCCCGTTCAAAGAACAGGGCGGCATCGCCGTGTTGCGCGGCAATCTGGCGCCGCGTGGCGCCATCATCAAACCGTCTGCCGCAACGCCGGCACTGCTGCAGCATCGCGGCCGTGCCGTCGTCTTCAGCAGCATTGAAAACTACAAGGCGCGCATCGACGACCCGGAACTGGAAATCGATGCAAGCAGCATCATGGTCTTGCAAAACTGCGGCCCGAAAGGATATCCCGGCATGGCCGAAGTCGGCAACATGGGTTTGCCGAAAAAGCTGTTGGAGCTGGGTGTGCGCGACATGGTGCGTATTTCCGATGCGCGCATGAGCGGCACCGCATTCGGCACCGTGGTGCTGCACGTTGCACCCGAAGCGGCGATGGGTGGCCCCTTGGCCCTGGTGCGCGAGGGCGATATGATCGAGCTCGATGTGGCCGGGCGACACCTGCATCTGGACGTGAGCGATGCCGAACTGGCGCAACGCCGTGCGCAATGGAGTGCGCCCGTGCCGGCGATGCGCGGCGGTTATCAACACATGTACATGGCCCACGTGATGCAGGCAGACCAGGGCGTCGACCTCGATTTTCTGGTCGGATGTCGCGGCGCGGCGATCCCGCGCGAATCACATTGAGAATCACATTGAGAATCGCATTGAAACTGCCCAAGCCGGAATGATGACCACACTTGACCTACTCATCGACGGAGAGAACCAGCTCGGCGAATGTGTGCTGTGGTGCGCGCATACGCAGCGCGTGTGGTGGACCGATATTCCGGCCGCCACCCTGTGGTGTCATTCTCCTGCTACCGGGGTCACTCGCAGTTGGCCGATGCCTGAGCGTCTGGCCTCGTTCGCGCTGACGCAAGACGATGATGTGTTGCTGCTGGGGCTGGCGTCGCGCCTGGCGTATTTCGACTGTTCCAGCGGCGTGCTGACGCCGATCTGCGCGGTCGAGCCGGAGCTGGCATCGACTCGCATCAATGACGGCCGTTGCGACCGGCAAGGCCGCTTCGTATTCGGCACCTGCAACGAAGCGCCTGGTCAGGCCGCGATCGGCAGTTTCTACCGGCTCGGTGCCGATCTGAGTCTGGAGCGGCTGGCGCTCGGCCACGTGTCGATACCCAATAGCCTCTGTTTCAGTCTGGACGGAAGCCGGATGTATTACTGCGACTCGCCAAGCAAAACCATCCGTAGTTGCGCTTACGATGGTTCGAACGGGACGATATCCGACGACAGGCTGTTTGCAGACTTGCGGCGCGATCCGGGCGTGCCCGACGGATCTCTGATCGACGCCGGCGGCTATTTGTGGAATGCCCAATGGGGCGGCGGGCGCGTCGTGCGCTACGCGGCTGACGGCAGCGTCGATCGCGTATTGCAGGTGCCAGCAACCCAACCCAGTTGCGTCGCGTTCGGCGGCGCGGAGTTGAACGAACTGTATGTGAGCAGCGCGCGGGTCGAGATGTCCGAACTCCACTTGGCGCGCGAGCCGCACGCAGGTGGTTTGTTTCATTGTGTTTTGACCGGCGTGACGGGCTTGCCGGAGAACCGTTTTGCGGGCAACGCGCCTAGGAGTGTCACATGTTAAAACTCACTGTCTTGCAGCGCATCCATGACGCAGGTATGGTCGCGATCGTGCGTGCCGATACGGCTGACGGTGCCGTTGCGCTGGCGCAGGCATGCATCGCCGGCGGTGTGACGGCGCTGGAAGTGGCGTTCACCACGCCCGGCACGCTCGACGTGATTGCGAGCTTGCGGCGCCAGCACGGAGACCGGGTGTTGATCGGCGCCGGCACCGTACTCGATGAACAGACCGCGCGGATGGCGATTCTGGCCGGCGCGCAATTCATCATTTCACCCAGCGTCGATCTTGCCGTGATACGTCTGTGTCATCGCTATCAAGTGCCGGTCATGCCCGGCGCGATGACGCCGGCAGAAATCATTGCGGCGCTGGAAGCGGGCGCCGATATCGTCAAGATATTTCCCGGCGACGCGTTTGGTCCGGAGTACATCAAGGCGCTGCTCGCGCCCTTGCCGCAGGCGCCACTGATGCCCACCGGCGGCGTCACGCTCGACAATCTGGCCGAGTGGTTCAAATACGGCAGCGTCGCAGTCGGCGTCGGCGGCAGCCTGACGGCGCCGGCGCGGGCAGGAAACTATGCGGCGGTGACGGCTACTGCGCGCGAATTCGTGAGGCGTATCGTGGAATTAAAGGGAGCGGTGTCAACGCAGTAATTGACGGCAGGATAGTCGCGCCACCATGCAGTGGCGTGAACGGTCCCATATGGATCACATGGCATAATCTTCACGAACATCACGCTTAACCGCCATGGAAACCGCCGACATGAAATCCATTTTTATAATTTTTGTATTTGGCATGGCGTTGATCGGCGCCGCGCATGGCAAGACGTGCTCGCCTCGAGATGCTGAAGCGGCAGATGCAATGATCGGCCATCTTGATAGTTGGACGAAATTTGAGAGTGCGTTTAAGAGATTCCGGCACTGCGACGATGGCAGTATTGCAGAAGGCAACTCTGAAGCCGTGGCGCGCTTGTTGGTCGATCAATGGAACACGCTCCCACTTCTTGCTGGGCTTATCAAACGCGATCCACCACTGAAACGATTTGTACTACGCCATATCGATACGACGCTCGATACAGATGACTTGGAGAAGATAAAGGAATCTTCTTCTTTGGCATGCCGGAAAGACATGGCTCTGTTGTGTAGCGATTTGAAAATAGCCGCTATTCGTGCGATTAAATAGGTGCGGCGAGGAGACTAGGGCGTGCAGTGAGAACCGAATTTCGTCCTCTGCTTGCCCGTCTGTAGCACACCTGCCTTCAATCGCACTGAGCCGACAAACGGTTTGCTGCGCCACAGGACGCGACACGTCGTTGCATCAATTGCGAAGACGACTCTGTTACTTCCAGAATATGTCGTTACCAGAAGATGACTCTTGCCATCGAGGTAGATTGGGCGTTCCAAAATACTCACGTCCGAATCGACCGTGCATGATGTGCCACCAGACTGCGCAATGGCAATCGGTCCTTGCCATGAGCGCGGCGCCATCGCGTCATCCCCTTGGCCGAGATCAATGGTCAGCTTGCCGGCGCTCAATTTACCCGCACGGGGATCCAGTACAACGTAGTGACAGGTCTGTGCCGCTTCGGCTGAGGCGAGTAGTAACCATCCGATTGCGACCAGTGCCGCGATCCTGCTAGGTCGGCCGATCATGGCTGAATTGCAAAATAGTGGACGTTCGGCAGATCGACCTGGTTCCAGGACCAGTTGATTGCTGTGTTCTTCCGTCCAGTAGCTCCAAGGCGCCCCGATATCCTGTTGGATACGGTTTTGATGAGCCAGGTACGATGATTACGACATGACCGTGACGTGCCTCTTTTAATCCTGCGACCACAAAATATCCCGGCTTGGCGTAACTCACCGTTTTATCCGCATCGGTATTCAGCTGTAACCACGGTGCTCGACCCATCACGTCAATTATGGCGTTTGCCTGGCCCGTCAGAGTAATACCGAGATCGCCGGCCACAGCTTTGAGAAAACCGCTGCAGTCATGTTTCCAATGTTCCCACTCGTTTTCACATAGGGATTTGATGTCTTGCGGATCGGCCATGCTCTTCCTTCTTTATTGAATAAACGCGATGAGAAAATCAGAAACGTCTCATGGCAAAAATGCAATTATACGGTCTTTCAAAAAGCCAATCGGCAATAACAGTGAGGCACAGGAGCTGGCAATGGCTTTTATATAATGACATTATGTTCGAATAATCGATCATTAATCGCTTAGTGCTCGATTTATCGAACACTAGTTTGACATCCCCGTCTCCTTGCTCCATAGTCAAAGCATCTGCATAACTGAACATTAACCAAAGATGCGCGTTTCACAAACCGCCGTACTGCCGCCGGAACTTGCCTCGGAAGCCGAGAAGATCGGCGCGCGCCTGGCGCGCCTTCGCATTGCCCGTCACATCTCCCAAACGGAGGCCGCGCTTCGCGCCGGATTTTCCCGGAATACTGCTTATCGCCTGGAAAAAGGAGACCCCGGGCTCGCCTTGGGGCAATTGCTCCGCTACCTTGATGCAATTGCGCCCGGGAAAAGCCTGCAGAGGTTCTTGGCTGAAGATGATTCCGCAATTGCTGCGCTGGAGGAACGCGAGCGCAGGAAACGGGTGCGCCCAATGTCCAAGCGCGAACTAGACGACTTGAACTTTTAGAGCGCGATGAAGTAACCGGCCACATGGCTAAACAAAACAAACTTGCTGTCTTTACGCACCTCGAAGAAGAATTCGTCCCGGCCGGGCTCCTCATTCTCACCGAAGAAAACACGACCGTCATCGCGTCCGAGTTCGCCTACGGCCTCAAATACCTCGCTCGTCACAACGCGATTGAAATCGACCCGGTCAGCTTGTCCATCGCCGACAAGGCGGCAGTTCGCAAGAGAAGAATCCTGCCGGCAGCCGACCTGAAAATGTTTGGCGGGATCAGGGACGCCGCCCCCGATGCATGGGGGCGGTGCGTCATCGAGGCCAAACTGAATGCCAAAGCAAACGTTCTGTCGGAGTCGACTTACCTGCTTGAAGCAGGAAGCAACAGGGTCGGTGCCCTCGACGTCCGCCTCGACATCAATGCCCCTACCCAGGACGGCCATCAATCCGTTACCGATCTCCACTATTTGCTGGATGCCGCGGAACGGATCGAAGAAGGGAGACCCATTCCCGCCAATCTCGAAATGATCTTCCAAGCCGGCGCCTCACTCGGCGGCGCGCGTCCCAAAGCGACTGTGCGCGACGAACACGGCGTGCTCTGGCTCGCGAAGTTCAAGAGCATAAATGAACGGCTGAACATCCCCCACATCGAGGCCGCGACCCTGCAGCTCGCTGCGGAATGCGGCATGACCGTCCCGGAAGTGAAGGTAACCCAGGTCGGCGACCGCGACGTCATGCTGATCCGCCGCTTCGACCGCTATTGGGCAAAAGCCGGTGAAGCAGCGCCGAAAGGCGATGCCCTTTACCGCACCACTCCCGGCGACGGTCGCATCGAGAAACGCCTGCATTTCGTCAGCGCGCTCACCCTGCTTGCATGCGACGAAATGCGATCCCGGGAAAAAAGCTATAGCGACCTGGCCCAAGCCATCCGCAAATATTGCGACCATGCTGTCATACGCGACAATAATCGCGAGCTGTTTGCCAGGATGGTATACAACATCTTCGTATCCAATGACGATGACCACCCGCGCAACCACGGCTTCCTGTGGGATCCCGTCATCAAAGGCTGGCGCCTGAGCCCCCTATATGACGTCATGCCCCGTCCGACCGTTGCGACCGAACGTTACCTGTTCCTCGGCGTAGGCCAAGCAGGCCGTCTGGCTACGCTCGACAATGCGATGACTGCAAAGGAAATGTTCAACCTGTCCGAACGCGAGGCGGCCGCAATCATCGCCCATGTCTGGGAAAAGGTCCGGGAATGGAAGAGCTACTTTGAGAAGTTCGGCGCCTCGGCACAATCGATCGATCAGGCGGCCAACGCGTACCGACACATCGACCAGATTTCGACTCCGAAACTCCGCACCCTGCTGCCTTGACGGCACACCGAGCGGAAAATAAGTCGGCAAAAAATTATTCTATTGACTAATTATTATCACAAATTTATATGTGTAATCAATGATCGCAACTGTAGTGTGACCTCCATTAGCCCGTCTGAAAATGGAGAGATTCAATTTTCTATTGCTTTGTCTGCAGAGCTTTGAGGACATCTCGCCAGCTAACAATTCCGACAGGCCCATTATCGTTATTGACGATAGGGATGCAGGAAATGCTGTGCGTATTGAACAAATCAATCGCGTCGTCAATTGTGGCATCTTCATCCAGCACAATGGGATGGCGAGTCATGATTTGATGCACCCTCTTATTCAGGGTGGCGGCATCCTTATAGCTTTCGGTGGAAGTTCCTATATTCGGGCTGAGCGCTTTGAACAAGTCCCGATCCGAAATGACGCCCAAGAGTTTATGATCCTCGACGACGAGTAAGTGGTGGAACTTGAGATTTTCGAAAGCATCTTTCACTACGGCAAGCTTGTCATCCAACTCAACCGTGACAACGTTTGCGCTCATTATTTCCTTCACTTTCATGGCTCACTCCATTGTATTTTTTCATTGCACCAACATTCAGGCTAGTTTCGAGCCATTTTTGTGCAAAGACGTGCGCTGGCTCTGGATGGCCGAAATAATATCCCTGCGCCTCATCGCAACCCAAGGCAAGCAGGGCTTCTGCCTGCGCCGATTCTTCCACGCCTTCGGCAATTGCCTTAAGGCCGAGGTTGCGCGCCATGCCGATGATGGTGGTGACGATGGTGAAATCATCGGGATCTTTAAGCATGTCGCGCACAAACGAGATGTCGATCTTTAGCGTGTCCGCCGGCAGGCGTTTTAGATAGGAAAGGGATGAATAACCAGTACCGAAATCATCAATCGATAGTGCAAATCCAGCCGTTTTCAGGGTCTCCATGACCTTGATCGCCCGCTCAACATTACCCATCAGGCCGCTTTCGGTCAGTTCCAGCTCAAGACAAGCCGGCGTTAAGCCCGCCGCGCGCACGATCCCTTGAATATTGTCGCCAATGTCTGTCTCTTCAAGCTGTTGGGCGGCGAGATTGACGGCGAGCCGACCTGGCAAGTGGTGACCGGCCTCCTGCCATGCTTTCATCTGGCGGCAAGCTTCCTGCAACACCCACTTACCGAGCGCCCCCATCATGCCGCGTGCCTCGGCAATCGGGATGAATTCCGCCGGACTTATCCAGCCCCGTTCGGGATCGTTCCAGCGCAACAAAGCCTCGGCGCCGCTGAGGGTGCCTGTATCGAGATTAATCTTGGGTTGGTAATACAGTTCCAATTCCCCGGCATTCATGGCGCGACTTAAGTTCTTGGCAATCTGCATCCGCTCGGCCAATCCTGCGCTCATTTCCGGCTGGTAGACGAGATAGCCGCCTAATGCCTTGGCGCGATACATGGCGATGTCGGCTCGCTTGAGCAGGTCCTCGATGGTTACGCCGTCCTCGGGATAGAAGGCGATGCCAATACTCACCCCGACGGAAAAGGTGTGGCCATTTGTCGCAATGGGCTCGGCAAGCGCCCGTTGCAAGCGCTCGGTGATAAGGACTGCAGCCGCTTGGTCGGCCGCCTCGGCGACGACGACGAACTCGTCGCCGGTCAGGCGCGCTAGAGTTTCTTCTTTCCGCAACGTGGCCTGAAAGCGCCGTGCGACTTCGATCAGCACCTGGTCGCCGACGCCATGCCCCTGAGTATCGTTGATCTCTTTGAAGCGGTTGAGGTCCATGAACAGGATCGCCAGCCGCCGCCCATAACGCTCGGCATTGGCCAGAACCTGTTTTATGCGATCCATGAACAGCGTCCGGTTGGGCAGGCCGGTCATGGTGTCGTACAAGGCAAGATGCCGGATTTTTTCATCCGTCGCCTTGCGCTGAGTGATATCCGTATTGATAACGAGTATCGATTGTGGCTGCTCGTTCTCGTCTCGCACCAGAGTCCGTTGGCTTTCAACTATCAACGTGCTGCCATCCTTACGCCGCTGCGTGATCTCGCCACGCCATTCGCCGTGATCCAGGACCCGGTTGGCGACATCGGTGAAGGCGGCCGGATCGTCCCAGATCTGCTCGCCTGGTGAAATTCTCATGGCTTCTTCTGGAGTCCAGCCGTAAAGACGTTCGGCACCTTTGTTCCAGAACAAAATCCGATGATCGATCCCCCGGACGATAATCGCGTCCGTCGCCTTGTCGAGTAACGATGCCTGATCGCGGTAACGTGTCGCATGCGCGCGCGTCTCTTCACGCAGTCGCTGCTCCTCAGTCACGTCCTCGACGACCACGAGCAGGTGGCGGTCTTCTTCCGCAAGACGGATTCCAGCAATGGCGACACGCAGCCGTTTTTTGCCGAGGGTGACGTCAATGCCGCGCAGGGTTGTACCGTCGGCAAGGATGCTTTGCACTTCCTCCCGCAGCCCTAGTCGCGCCAGGATGGCCTCGAGTTCGTACCCGGAAACGTCATCTCTGCTCTTCAATCCGAAAATCTCGCGGAAGGAGCGGTTGACACTGAGCACGCGCAGGGCTTCGTCCACCACGATCAGCCCTGCCGGAAGGTTCGCAATGATATCCTCGGCGTAGCGCTTCAGGTCAAGGATGGCGTTCCGGTCAGTGATGTCGGTCAGCGAACCGGCCACCCGCAGCGCTGTTCCGTCGGATGTGCGTATGGTCTTTCCACGCGCGCTGAACCATCGATACTCACCGTTGCGACATCGCAGCCGATATGCGACGTCGTAAGGCGTGCGGCCTGAGCGATCAGTGATGTGGGCGGCGAAGGCAGCCAGCGTCGGTGCTGAGTCCTCTGGGTGAAGCCGGGACGCCCAACTGCCGAGCACGTTTGGAAAGTCCTCCTCGTCG
>DHXL01000353.1:0-7389 GCA_002415335.1 Oxalobacteraceae bacterium UBA5157
TTCGACGACTATCTGAGCCACCCCACCATCATGTCGGTGCTGAACAAGGCGAATCTTGGTCCGCGCGCGCATTAATCGGCAAGCGGGCGGGGTACTGCTCGCGGTGGTCGGCGTCGTGCTGGTCGTCGCGCTGGCGGTGTTCGCCAAGACGATCCTGCAGGACGTGCAACGCGGGTTGAGCAAGCAGCGCGTGATAGCCATGACCTTGGGTGCGAGCGACAGCAAGATCGACAAGGCATTGGCGAACTTTGTAGCGCAGAACAAGCGCCTGCCTTGTCCGGCGGACGGCACCGTCGCCAGCGGCGCGCTGAATGCAGGCGTGGAAAAACCGTTTCCACCGACAGGATCCTGTAATCCCGTTAACCAGGCCAACGGTGTGGTTCCATGGGTGACGCTGGGAATTTCCGAGGGCGACGCCGCCGATCCGTGGAATGGGCGGATTACCTATCGGGTTCAACCGGAGCTGGCCAGCAATCCGGCCAAGCTGATGGATATGAGTTGGTGCGATCCGGCAGGCACGCCCACCGGGGCCAGCGGTCCGGCGCTTGCGTGCACACCGGGCTGCGCCGGCGCAACGTGCATGAATCCCGTGAATTTTCTGTATGCAAAGGGACTGCGCGTACAGGATGGGGCCGGGGGCTGGCTGAATCAGCCGGCACCGGCCTGGGCGGGTGCGCCTACGCCGCCGCCTTCCAATGCGAATGGCGCCGCGTACGTGCTGATTTCTCACGGCCCCACCGGAGCGGGCGCGTATAACAGTGCGGGGATTGTCCAGACTGGATCAACGTTCGTAGGCAGCAATGAGATGCCGAACTTTGCCGTCATGCCACTCACTGGCGCGACCATTTTCATCGATGCCGCGCAAAACGCCTCAGCCAACTTGACGCATTTCGACGACTATCTGAGCCACCCGACCATCGCCACCGTACTCGGCCACGCCGGCCTTGGCGCGCGCACTGCGCATTGATCTCCGCTTCACTTCGGAGCGGTTTGAGGCGGCGCGTCGGGCGCGTCTTCATAGACTTCGATTACCTTGTCGGAATTGATGTCAAAAGTCTGCCCCGGTTTCAAATAGATTCGCTTCCCCGAGCGCAGCGACAAGGCTATGCGGGGCGCCTTGGCTCGGCGCTGAAGCACGGTAATGCCTTGAGAAATCACGCTTCCGCTCTGCGTTCTGCCGTTGATCCAGGTCGTGCTTTTTCCGCCCTTGCGCCTGACGAATCCGTCGACCGTAATTTGCTCGTGCTCCGGCTCGGGAGGCGCAGCATCGCCATCCGGCTTTTCCCGATTGGCGGCGCCGGACTTCTCGCCCAATTGACGCAGCTTGTCGAGATTGGTCCGCTCGGCAGGCGTTGAGAATAGGCGCCCGATCGGCTCCGTGCCGGCGGCGGCAGCAGCCACGCCGGGGAGCAGCAGTACCGCGAGCAGGGATAGGCAGGCGCGCATTCGTTCTTCCTCTATTGAGCCAGCGCTTGTGGCGCTTCGCCCTCGGGCGCGGCACGCGGACCCATCGTGATCCAGTACAGGGTGCACTCGCCGCGCAGCCGGGGTGCCAGCTTCGAATCACTGGCGGAATCGGCCGCCGTGATATCGCACGTCTGCGGCGCGAACAGCCCCTTGGTGCTCAAGTCGCTCAGGAAATTGAACAGGTCCATCTCGTGCAGCAGGCTCATGTGCAATGTGATCTTGCTGCCACGCAGTTCCAGTTCGCCGGTTTGCACCGAAGGATCGACCTGGAACGGCTGCTGCGGAGAGATCTCGTAGCTGAGCGGGAACAGCTTGCGATCTTCCTGGATGTGCCGGATTTGTTCCACGGCATCCAGCCGCTTTTCTTCGCCGACAAATCCGCGCCGGACCAGCTGCTCATACCTCGGCTGGAATTCGCGGATTTCATTCATTTCGTTTTCGGCTTGTTTGTATTGTCCTTGCGCTTGCTGCAGATGCGTTTCCGCCAAGGCTAGGTTCGCCTGCTGTTTGGATAGCAGCAATCCAGTGCCGGCGACCAGTGCCGCGCTGACGGCAATGCTGGCGCCAAGCAAGATGCCGGCTTTGCGAATGAGCGGAAAATCATCGCGGAAAAACGATCGGGATAATCCGGCGTCCTTTGCTGCAGGCGGGCTTTGCTTGGCCGGCTGAATCGGATTTTGCGCCATATCAAGGCCTCCAGGCCAGCTTCAGGCTGAAGCGCGGCTTGCTCAGGCCTTCGTCGTTGCCGGCCTGGCTCTCCAGCTTGGCGCTGGGGCGGACGTCGAGCGGCGGCCGGGTTATGTCGACCTGTATGTGCTTGTTCTTGCGTAAGTCGACAGTCAGCCGGTTAATGCTCTCAAGTGCGGTCCGGTAATCGTTCTTGAACGGCACGACTTCCCCTTCAAGCGTCACGATTTCAAATGGTTTTTTCGGCACGCCAATCAGCGCTGCCGATGGTGCCGCGTCGACGGCCGCAACCGGCGGGACTGGCGCCGCGGCAGCCGGGTCGGTAGCGGCGCCATCGACATCGCTCACCTGCCAGTTGATTTCGTCGATCCTGATCTGCGGCAGCGCATCGAGCGCGTGGCTGATGGCGGCGATGAGCATGGTCGGCGCCGGCGCATTGTGCGCAATCATTTGCTCCAGGTCGACAGCGGATTTCATGTCGTGCGGATTGGTCACGGTGACCGGCATGCTCGTGATGAGGGCTTGATGCCGTGCAATCGCTCCTCTCGTTTCGAATTCCGCCTGACGCGCCTTGTTGGCGGCATGAAACGTGTCCAGTACGTTTCCGGCCGTCAGGATCACCCCGCTCGCAATCGTGATCACACTCAATGCGTTGAAGGCAACGCGCGTCTGCGCCATGGTGCGGAAACGGGTCTGTTCAAACGTGGCGTAGTGGCTAGCCACCCGTTTGCTGCCAAGCAGGCCTAGAAATAGCGGATCGCACAGCTTCAGGTCGGCGCGCCTTTTCAGGCCCAGCAGCTGCGAAGCCTCATTCAGATCGATGTAATGGTGGTTCATGCCGTCCGTGTCAGGGCAGAGCGGCATCAGTTGCCGCACCGTTTCGGCATCGATTACCACGACGATGTCGATCGGTGCGCCGCGCGCCAACATGCGCGTACTTGCCAGGAACTGCTGCGTTTTGGCCATCTCCGCTTTGGCGATCTCGGCGATTGCCACCGGCGTCCACGCCGTCATCGGGGTCAGCCGGCTGAAGCGAAGATAGCCGTCCTGAAAAAAGCTTTGCCGCAAACCGCTGGATTGGTGCGTCACCAGCAGGGCAGCTTGCTTGCCCAGGCCGAATTTCTGGAAGGCCAGCGTGCTTAGCAGCGCGACCGAATAAATACCGGCGACCACCACGCTCTTTTTTTTCAGCGCGGCGAGCCAGGGTTTGAGCAGTTCCGCATTGGTCAGCGCGCTGAACAGCATGCGGTCATCCCGTCTGCCGTCCGGTTCGCGTCCCTGCTGGCTGGCCTGGCGATACGGCGTGTCGCGATACAAGTTGGCAAGACGCCGCTGGAGCATCTTCTGGCGTGCGCCGCCTGCAACATGAGGCACATTTTCGCGCTGAAAATCCTCTTCGATAAGATCCGTCAGCACGAACGCATCGAGCTCGCGGTGGCCATCCAGGTACGCCGAAAACTGGAGCCAGCCGGTTTCATAATGATCGAAGGTCCGACCCTCGGCAAGGACGCCCTTGTCCCAAATGGACGCAGTGAGCTGATTATTGGTCAGATAGAATAAATGCTTGGCCATCTAGGTCTTCATCTTGCTGATCGTGTCGTAGATCGGGCCAAGCACCGACATCATGATCCAGCCGAGCAGAAGTCCAAGCACGACTGTCATGACAGGTTCGATCAAGGCCTGCACTTTTTCGATCATTTCCTTGATATCGCGATTGTAAAAATAGCTGACATTGCGCAGCGCCGTGTCGAGCGATCCGGTCGCCTCGCCGACCTTGAGCATGCGGATGATCAGAGCCGGGAAAATGCCGGTGCTCTCGAATGCTGCGGCAACGCCTTGTCCCTCCGACATCAATTGGCCGGCGCGGCGCAGTCCAGTTTCAATCACTTCATTGTTGACGATTTCCTCGGACAGGCGGATGCAGTCAAGAATCGTGATCCCTGACGCATACATCAGCGCAAAAAATGTGACAAACCGCGCCAGGATAATCTTGTGCAGGACCGGCCCAATCATCCACACGCGCAGTTTGTACTCGTCGGCTTTGTAGCGCGCGCGGGCGCTATGCTTGAGCAACAGCGTGGCGCCGATCCAGGTCACGACCGGCAATGCGAGCATCACGTACCAATAGTGGATGAAAATGTTCGACACGAATATCAGCACCTTGGTATGCATGGGCAATTCCTGCCCCATATTCTTGATGAAGCCGGTCAGTTGCGGCACCAGGTAAATCATCAGAAAGAACGTCACGCCCAGTACGATGGTGCCGACAAACACCGGATACAGCAGGATCTTCTTGGTTTGTGCGGTGAGCTCGTCCTGCCACTTCAGGCTATCGCTCAGGCTCTTGAAGACTTCCGAAAGCTGCCCGCTATTTTCACCGGCCGTAATCAGACTGGTAAACGTCTTGTTGAAGACGAGGGGATAGCGTTCCAGCGCTTCCGACAGCTGCGAACCGCCTTCGATATTTTCGATCAGGTCGGCAGTGACTTCACGGAAGCGCGGATTGTCGGTGCTGTCGCGCAGGTCGGCCAGTCCATCCAGAATCGGTACGCCGGCGGCGGTCATCTGTTCCATGTGGAAGCAGAAGTTGATCAGATCCTTGCGACTGACTTTGCCTTTGCGCAGCGAAAAGGTTTTCGGCGTTTCGATCTTGCAATCGATCAGGTCCAGATCCATGCGCTTCAGACGCATTTCGAGGTCGGGCAGATTTGTCGCATCCATGCTGCCGCGGACCGTTTTTCCGCCGGCATCCATCGACTGGTATGCGTACATCGTCATCAGGTCAGCCTGCCCGTTAGATCCACGACCCGCGAAATTTCGTCGAGCGAAGTCGCTCCTTCAATCACGCGGCGCACCGCGTCTTCGACCAGAGGACGAAAGCCGCTCGCCAGGGCCGCACTGCGCAATTCGCGCGCGGTTGCGCGCCGCGCAATCAGATCGTCGAGTTCCGTGTTCACTTTCAGCAGCTCCATGATGCTCAGACGGCCCTTGTATCCCTGATAGTCGCAGTGGTCGCAGCCGGTCGCGCGGTAAATCGTCACCGGTGGATCATCGCTTTTCAGGCCGAGCAGCATCCGTTCCAGCTGGTCCGGTTGAAAGCCTTCCCTGCAGTGTTCGCACAGCCTGCGCACCAGTCGCTGCGCAATCACGCCGATGATATTGCCGGCCATCAGGTCGGGCAAGATGCCGATATCGAGCAGGCGCGGAATGGCGCCTATGGCCGAGTTGGTGTGCAGGGTCGAATACACCTGATGCCCGGTCATCGCGGCACTGAAGGCCATCTCCGCGGTCTCGGTGTCGCGAATTTCGCCGACCAGAATGATGTCCGGGTCCTGCCGCATCATCGAGCGGATGCCGCTGGCAAAACCCATTTTGGCGGATTCGTTGACCGAGGTTTGACGGATCATCGGCATCGGGTATTCGACCGGATCTTCCAGCGTCATGATATTGACGCTCTCCGTGTTGACGTGATTCAGGATCGAGTACAGCGTGGTCGTCTTGCCGCTGCCGGTCGGGCCGGTGACCAGGATAATGCCTTCAGGGCGCGCGATCATCAGTTTGAGCAGGGTCAGCTCGTGGTCGTCCAGACCGAGATTGTCGAGCGGCACCAGCCCCTTTTGGCGGTCGAGAATACGCAGCACGAAGTTCTCGCCGTGCGTCGTCGGCTGCGCCGAAGCGCGAAAATCGATCTGCCGCCCCGAGAAGCTGATCGCGATCCGGCCATCCTGCGGTGCGCGCATTTCGGCAATGTTCATGTTGCTCATGACCTTCAGGCGCACCACCATGGCCGGCCAGTACATTTTATGCAGGCTGCGAATCTGGCGCAGTATGCCGTCGATCCGGTAGCGAATCCGCAGAAAGAACTGTTCCGGTTCGAAATGGATATCGGAAGCATTGCGCTGCACGGCGTCAGCCAGAATGGCATCCATCAAACGCACCAGCGGCTGGCTGTATTCGTCCGATACGGCTTGCAGGCTTTGGTAATTGATCTCGCCCGTTTCAATTTCCTGCAGGATGCCGTCGATCGACAGCTCGAAACCGTAATACTGGTCAATTGCCTTCGTGATTTCCGAATCGCTGGCCAACATCGGCAGCACCGTCGTGTCCTTGGCTAACATCGCGTTGATTTGATCCAGCGCCACGATATTCGCGGTGTCGGACATTGCCAGCATTAGCGTGCGTGCATTCTTGTCATACACCATCGGGAATACCCGGTAGCGCTTGGCGATGTCCTTGGGAATCATCCGGATTGCGTTGGCGTCGGCGAGGATGCCGGTGAGATCGGTACTCTGTTGGTTGAGATTTTCGCTCAACGCCTCGCGCACCGTCGCTTCGGTGACGAAGCCCAGTGCAATCAACAGTTTGCCGAGCGGATCGCCGCTGCGTTTTTGCTCCATCAACGCGATGCGCAACTGATCTTCGCTGATGACGCCTTTCTGGATCAGCAGCTTGCCTAGCGGAAGTTTCGGTTTTTCTGCCATGGCTTAAGGATGGTATGCATTCATGAGTGAAGATGGCGGCCTGAAACCTATCGCGAAACCACGCTATGTCGATTGCAGGCGCGCCTCAGTTGTCGGCGGCAGCCTGCAGTTCCTTGATGCGGATTTGCACGCTGCTACGGTTAAAGTTACCTGGGCTTTTCTGAGCCAGCACCAGCGCGCGCTGATAATATTCTTGCGCCAGCCGGGCCTGATTCAAGCGGTCGAGGCTAATCGCCAGATTGAACGCAAAATCCGGATTTTGCGGTGCGCTGGCGAACGCACGGAAGTAAATCTGCTGCGCTTCGGCCCAGCGCGATTGCTGGGCATACAGGTTGCCGAGCGCGAACAAGACGGCACCGGACTGTGGATTTTGCGCCAGGCTCTTCTTCAGTTCGCTTTCGCTTTGCAGCGGGTCGCCATGCTGCAAGCCGCTCATTCCCGCGATCGCATCGGGGTCGGCCGGATCGAGCTCCAGCAACTTGGCATAGAGCGCGCCGGCCTGCGCGGTCTGGTGCTGGTTGAGCGCAATCGCGGCCAGGCCAAGCAAGGCATCGCGGTTGTTTGGTTCCTTGCGCAAGACGTCCTGGTACTGCCGGCGCGCCGCCGCTGCATCGCCCGAAATGAATGAGTGATAGGCGCCCACCAGCGAGGGATTGATCTGATTGCCGCCGCTGCTGTGGCGGATTTGAATCGCCTGGGCGGACGGACTTGGCGTCGCGGCTGGCGTTTCAATTTTCGGCGCGCTGGATGGGCG
>DHXL01000353.1:7512-17023 GCA_002415335.1 Oxalobacteraceae bacterium UBA5157
TTTTCGGCGCGCTGGATGGGCGTGTGTCCCGTGCCGGCGAGCGGGCGGCGGTCGTTGCGGTTGCGTGCACCGGCTCGGGCGTGGACGCAGCGGATGTTTCCTGTGCCGCGGGAGCCGGGCTGGCGGCGGATTTCATGGCTGACGCAGGCGGTTCAGTCGCACTGCTGCCATTGACGGGGGCCGACGCGTCTGCTGGCGCGGGTGCCGTGGCTGGCACGAACGGCGCAGGCTGAGGCGCCGGCGCGCTGGGGAATAATCCGCTCGCGCTGGGGCCGCTGATTTGCCAATAGACATACCCGGCTCCGGCCAGCATGACGCAGGCGGCAAGGGCGGCACCGGCGATGAGGGCCGTGCGACGCTTGTCGGCTGGCTGCTTGGAGGCAAATACCGTCTTCGCTTGCTGTTGTGCGCTTGCGATTCTTTTCTCGGCCTGTGCCGTATCGTGATGCTGCATCGGTTCGCGCTTTGGCGACATCGGACGATTGCTATTTTTCGTCGCGAGGCGGTCGCTCTCGGCTAATGCGGCGGCGACCGAAGCCTGCCGGACCAGAATTTCGGGCTCATGCAATTCTTCTTGCGTCGAGTCTTGAGCGCCGGTAATTGGTTCCACCGGCAGCGGCGCATTCGGCAGCGGCGTGGCGTTCGGCTCGCCGCCTTGCAGTTCGGCGTCGGGCGAAAAATTGAAGTCGGACATCTGCAGTTCCGCCTTCACCGGTTCGGTGAATTCGCCGGGCTCTTGCGCCTGCCCCGCTTCCGTAGCTCCGGCCGGCGCTACTTCCTTGGGTGATAGCGAAAGCGCCTCCTCCAGGGCGGCGCTTTTTTCTGTCGATGCGCCAGCTTGCTTTTGCTTTGCGTGCTCGGCTTTCTTTAACGCCTGCATCAACAGACTCATGATGCGCCGGCTCCGTTCTTGCCCGAGCCGCTCACCGGAACCGGCTCGATATATGGGTCGGCATTGAGCGGCGTATCGTTCGGCAGCAAATAGCGATAGCCCTTGTAGTCGCCGTTGATACTCGCGTCTTTGACGACGATCGGGCGCAGGAAGATCACGAGCTCGGATTTGCCGGTCGTTTCGTTCTTGTAACCGAGGGCATCGCCGATGATGGGAAGTTTGCTTGCGCCGGGGATCTCGTCCTTCAAATTGTTGACGGTGTCCTGCATCAATCCGCCCATCACCGCAATCTGCCCGTTGGCCACCTTGAGGATCGATTCCATCTCCCGGGTCTGGATGATCGGGACGCTGCTGACGACCGGGACGACGGAATTCGCCAAGGCAGGGTTCGGATCCTGCACGAAGCCGACGATACGGGAAATGCTCGGCCGGACGTTGATCGTGACTTCGTCACTTTCGGCAATCTGTGGCGTCACGCTCATGACAAAACCGACCGGTACGGTATGTAATTCGGACGCATAGGTCGTGATTGGCGCGATGCCGGCGGATCCGGCCTGCGTGGTGGACGTGATGGTGAAATAAACGCGGTTGTCGACCACCTTGAGCAGTGCGGTCTGATTGTTCAGCACACTGATCTTGGGGCTCGACAATACCTTGACCTTGCCGAAAGATTCGAGCAACTGGACCGTCGCGGAAATATTGCCGAGCTTGGTCAGCGGCTTGAGAAAATTGAATGAAAACAGGCCGGGCGAATTGCCGGGGTTGACGCCCGACGGCAGCGCGGTTCCGCCAACCTGTCCCTGCGAAAAGCTGGGCCCTTCGGCATCGCTGGTGCGCAGGCTCGACCAGTTGATGCCTTGCTGGTAATTGTCGTTAAGCTGGACTTCAATCACGGTCGCTTCGATCAGCACCTGGCGCTTGGCGCTGGACATGACGATATCGAGAAATTGCTGAACTTTCTCGTGCTGGCGCGCGGTCGCACGTACCGCGATCAGCCCGGTTTCTGCGTTGACGATCACATTCGCGGCGCGCTCATTTTCCGAAACCTGCTGGTTCGGACTGACCGGTGGGTTTGCGCCGGCTTGCTGCGGGCTGCCGTTCGGTTGTTGATTGCCGGTTGCGGCGCCGCCTCGGTTGACGGCTTGTTCATCCCGATTCGATTGCCTTTGGTCGGTGCTCTCGGAACGGGATTTGACAACCAGCTTGTCCTCTTCTCTGAGAATATCCTTGATGTTCTTTTCAAGGACTTCCCAGAAGCGATTATTGGACGTGTTCGAAACCGTGGTCGTGGAATTGTTGTCGCCCGAGCCGCCACCCGTCCCCGAGCCGGTGGTGGATATCTGTGTCGCTATGCTCACCTTGCTGGTCGTATCGCGCGCCACATTCACGTAGTCGATACGGTAGTTGCGTAAGAATGGCGTATCCGGCAATACCACCAAATTTGGCCCATCCATCTCGTAACGCATGTCCACTTGCTTGCTGATGCGGCTAAGCAGTTGCGGCAAAGTCTGATCAAGCGCATTCAGCGTGACTTCGCCCTCGATGCCCGGGTGGATATCGACGTTGATCTTGGCGTCGCGCGCCAATGCAAACAGCAGCGACTGCACCGGCACCTTGTACACCGTGACGCTGTAGGTCTCCACCTTCGGTGTCGGCTTGGGCGGACGCAGCGTCGCGCTTTGCCTTACAGGTTCCGGAATGCTGCCGGCGGCGTGCAATGGCTGCGCGATATGGCTTGGTGACGGCGCGATCGGCTGTGTACCGCAGGCCGACAGCAGGGCGCAACAGAAAAGAGTGGCAGCGGGTTTGATCATTAATTTTTGCAACGAGCGCCGCCTGTCTAGCATGAGTTAATGCATGGGAATTTTAAGCTAGAACCACGAAGTTAGGCTCAAGATTTCATGTAATTCCTCAAGAAATGCTCAAAACGCAACTGTGCGGCGCAGCATTGTCGTGCCGCCTGCGTGCTATTGCGGCCAGAGGTCATCGCTGCGTGAGCGTTTGATTTCATCCCTGATGCCGGTGATGGTGCGCAATTGCGGTCGGTAACCCCATTGATCGGCCAGTTCGACACGTTTCGCCTGTGCCTCGGCACGCGTAGCAAAACTGCCATAGACGACCCCGAAGCGAGGCACGCCGGCCACGCGGCTCGGGTACATGTGCAAGTTTTCCGCGCCGATTTCGCCCTGCGTCTTTTGCAGGAATCGTTCAATCTGGGTGCGCTTGTCTGCCGTCATCAGTGTGATCTGAATACTGTAATGTTCTGGCGCCTCGGTGCTTAACCACTCTTTTGACAGTGTCAGGCGCTGCGACAACGTGACCGATGTCCGTGCCGGATCGCCGCTCGCTGCTGCCGCAGGGTTTTCCTCCGGCCGTCTCGCCGCCGATTCGGTCGGGGTGCTGATTGTGCGCGCCGATTCCACCGCGGTCGAGGTTGCCATGGTCGGCGCGATCGACGAAGCCGGCGCGGTCTGCAAGGCCGGCGAGGTCCGCGAGGTGGTTGGCGCGACGATTGTCACGGCGCTCGCCGAAGAGGCCCTGGCGGCAGGTGCCGACGCGGGCCGTACCGGCGGTATGCTTTTTTCGTGCATCCAGAAATCTTGCCAGCCGAGTCCTGCGGAGACCAATACCGTCGCCGACAGACCCAGGACAATCGCGAGCGTGCGGTACGGCCCAGGCGCCGATGTGCTGGAGAACTCGCTGTCCTGAACCGCCGCTTTCACATGCTTCGCGTTGATCGTATGCGTGTTGTCGGCGAACGCCGCGAGCAGCGATTTGTCGGCAAGGATACTGACGCGCCGGATGATTCCCTCCGATACCGATGCCATGAGCTGGATCGCACTCTTGGTAAAAATATCCGGTCCGTGGTAACCGGCGGCGCGCATGCGAAACATCAGAAATTCGGGCAGAAGGGTCGGCACCAGAGGCGGTATCTTGAAACTATGGGTAATGCGCTCCTTTAATTGACGCATACGCGGCAAGCTCAGACTCTCATCCAGCTCGGGTTGCCCGAACAATACGATCTGCAACAGTTTGTGATGCGCCGTTTCGAGATTTGAAAACAACCTGATTTCTTCCAGCGTGTCCAATGGCATGGCCTGTGCCTCTTCCACCAGCAGCACGACTTGCTTGCCCTCGGCGTGCTTGGCGATCAGATCATGTTGCAGCAGTCGAATCACCTCGTCGGGGCGTTTCCCGTCCGTGGCAAGGCCCAGCTCGCCCGCGATCGCATACACGACATCGTCGCGGCTCAGGGTCGGGTTAACCAAATAGATCACTTCGACATTGGACGGCAACAGGCCTTCCAGCATGCGGCACAGCATGGTCTTGCCGCTGCCGACCTCCCCGGTGACCTTGATGATTCCTTCGCCGTGCGCGACCGCATAAATCAGCGCCTCGAGGATGGCTCCGCGCTTGCTGCCGGCATAGAAAAATGTGGGGTTCGGCGTGATGCTGAAGGGAGATTGGTTCAGGCCGAAATGGGAGAGATACATGAGGTCTTCAGGGCTGTTGGCCAGCGTGGATTATAAGCACATCCGCTGCCGGGAAGAAAGACAAGAACAACAACGCCGATGGCTCAAGCGATGCATCGCATATAAGCCTGTTCCAATGTGTCAGCCTCGTAACGCCGGCGACACTCGTCCGGGGAGCCGACGAAACGTAACTGACCCTCATGGAGAACGGCCATCCGGTCGCAAATTTCCTCGACGTCTGCCAGCGCGTGGGAACTGAAGAATAGCGTGCATCCACGCGTCCGCAAGTCCTGCAAGCGGGCCTTGAGCAGCGCACGCGCCTTGGGATCGAGGCCACTCATCGGTTCATCGAGGACATATAAATCCTTGCGCGCCAGAAAACAGGCGGCCAGGCCGAGCTTTTGGGTCATCCCCTTGGAATAGGAGCGCACCGGGCGGGTAAGGGCGGCGGCTTCGAGGTCGAGTCCCTGCAACAGCGCTTCTACCTCTGCGCCGTCATAAGGCATGGCTTGCAGTTTTAACATGTATTTCAGAAAATCCATGCCGGTCAGGTAGTAGGGCGGCATAAAGCGTTCCGGCAAGAAGGCCAGCGGTGCGCGTGCCTGCGTCAGGCGATTGCTGATACCAAAGATTTCGATCGTTCCTGAATCGGCTGCGCAGAAATCGAGCAGGCATTTGATCAGCGTCGTCTTGCCGGCGCCGTTCATCCCGACCAGGCCAAAGAACTCCCCTTTGGCGATATGCAGGCTTAGTCCCTGAAGTACGGTTTTCTTCTTGTCATAGCATTTAACGAGGTTCTCGAATCGCAGAGCGGTATTCGTCATAGTGTGCCGCTTAAGTGTGGGGATTAGCGCCAATCGGCGCCCGCCCGGCCGGGTGGCAGAAGCGAGGGCGGCGGGATTTCACGCAGACATTATGGTTCAAGATCGGTCTGTTCCATGACGTTACACCGCGAAATGCGGAGTCGCCAAAGCCGCCGAAGCCGAGCGCCGGCACTTTGCAGTGTGAAAGAACGACCTTATCTTTATTTCTTCGGAAATTGTGGCAAATCCGCTTTCGACGCGATAATAGCGGCAAATATCGATCCGGGCAAAAAAACATGACCTCCCCTTCAAGAGACTTTTCGCTTATCCATTTTGCCCGACTCTGTGTTGTCGCGTTGTGCACAACACTGATGGCCGCTTGCGGCGGTGGCGCCGGCACGGTGGGCATTGCGTCCGGCAATGCGCTGTTCACCAGCGCGCCAGGCGCGATCGCGATCGCCGTCGGCGCAAGCGGCGCAGTGAGTTACAGCATCGGCGGCGGCACCCCGGTCTATACGGCCACCAGCAGCAATGTCAGTGTGGCGGCGGTGACCATTTCCGACAGCAGCTTGCATATTGTCGGCGTCGCAGCCGGTTCGGCGGAAATTGACGTTCTGGACGCGAAAGGGGCTTCCGTCAAAATTGAGGTGACGGTCGGCGCCGGCGCCACTTCCGGTTCGCTGTTGACGATGGCGCCAACCGTCGTCACGGTAGGGGAAAATTCCACGGACGCGATCGTCTTCAACATCTATGGCGGCACGGGTCCGTATCGTGCGCTTAGCAGCGACCTGACCGTATCGAGCGTCTCGATTGCGGGGTCGACGCTGACCGTCGGAGTGGGCGCGGTCACGGGCAACCGATGTATTAACCCCGTGACATCCGATGGAACGTACGTGATTGGCGGTACCTATGATGTCACGGTGACCGTATTGGACAACCTGGGCGCATCCGCGACCAGCATCATGACGATCAAGGACAACGGCGCGGGACTGAATCAGGGCTGCCCGTAGCGATTGCAAAACAAAAATGGCGCGACGACCGTATCGGTGTCGCGCCATTTTTATTTCATGCAAGCGGCCCGCGATGGAGACGCTCCTTTGCACCTGAGACCTCCGCCGTGGTACTCGCAGAGCGCGCGTTACGTGCCCGCATGGCGTATTAGTATACGGATTGCTGCCGTGAATATTCGGCTCGCTTCATCTCGATATATTCGTCGCGATCCATCTCATGTAGCTGGCGCGGATAGCGTTCCGAAGCCGTAAACCATGCCTGGAAGCGCTTCTCGGGCTGCGCCGCCGGCGCCATATTGGCGGACGCTAAAAACGTATTGATCGCAAGGTAATAACGCATTGTGTTGCGCTCCACCAGACCGCGCATTCCGCCGATATACCGAGGCCGGCCATCGGCGCGATTGCCAGTCACGGTGAACCCGACTTTATCGCTGCCGACCGTGCCAAGATACGTTTGCATCGCCAGTCGTCCGGCAAAATTCATTGCGTACGAATAGGTCAGATGCAAGAATGTCTTGCCATCGGGTATCGCCACTGCCTCGAGCAGGATATGGTAGTCGCTGGTGCCGAGCGGTCCATCCTTGGCTTTGAGCGTGATTTCCAGATACTCCGGAGACATGGCAGCTACGCGGTAGTCAAAATCGACGCGCGCCGCATCGGCCAGTTTTTCCGGTGTCTTCTTGCCGATATTGACGCGCAGCGCCATCCCCGATGACCCCGGTATCGTATGACAATATTTTGTGTTGAGGTGCATGATCATGACATCGCACCAGTGATCCGGATCGTTCAAGCCGGCATTCACCGCGTCAAATGGATAGTCGACGATCGCGTAGACGTCGCCAGTCACCCGGTTCGGTGTTTCGCTGGAATTCAGAACCAGCGGACGTTTGAATTGATTGTGCTGAAGCTGTTGATCCAGGGAGGCGTATTTTGCGCGCAGTGTCGCGACCGGATCCGACTGCGCCATGACGGCGCTCGCCCCGGTGACTGCGCCCATCACCATGAGCCATTTGATTTGGCGCAACGCGCTTGACCAGAAATGTTTGTCCATTGCCATTCCGTTCCAGTTGAATCTGAACCTTAATTTTTGGTATGTCACGGCGCAGCTCCCAATATTCAAGCCGCCGTCAGCATCTGATACGGTGCTGTCACAGAAATCGCGTATGGAATTCGGGATTGGCTGGACCGATGGATCGGCAGGTGCGCGGACATGAATCCGAGAACCGGGATTCATGCCGCTGCGTCAAAGGGGCAGGGCCGACCTGCAGCACATGTCAGCGGCGCGACTGGCGGCCGGCCCTGGCGTGACTTACTTCGATGCCGCCTCTCCAGCCATGGCTTTATCGCGGGCTTCGGTTGATTCGGTCTTCTCGGCTTTCAAATCGGCTTTCGCTTCCTTCTTTGTTGCTTTCATTTTCCTTTTCGCGGCTTTCTTGCGGGCCTTGTATGCATGTTTGGCGACGCCGTCCGATTGACGTTTTTGTACCAGCGGATCGCCGGAGTAGGGCGCGCTGGCAGCACCATCTGTCACCGCAGGAGCAGCAGCCGGTGCGGGAGTAGGATCTGGCGCACCGGGAGGTTGGGCCTGTGCAACGCTGATGAATGCAAGTGCCGAAACAGCGACGAGAAGAGCGCGAATATTTTTCATGGTAAGTCCTTTTCAGTGGTGAAAATCGTGTGGTGTAACGTTAAAGTATGCAGACTTCATCAAGCCAGTCGTTCTCACCGGCATTGGCCGATGTGTTGACCCAGGCAATTCAGGAAAATTGTTTCTTGACCTACACAAATTTATAGAAAAACTGCTATTCGTTCTGTACGCTAACGAACATAAATATTGCTTCTCCGTAGAAGGGATTCATAATGTTGTTTTACGTTCAAAATGAATCGGCATTGGCCTCCCCGCTCTTCAGCACGCTGCCCGCCATTTGTCTAACCCTGGAGCCACACTTTGCTTAATCCCCATTTCGTTGCACCCGCCCGTTTTGACGATCCTGCCGCGGCACTGGAGCAGGTGCGTGCGATTTACGACGGCAGCATCAGCCACTTGCGCGATCACTTGCAACGTTTCGTCGGCGGCGAAAGCTTCTCGCAACGCGTGCGGGCATGCTATCCGTTTGTGCGCGTGCATACCGATACGGTGGCGCGCGCCGATTCGCGCCTCTCGTACGGCTTCGTGGCCGGCCCCGGCACATTCGAGACCACGCTGACGCGACCGGACCTGTTCGCAAATTACTATCAGGAGCAGTTTCGCCTGTTGCTGAAAAATCATGGACGCAATCAGCTGATGCAGCTGGAGGTCGGTACCAGCGCGCAGCCGATTCCGGTTCATTTTTCCTTTGCCCAGACCGACCACATCGAAGGCAGCATGAGTGCCGAGCGGCGCATGTCGATGCGCGACCTGTTCGACTTGCCCGACCTGGCCGCGATGGACGACGGCATCGCCAACGGCACGTATGAGGCGGCGCCCGGCGAGGCGCAGCCGCTGTCGCTGTTCACCGCGCCGCGGGTCGATTATTCGTTGCAGCGGCTGCGTCACTACACCGGCAGCGGGCCCGAGCACTTCCAGAATTTCGTGCTGTTTACCAACTACCAGTTTTACATCGACGAATTCATTCGGCTCGGGCATGCAATCATGAGCCGCGCCCCCGACCCGCAGGCAGCGGCCGATGAAGACCACTATATCGCCTTCATCGAGCCCGGCAACCTGATCAAGCGACGCGTCGGCCAAGCCGTGCAGCCGGGCGATGATTTGGGCGTCGCGCCGCCGCATCTGCCGCAAATGCCCGGCTATCATCTGGTGCGTAGCGACGGCAGCGGCATCACGATGGTCAACATCGGCGTCGGACCCGCCAATGCCAAGACGATCACCGACCATATCGCGGTGTTGCGTCCGCATGCGTGGTTGATGCTGGGTCACTGTGCCGGGCTGCGCAACACGCAGCAGTTGGGCGACTACGTATTGGCGCACGGTTATGTGCGCGAAGACCATGTGCTCGATGAGGATTTGCCGCTATGGGTGCCGATTCCGCCGTTGGCCGAGGTGCAAGTCGCGCTCGAAGCGGCGGTCGCGGATGTGACCCAGTTCACCGGTTACGACTTGAAGCGCATCATGCGCACCGGCACCGTGGCGAGTACCGATAACCGCAACTGGGAGCTGCTGCCGCAGCGCACCCCGGAGCGCCGCTTCAGCCAGAGCCGCGCGATTGCGCTGGATATGGAGAGCGCGACGATTGCCGCCAACGGCTTTCGTTTTCGCGTACCGTATGGCACTTTGCTGTGCGTGAGCGACAAGCCGTTGCACGGCGAGATCAAGCTTCCCGGCATGGCCAACCA
>DHXL01000353.1:17348-20826 GCA_002415335.1 Oxalobacteraceae bacterium UBA5157
CACAGACCCCAGCGTGCGGCTGGAACCTCACCCCATCATCGAACAGCTAATCGATCCGGAGCGCATCCTGGTCGGCACGCGCAACGCCGTACACGCCCGGGACTTGCTGTTGCTGCCGCGCGTCGAGGTGGTCGAGCTGGATCCAGCCGACGACGCCGCGCTCGATCGGGCGACCGCTTCGCTGGGCAGTGATGGCATCGTGGTCAACCTTGTCGGTGTGCTGCATGGCGAGCGGGCCGAACCGTACGGCGCCGCCTTTGCCGCCGCGCACGTCGACTTGCCGCGGCGCGTGGTGGCGTCCTGCCAGCGCACCGGCCTGCGCCGCCTGTTGCATATGAGCGCGCTCGGCGCGGATAGCGCCGGCCCGTCGATGTACCTGCGCAGCAAGGGCGACGGCGAAAAGGTCGTACGCGAAAGTGGGCTGGACTGGACCATCTTCCGACCCTCGGTCGTGTTCGGCCCTGACGACCACTTCCTCAACCTGTTTGCCCAGATGCAGAAGATGGCACCGGTGGTGCCGCTAGCCTGCGCGCAGGCGAGATTTCAGCCCGTGTTCGTGCAGGACGTGGCCGAGGCCTTCACCAATGCGATGACCACGCCGAGCACGATTGGCCGTGCCTATGAATTGGGCGGGCCAGAAATCTACACGCTGGAAGCGCTGGTGCGCTTCGCCGGCCGCGCCTCGGGCCATCCGCGTCCGGTGCTGGCGCTGCCTGATGCGCTGGCACGGCTGATGGCGGTGATACTCGAGCATATGCCCGGCGAGGCGATGATGTCGCGCGACAACCTGGACTCGATGCGGTTGGACAATGTGCTGAGTGGACCGGTTGCACCGGAGCTCGGCATCCGCCCGGTCAGCCTGGAAAGCGTGATGATCCGTGCGCTGGCGGCGCGCAGCCGGAACGCCCAACTGCAAGTGCATCGCTGACAGAGTGCAGCGGCGGGCCGGGCAATCGTCGCGCCACGGTAAGTCTCCAGATGGGGACCATGGAAGGAGGGCGTACCGAATGGCAAACAATACGACAGGAAAAACTGCCTTTGTTTTCGCAGGCGGTGGCAGCTTCGGCGCGATTCAGGTCGGGATGTTACGTGGGCTGGTGGCATACGGCCTGCGACCGGACTTCGTGGTGGGTTCATCGGTGGGCGCAATCAACTGTGCCTATTTCGCTGGTGATCCCACTGCCGCAGGTGTGGCACGGCTGGAAAACATTTGGACCGGCCTCAAACGGCGCGAAGTGTTTCCAGTGACTTGGGGGCATATTGCCGGATTTTTTTCCCATACGGCTTCCCTGGTGGACTCCGATGGATTGCGTCAGCTCATCGAGCGCCACTTGCCCTACCGGGAACTCGACAAGGCCGTGATACCGGTGCATATCGTCGCCACCGAACTGATGAGCGGGGCATCGGTGCTGCTGTCATCCGGTTCAGCAGTGGATGCGATCCTCGCCAGCTGCGCGATCCCGGCGGTGTTCCCGCCGATACTTGTCGACCGACGCTATCTTATCGACGGCGCCATCGCGAGCAATACACCGATCATGACGGCAGTGGATTTGGGAGCAACCACGCTGATCGTGCTTCCCACCGGATATGCGTGTTCATTGGAGGCGCCACCCGCCAGCGTCATTGCCAATGCGTTGCACGCGCTAAACATGCTTATCGCTCATCAATTGATTCGTGACCTGGAAAAGCTCGCGGGCCGGGTTGCCGTCATGACGGTACCGCCATTGTGTCCGCTGGCAGTATCTCCCTACGATTTTTCACGGGCCAATGAGTTGATCGAACGTGCCGCGGAAAAAACCCACCGCTGGTTGGAAAGTGGCGGGATCACACGTCAAGGCATCCCCGGCGCGCTGCGCCCGCATGTTGATTGATGGTTTCCGCTGGCCGAACGTACCGGCGACGCCAGCTTATAGTTTATTTTTTGGTGATTGCTATACTGGTAAGGTGACGGGCGAGGGTAGTTTGATCGGCTTGATCTTGCTTAATGTGACGGACGGCGGATGGTGCAAAAGATTACTCCATCGCTGACCCTGCGTGAGGCGGCAGACAGTAAGGAGAGATTGCGATGGTCGAAGTCATAGAGGAAGGCAATGATCTTGTCTTCAACGTCATTGGGCTGCATAAACTCTGGACCCTTACGAGTCGATTGGAGATACCTCGCGAGCATATCCACGGCGCCCGTATAGATCCGGCTGCCGTTCTCGACTTGAAGGGTTGGCGGGTTCCCGGAAGCGATCTCCCATTGCTGAGCGCCGGCACGTTTCACGTGGACGGAAAGCGTATTTTCTGGGACGTGCGCAATCCAGACAACGCGGTGGTCATCGACTTGGATGATGAAGATTACGAGCAGTTGATTGTCGAGGTCGAAAACCCAGATGCCGTTGTTGCGCTGCTGTCCGCCAAGACATGATTTCACCGAACGGGGGGGCACGTCGTGCTGACCGTCGTCATCCGCCAGCCACCGGCGGCCAGATCGCCAGCACGTCACCATCCTGCAAGGTGCGTGCCGCGCGTTGGCCCCGCTCGATGTAGACGCCATTGACCAGCACCAGATGCACCAGGTTTGACGGCAGATGAAAGCGGGCTACCAGATCGCCGATGGTGGTGTGCGGGTCGATCTCGAGCGCGATCGCGTTATACCTGCGTTCGGTCGGCAGATAATCGCTCAGCGTGGCAAAAAGCTTGAGCGTAATCTTCATGCTCCACGCCGCGTTTGCTGCGGCATGACACTGGCGATATAGGCGTCCGCCAGCCGCGTCGGATCGGCGAGCAGCACGTCTTTCCAGGGGCCCAGCTTGACCCTCGACTCGATCAACCCACGCAGCATGCCGACATGCTCGGTCAAGCCGATCGCATTGGCTCCGATCAGTGCGTCGCCGTCGAATTCGAGTCGCACATGCCGGAACGCATCCGCATCGGTCACTTCGACCCGCTGTCCGCCCGGCACACCATGCCACTGGCCGAACGAGACCGACACCAGGCCGAGCGTATCGAGCACATTGATCTGTGTCACGCCGGGCTGCAAGGCATGCCGGCCGGCCATGTTCATCCCGGCACAATAGGCTTGACTGGCGGCATTCGGCTGAATCGCCGAGACGATGGTGTGGCCGGTCACGTGATCGAAGGCTTTCGCGCAATCGCCGGCCGCATAGATGCCGGCTACCGAGCTTTGCATCGTATCGTCGACCAGGATGCCCTGCAGGCAGCGAATCCCGCTCCGTTCGAGGAAACCGATGTTGGGCCTGACGCCGGTGGCCGAGATGACCAGGTCGGCATCCAGCAACTCGCCGTTGGACAGCCGTAGCCGCAGCGGCGGGTCGGCGCCGTCACGTTGTTCGATGATCGACTCGACCCGGGTGCCGGTCTGTACTGTCACGCCTTTGGCTTCGCACCAGCGCCGGATCAGGGTGCCGGCGCCTTCACCCATCATGCGCGGCACCATGCGTTCGCCCATTTCAACCACGGTCAGATGCACGCC
>DHXL01000067.1:0-478 GCA_002415335.1 Oxalobacteraceae bacterium UBA5157
TTATACGTTTTCGAAAATATATTTTTGTCTTCGAATTTGGGTTTCGTGTTGTATGAAAAAAGGCAGGGCTCAACGGCAACGACCTATGCAGGTCACGTGGTGGCGGTTGGTTTTTTTGACGGTATTTCGAGATTCAAGTGAGGGGCGGGAAGGATGCCGACAATGATGTACTGGCGCAGACCGGCGGCAATGGCACCGACACGTTTAGCATCAAATCAAAACCCCGGAGCGGAACCCGTGGCCAACTGGCCCGCTAAGGGTAAGGAGCCCCCGGTCCGAAAACCGGGGGCTGAAACAATAAACATGAAAAACAGTTCATGGACCTCGATTCAATACTCCCATTCGTTGGCATCCCTGCCAGCACTGCGCGGCTCTCACCCCGCACAGTAGGTACGATAGCTCTGACAACGTCATCCCGACGTGGCATCTCACATGAACAGCAATGCTTCGAATAGCATCCTGCTCCCGTCTTTCGACC
>DHXL01000067.1:681-961 GCA_002415335.1 Oxalobacteraceae bacterium UBA5157
ATCCAGTTGTGGCTACTCAACAAGTCTCCCGGTCATTGCCCATCGCCAGTTTCTCACGCTGGCGGGCTTCAGACCTTCCCGAGTTATTTCAATACAACTACACAAAACGACCGTGAGCTCCAGTTGCTGCTTTTCTGACGGAACATCCGTCTCTCCCCCCCGTACGATGCATACTCTGGGCGGCTTCCTCGGACGCAAAGGTGATGGCGAACCGGGCTCGCAAACTCTATGGCTTGGTCTACAACGCCTCGATGACATCTGTGCCATGTGGCGGGTCATG
>DHXL01000067.1:1278-1403 GCA_002415335.1 Oxalobacteraceae bacterium UBA5157
CATGTGGCGGGTCATGATGGTGCACGCGACACAACTACCCGTGTCCAGCAGAAAAAGTTCTGGGTAAAGATCAGAGCACGGTGGGGGCGGCCATGAGTGTGGCAAAGCTATCGGGTGCGGTGCAG
>DHXL01000067.1:1659-7502 GCA_002415335.1 Oxalobacteraceae bacterium UBA5157
ACGATTCGCCAATTTTTACATTAGGCGGTAATTCACGGGGACTAGGGGTGGCGGCATGGTCGTGTCGCCGATGGACTCTCGCAGATTGATTTCGATCGTCCGACATAGAGAGTCAAGCGGCAAGTCATTTTCGAGCAGGCCGAAGGGTTCTTCAATCTCGTCGCCAAGCTTATCCAAGCCAAAAAATGTATAGGAGACAATTGCCACCACAAAGGGCGTCATGAAGCCGATAGTATCGATTAACCCGAAAGGAAGGAGAAAACAATAAAGATATGCCGTGCGATGCAATAGCAGGGTATAAGAAAACGGGATTGGGGTGGTTTTAATACGTTCACAACCGATGCCTACTGCTACCATTGAGGACAATGTATTTTCAATGACTGCAGCCAAACACCCATCGATTCGACCTTCCTTGACGCATTGCCCCAGATCTGCTCCCGTTTGCAGCATTAGAAAGTTCGGCTTATTCGTCGCCTGCTGCATCTGCCCCCACTCTCCTTCCCGAAGGAGCCCCTTCAAATCGCTGCCTTCCTTAGTATTGCGCAATCGATGCCGCAGCGCATGTGCATAAGCGATCGAACGGTAGATCATCCTGACCCGTACATCGGTTAAACCAAGGTTTGCATTAAAGGGCTCTGACTGCCGAATCAGGTTTTGGCATTGCCGGCTCAAGTTCTGGGCATTCGTTACTAGGTTTCCCCAAAGCTTGCGGCCTTCCCAATAGCGGTCATAGGCTGCGTTATTTCGAAATCCCAAGAAAATAGCGAGAGGCAGGCCGATCAAAGTGAAGGGAATGGCGGTCAGGGTAATCTTCAAATCGAATAGATCGCCATGGGCTACAGTCACCGCAACAGCAACGGCAATGTTCACGAGCAGCACTTTCCAGATGCTCGGTAAAACCGATCCTCGTATCACGAAAAACAGGCTCAGCCCGGACGGACGGTCACGCACGATCATGATGGCACTCCCCTTGATACGCCGAACTTCGTTAAAAAGTCTTTCAGGTGTCGAAAATGATAACCCACCGAGCGGTCCGGAGTTGAAAGACATTTTTTGCCGAATCTACGCCAATTCGAATAACCTTCGTGGCGGCCTCCTTCTTCCGTTAACTGGTTGTATGGAAACGATCTTCTTTTTGCATCGCTATCACTCCTCATTTTTATCGAATCATGATTTTGCACGGCCAAATTAAATAGCAGAAAGTGGGGTTAATTTCGCGCTTACTGTTGACGGATCTCGATGTCCGTGACGCGGAAAGCTGCTAGTGTTTAATCACCCCACGGACGCAAATACGGACGTAATTGCCGCATTTTCAGCCAAAATTCATCAGGTTTTCATTTGCCTCCTTTTTCGGGCAGCAGAATACGTTTATTGAATATTACGGAGTTGAACTGATGAAAACAAAAGCCGCAATCGCATGGAAGGCCGGTGCACCGCTCACGATTGAAGAAGTTGACCTGGCGGGGCCAAGGGCTGGCGAAGTGCTGGTCGAGTTAAAGGCGACCGGAATCTGCCATACCGATTATTACACGCTGTCAGGTGCCGATCCGGAAGGCATCTTTCCCTCGATCCTTGGGCACGAAGGCGCAGGTATTGTAGTAGAAGTTGGCCCTGGTGTTTCCTCGCTTAAAAAAGACGATCATGTAATTCCGCTGTATACCCCGGAATGCCGCCAATGCAAGTTCTGCCTGTCACGCAAGACCAATCTTTGTCAAGCCATCCGCTCGACCCAGGGCCGCGGCTTGATGCCGGATGGCACCTCGCGCTTCTCTATCGATGGCAAGCCCATTTATCACTATATGGGAACCTCGACCTTCTCCAATTACATCGTTGTTCCGGAAATCGCGCTGGCCAAGATCCGTGAGGATGCGCCCTTCGACAAGGCATGCTACATCGGTTGCGGCGTAACGACCGGTGTCGGTGCCGTGGTTTTTTCCGCCAAAGTGGAAGCCGGCGCGAATGTGGTCGTGTTCGGACTGGGCGGCATTGGTTTGAACGTGATTCAAGGTGCGAAGATGGTGGGCGCCAACAAGATCATCGGGGTCGACATCAATCCTAGACGAATCGAAATGGCGCGCAAGTTCGGCATGACAGATTTCGTGAATCCGAAAGAAGTTGAAAATGTCATTGATCACATCATCCAGTTGACCGATGGCGGGGCCGATTACTCCTTCGAATGTATTGGTAACGTCACCACCATGCGTCAGGCGCTTGAGTGTTGCCATAAGGGCTGGGGCCAGTCGTTTATCATTGGCGTTGCCGCTGCCGGACAGGAAATTAGCACCCGCCCATTTCAACTGGTCACCGGTCGTGAATGGAAAGGATCGGCTTTTGGCGGAGCACGCGGGCGTACCGATGTACCGAAAATTGTTGACTGGTACATGGACGGAAAATTGAATATCGATGATTTGATTACCCACACTTTGCCGCTTGAGCGCATCAACGAGGGCTTTGATCTGATGAAAAGCGGCGAATCGATTCGTTCCGTCGTGCTGTATTGAACGGCTGCGCCATGCTTGAATTGATCAGCGAACACGCATGTTTTGGAGGGGCACAGCGGTTCTATAGTCATCATTCCGAAGAGATCGGCTTACCGATGCGGTTTTCGGTATTTCTGCCACCGCAAGCGCGGGCAGGGAAGGTTCCCGCCCTGTTTTACCTGGCCGGGCTGACTTGCACGGAAGAAACGTTCATGACCAAGGCGGGCGCCCAGCGTAGCGCGGCGCAGCAGGGCCTGATACTGATTGCGCCCGATACCAGCCCACGCGGTGCCAATCTTCCGGGTGAGGCAGACAGCTGGGATTTCGGCGTCGGAGCGGGTTTCTATCTCGATGCGACAGAAGCGCCATGGAACAAACATTACCGTATGTACAGCTACGTGCTGGAGCTGTACGAATTGATTGTGCGGGAATTCCCGGTGCAGCCTTCCAGTATCGGCATTACCGGACACTCAATGGGCGGGCATGGGGCGCTTGTCCTGGCACTGCGCAATCCAGCTCTTTTTAAAACAGTATCGGCATTTGCGCCGGTATGCGCACCGAGCCAATGCCCTTGGGGCGTGAAGGCATTCTCTGCGTATCTGGGCAGCAAGCAAGAGGAATGGCTGCAATACGATGCCAGTGCACTGATGGAACAAAGGAACACGCCATTTCCAAGCGGCATCCTGATTGACCAAGGGCTGAACGACAAATTTCTGCCGAATCAATTGTTTCCGCAGGCGTTCGAAGCAGCCTGCCAAAAAGCGCAACAGCCCTTGGAATTGCGCAGGCATGCCGACTACGATCACAGTTATTACTTTATTTCGACATTCGTCGAAGAACATATTCAATTTCACCATCGAAAATTAAATGGGGCCGCTCGGTAACGGTATTGATCATTTCCATCCCAGTTATTCACAAGCCGTTTAAACATAAAATCCTCAAGGAGAAATTTCATGAATGATGTAGTCAATATACATCCCGCGGTTGATAACAGAGTGAAGCCAGTGGCTGCGGCTTTTTCCGGCGGGACGCTTTCTTGCGCCTGCTCGACGCACAAGGTTGAGGTGGCGGTCAAAGGACAGTGCTCGCACAATCATGTGTGTGGTTGTACGAAGTGCTGGAAACCGGAAGGAGCTTTGTTCTCGCAGGTTGCAGTGGTATCGCGTGATAACGTCAGCGTCATCGCAAACGAAGACAAGCTGGCGATAGTGGATTCGAATGCGACGATTCAACGGCATGCTTGTAAAGAGTGCGGTGTCCACATGTATGGTCGCATCGAAAATAAAGAACATCCGTTCTGTGGGCTCGATTTTATTCACACGGAGCGATCAAACGAGAATGGCTGGGCACCTCCGAAATTCGCAGCATTTGTTTCATCGATAATCGAATCAGGTGCAAGCCCCCATAACATGGGCGCAGTCAGGGCAAGGTTGGTAGAACTTGGGCTGCCCCCTTACGATTGCTTGTCCCCAGCGCTGATGGATGCGATCGCTACGCACACGGCTAACGCAAACGGGGTATTGCAGTAACTGATGCAGCGTGCCGGTCCGGTAGCATCGCAACCGTGAAGTCTTCGAAAGCATTGTAGGACCGGCATGCTCATAGAGTGGTTGAAAAACGCTCACGATATACCTTGGGCGTTACGCCTATCTTTTTCTGGAATACACGACGCATTTTTTCTTCAGTTCGAAAGCCTGTCTTCAAGGCAATCAGTTTCAACGGAGATTTGTTTTCCTCCAACAGGCGCCGGGCAACTTCAAAGCGGGCCCTTTCTATAAAACCCGCCGGGCTTTCGGCTGTTTCCCGATGAAACACTCTGGCGAAATTCCTTTCGCTCATCGCTAGCCGGGCCGCCAGTTTGGGGATGTTCAGATCGCCGTCGAGGTTCGACATGATCCAGCTCTGTAACTCGCGTACCGTTGGATGGGTAGTCATCTGACTGGAAAGATGGACACTGAACTGAGATTGACCGCCTGGTCTTTTCAAATAGATCACCAGGTCGCGCGCCACTTCGAGCGCTATTTCACGGCCAAAATCCTCTTCCACGATCGCCAATGCCAAATCCATTCCGGCAGTCACACCGGCAGAGGTCCAGATATTGCCCTCGCGGATAAAAATGGCATCGGCATCCACTTTTACCCCGGGGTATTTTTTGCGCAAGCGTTCCGCAAAATTCCAATGCGTTGTGGCCCGCCGACCATTGAGCGCCCCACCTTCTGCCAAAAAGAAACTTCCGGTACATAATGCTGCCAGCCGACTTATTTTAGGCGCTGCATTTGTAACCCATTCGACAATTTCGGGGGAATCTTGCAGAGCTTTCTCAATATCGTGCGCACCGACAATCAGGGCGAGATCCGGCAATGCAAACATGCTGATCGCCTTGGTCGCTTGCAGCGACATCAGCGTATCAGATGGAATCATGCCGGTTTTTGATGAGGCGATAGCAACCTCATATCCGCCTGCTAAGTTACGCTGATGCAAACAGCTGTTGGTATAGTCAAAAACCTTCAATGGCCCAATCGCTTCCAGAGCCTTAAAGCCCGGATATACAATGATATCTACCGTGCGAAGTTTATATTGCTGTACGTCGTTGCTCATATATGCCAGTGCTATCGCAATTTTGATTGAATAAAGAGATCGTTTATATTACTGGCGCGGATGCAGATAGGTAGTGTAGCCGTGATAGTTTTTAACAGCAACTGGTTGCGGGTTTTGGAATAAAGTTTGTGGGCCGCGTTGGGCTGAAATCGAAAATCGAGAGTGCAGGACGTAATGCTTTGTTAATAAATAAAGGTATCAACTTATAGATGTTGTAGTATGCTTCTATGACATGAATACCTTGCCCGAGTTGAGACAGAAATTTCGAGCTGTGTGGCCGCTTTTGGACGAGCGGATGCGGCGTATCATGGCCGCCAATGAAGCGGTGAGTTTGGGCTATGGAGGCGTCTCTATAGTGCATCGTGCATGCGGATTGTCGCGCCGGGCCATCGCCAAAGGGATCAGCGAAATTCAAGATGGGGTATTACCCTCGAAAGGCCGCGTGCGTCGCTCCGGAGCTGGACGCAAGGCCATCACGGTTTCCGATCCGCGCCTGCTGGATGCCTTGGAAGAATTGATTGATTGCCAAACACGCGGCGATCCAGAGTCTCCGCTTCGATGGATTTGTAAAAGCACGCGGGCGATTGCTAAGCAACTTGAAAGAAAAAAACATCCGGTAAGCCATGTGAAGGTCGCGCAGATTCTTCACGATCTGAACTATAGTTTGCAGAGCAATCGGAAGACCGAGGAAGGCGCTGACCATCCCGACCGCGATGCGCAGTTTCAGCACATCAATGCTGCCGTTAAAAAATGCATGGCGCAAGG
>DHXL01000067.1:7736-8106 GCA_002415335.1 Oxalobacteraceae bacterium UBA5157
GACCAAAGTGCAAGGTCACGACTTCCCCAGCCCGGAAGTGCCTCGTGCCTATCCCTATGGGATTTACGACATCGGACGCAATGCCGGCTTTGTCAACGTCGGCACTGACCATGACACTGGAGAATTTGCGGTGGCCTCGATTCGTGGTTGGTGGCGGTATGAAGGAAAGAAGATTTATCCGGATGCGGCAAAGATTCTGATCACTGCCGACGGCGGGGGAAGCAACGGATCACGATTGCGGCTGTGGAAACTGGAGTTGCAGAAGCTTGCCGATCAAACCGGACTATGTATCTCGGTCTGTCATTTCCCTCCCGGCACCAGCAAATGGAATAAGATCGAACACCGCCTATTTTCTTTTATCACCTCGAAC
>DHXL01000416.1:0-2111 GCA_002415335.1 Oxalobacteraceae bacterium UBA5157
ATACTGGTCGCCCCTATCCCGATGCCCGCTCGCGTCAGAGTAAATCGCCGTTGTACTGAACCAAGAGCCAAGTCGGCCATCGAACATGAACACCGGAGTCGCCACATGTGCGGACGAATCGCGCAATCGGACTCGCCGTACTATTACGCGATGCTCGCCCACTGGGGCGGCCCGCCGATTGACTTGCCGACAAAGCGGATCGGGAATTACAACGCGGTGCCGGGCGCCAAGCACTGGACGTTCCGCGAGCGCAAGGGCGGACAGTTGACCGCCGAGCCGGATCGCTGGCACTAGCTGTCGCAGTGGGCAATGCCAGGAACAACGGCCCGCACTTGATCGAGCGCCTGTGAAGCGGGCACGAGAACCGCGCGGCCGGCGATCTTTCCCGCCTTTGAAATCGCGAGCCGGCAGCCGCGCAAGGCCGCGATTGTGCGCGGCCTCGCTTCGCGGTGCTATCGTTTGACTTCCTTGAACTCGGCATCCAAAACGTCATCGCTCTGGGCGGCGTGCGTTTCCGTTTCGCCCGCGCCGGCGGTAGCGCTTGCGGCTTGTTGCGCCTGGCTCGCGGCATACATTTTCTCGCCCATTTTCTGAGCCGCGGCCGACAAAGTGGCGATCCTGGAATCGATCACCGACTTGTCGTTCTCTTTCAAGGCGCTTTCCAGATCACGGATGGCCGCCTCGATCTTCTCTTTCTCACCGCCCTCGAGTTTGTCGCCATACTCAGCCACCGACTTCCGGGTCGAGTGCACCAGCGCATCGCCCCGGTTGCGGCTTTCCACCAGTTCCTTGGTGCGTTTGTCTTCGGCCGCGTTGGCCTCGGCATCGCGCACCATCTTCTGGATTTCCGCCTCGTTCAAGCCGGAATTGGCCTTGATCGTGATCTTGTTTTCCTTGCCGGTCGCCTTGTCCTTTGCATTGACATGGAGAATGCCGTTGGCGTCGATGTCAAACGTCACTTCGATCTGCGGCGTGCCGCGCGCCGCCGGCGGGATGCCGACCAGATTGAATTCGCCGAGCAGCTTGTTGCCCGCGACCATCTCACGCTCGCCCTGATAGACCTTGACGATCACGGCCGCCTGGTTGTCGTCCGCAGTCGAAAACACCTCGCTGAACTTGGTCGGGATCGTCGTATTCTTCTGGATCATCTTGGTCATCACGCCGCCCAGCGTCTCGATGCCCAGGGACAACGGCGTCACGTCCAGCAGCAGCAAGTCCTTGCGCTCGCCGGTCAGGACCGAACCCTGGATCGCCGCACCGACCGCGACCGCTTCGTCCGGATTCACGTCCTTGCGCGGCTCCCTGCCGAAGAATTCCTTGACCTTCTCCTGCACCTTCGGCATACGGGTCATGCCGCCGACCAGGATCACGTCGTTGATCTTGCCGATCTCCATGCCGGCATCCTTGAGTGCAATGCGGCACGGTTCGATCGTCTTCTGAATCAGATCTTCGACCAGCGATTCCAGCTTGGCGCGCGTCAGCTTCAGGTTCATATGCACCGGCGCGCCGTTCGCCATCGCGAGGTACGGCTCGTTGATTTCCGTTTGCTGGGTCGACGACAGCTCGATCTTGGCACGCTCGGCGGCGCTCTTGATGCGCTGCAGTGCGATCGCGTCCTTGCCGAGATCGATGCCGTTGATCTTCCTGAATTCTTCGATGATGAAATCGATGATGCGTTGATCGAAATCTTCACCGCCGAGGAAGGTATCGCCGTTGGTCGACAGCACTTCGAATTGCATCTCGCCCTCGACATCGGCGATCTCGATGATCGAGATATCGAAGGTGCCGCCGCCCAGGTCGTACACCGCAATCTTGCGGTCGCCCTTGCCGCTCTTGTCGAGCCCGAAAGCCAGTGCCGCCGCGGTCGGTTCGTTGATGATGCGCTTGACGTCGAGACCGGCGATGCGGCCGGCGTCCTTGGTTGCCTGGCGCTGCGAATCATTGAAATAGGCGGGTACCGTGATGACGGCTTCGGACACCGTTTCGCCGAGATAATCTTCGGCGGTCTTCTTCATCTTGCGCAAGACTTCTGCAGAGATTTGCGGCGGTGCCAGCTTCTTGTCGCGCACCGCAATCCAGGCATCGCCGTTGTCGGCCTTGATGATCTGGTA